>JBIJCA010000149.1:0-10732 GCA_044344935.1 Aquimonas sp. | reverse complement strand
TGGCAGCCGACGCTCTCGGGAGCGCCAGCGAAGCGAAGCTTGGTCGGGGGAGAAGGGTGGAAGACTCGCGGCAAGGTTTCCCCTCTCCCCAACCCCTCTCCCGCACGGGGAGAGGGGCTCAAGAGCGAGCTTCCCGAAGCTCTACGAATCCCCAATCCCGAATCCCTAATCCCGGCTCTTGGCCACCTCAGAGCGCATCTCGGCAATGACTTTGGCGTAGTCCGGCGCGTTGAAGATGGCCGAGCCGGCAACGAAGGTGTCGGCGCCGGCTGCCGCGATCTCGGCGATGTTGTCGACCTTGACGCCGCCGTCGACCTCCAGCCGGATGTCGCGGCCGGAAGCCTGGATGCGCGCGCGCGCTTCGCGGATCTTGGGCAGCACCGAGGGCAGGAAGCTCTGGCCGCCGAAACCCGGGTTCACCGACATGATCAGGATCAGATCGATCCGGTCCATCACATAATCGAGATGATGCAGCGGCGTGGCCGGATTGAAGACCAGGCCGGCCTTGCAGCCTGAGTCGCGGATCAGCTGCAGGCTGCGATCGACGTGCTCACTGGCCTCGGGGTGGAAACTGATCAGGCTGGCGCCCGCTTTGGCGAAGTCCGGAATGATGCGGTCGACCGGCTCGACCATCAGGTGCACGTCGATCGGCGCGGTGATGCCGTGGCGGCGCAGAGCCTCGCAGACCAGCGGGCCGATCGTCAGGTTGGGCACGTAGTGGTTGTCCATCACATCGAAATGCACCCAGTCGGCGCCGGCGGCGAGCACGTTGCGCACCTCTTCGCCGAGACGGGCGAAGTCGGCCGAGAGGATGGAAGGCGCGATCAGGCAGTTCGACATGGCGGGCTCGGGGAGGTGTGGAGTTCGATGTTCAGCGCTCGCGCTCGGCGCGGATGCGGTCATAGGCGGCGTTGATCGCGCGCGCGCGGGCTTCCGCGCGGCGACGCACGGCGGCGGATTCGTTGGCGACGCGATCGGGATGATGTCGCGACATGGCGCGGCGGTAGGCGAGGTCGATCTCGGCCATCGTGGCCTCGGGCTCGACTTCCAGCACGGCGTACGGGTCTTCGCCCTGGGCCGGGCGCGGCGTGCGCAGCGCCAGCCAGCCGGCATCGAAGGCCCAGCCCACGCAGAACCCGAGCACGGCGCCCGCGGGATGCCGCAGCAGCAGCCAGCCGAAGGTGAAGCCCAGCGCGCGCCCGGTGAAGCGCACCCTAGCCGCCTTCGCCGGAGGCTGCGGCCTCTGCGGCGGCAGCGCGTTGACCCTGGCGCGGCTGACTCGCGTACCAGCGCGCCAGCGCGTCGAGATCGGCGTCCTGCAGGGCGCCGACCACCGCCTGCATCGGCGGATGACGGCGCTCGCCGGTCTTGTACTTCTGCAGGGACAGGCGCAGGTAGCTTTCATCCTGGCCTGCGAGATGGGGATTGCCCGGGGAGGGCGCGATGCCATCGACACCATGACAGCTCGCGCACATGCCGAGCTGGGGCGGACGTTCCACCGCGGCGGCCCCAGCCGGAGCGCCGGGGCTGCAGGCGGAAAGACCAAGGCCCAGCACGAGGGCCAGGAGGAAGGCGCGAGGAGTCATGGCGCGCATTCTACCGGCAGGCTGTGGGCGCGAGGTCGCGACTGCCATCGCCCCGGTGCAGTCAGGCCAGCAGCGGGTAGATCGCAGTCGAGGCGAACACCAGCAGAACGAACAGCAGGCACAGGGTGAATACGGCGAGCACAGGGATGCTCAACAGCGCCAGCGCTCGCCAGCCAGAGGGCCGCAGATAACCCCAGACGGCCCAGCCCAACCACGCCAGAGGCAGCGCCATCAGGAACCCCATGGGCTGCACGCCCAACAGCGGCAGGCCGAGCAGCAGAGCCAGCTGCAGGGGCAAAAGGCTCGCCAGGGCGTACAGCGAAAATGCCGTGGCCTCGGCGAAATTGGGGCGGGGCCGCAGTGGCGCCCTGGTGAAGGCCAGCGCGACTGCCGGCACCCAGCAGGCCACCAGCGCCAGGTCGAAGCGGGCGAACAGCGCCGACATCGCCGCTGTGAGAGCGTCCGGCGAGGTGCCGCCGGTGCTCGCGCGCGTGCCATGCGCCAGCCCCGCCAGGAATTGCGCTCCCTGGCCGCTGAAGTGAAGTACAAGCGCGCTCAGCGCGAGCACGGTCAGCGCGAGCCGGAACGGCCGAGTCAATCGCGGATCGCGTGCCTCGACATACCGCCGCGCAGTCACGCCTGGCGAACGCAGCACACACCAGGCGGTGTAAGGCAAACCGCGGTCAAGGCTGAACAACTCGTCGGCCATTTCGGCGAGTACGCTCGCCACCGTCAGACGGGGCGGGCGGCTTTCGGGAGAGGGGGCAGGGTTCTGAGTCATCGGCGCAAGGTTAGCGGATGGCGGACCCACTCCGCTTCGGGCACGGCTACCGTCCGGCTGGGAGCCCCGCGCCTGCACCGCTAGACTGTCGCGCTTTCCGCCCTGCCCGGACCCATCGCCGTGACCACGACCCTGCACCAGTCCGACCTTGACCTGCCGCTGCTGCACCGGGGCAAGGTGCGCGATGTCTACAGCCTGCCGGGCAACGAACTGCTGATCGTCGCCAGCGATCGGCTGTCGGCCTTCGACGTGGTGCTGCCCGACCCGATCCCCGGCAAGGGCGAGATCCTCTGCCGGATGTCGAACTTCTGGTTCGCGCAGACGGCCGCGCTGCAGCCGAATCATCTGTCGTCGACGCCGCTGGCCAGCGTGCTGCCCGCGGGCACCGACCTTGCCCTGTACGCGAAGCGCAGCGTGGTCGCAAAGAAGCTGAAAGCGCTGCCCGTCGAGGCCATCGCCCGCGGCTATCTCATCGGCTCGGGCTGGAAGGACTACCAGCGCACGGGTGGCGTGTGTGGCATCGCCCTGCCGGCCGGCCTGCGTCAGGCCGAGGTGTTGCCGGAACCGATCTTCACCCCGTCAACCAAGGCCGCGGTGGGCGATCACGACGAGAACATCGGCTTCGACCGCGTGGTCGAGCTGATCGGCGGCGAGCTGGCCGAGGCCGTGCGCGCGGCGACGCTGAAGATCTATCTGTCTGCGGCTGCCTACGCCGCCGAGCGCGGCATCCTGATCGCCGACACCAAGCTGGAGTTCGGCCTCGACGAGAACGGCAGACTGATCGTCATGGACGAGATGCTGACGCCGGACTCCTCGCGCTTCTGGCCGGCGGATCAGTACCAGGTGGGCATCAGCCCGCCGAGCTACGACAAGCAGTTTGTGCGCGATTACCTGGAGACGCTGGACTGGAACAAGACCGCGCCCGGCCCACGGGTGCCGGCGCAGATCATCGAGGCGACGCGGGCCAAGTACGCCGAGGCCTTGCTCAAGCTGACCGGCATCGCGGCCTGAGTCGGCGCGAGCTCGCTCAGATCGGAATGCGCAGCCGGCGCATCAGCTTGCCCATCACCCAGGCCGGGCCGATCAGCAGGTAGACGAGGTCGGTGAAGAAGCTCGGCTTCTTGCCCTCGTAGCGGTGGCCGATGAATTGGCCGATCCAGGCCAGCACGAATATCCCAATCGCCAGCCAAAGAAGATTCTCCGCGCCGAGCGCGGCGTACAGCAGATGGGTAAGGAAGCCGAAGGCGACGAGCTTGATCGCCATCACCAGGCCCAGCGCCCGCGACAGCTGGTAGTAGTAGATCGCCGCCACCGCCATCGCCAGCCCGGCCCATGCGCCATCGCGGCCCAGCGCCGCCGGCACCGGAATCGTCCACAGCAGGGCGATCACCGACCACAGGATCAGCGGCACGCAGACCACATGGATGGTCTGGTTGGTGGTATCGCGGTGGTCGTTCGAGTAGTTCGCGAACCAGCGCTCGACGGCGCGCGGTTCCTCGGCGGGCGGGGTGTGGTCAGGGGTACTCATGGTCATCGAAGACAGCGTTCGAAGCGGGCGGTTACGGTAGGGCTTGGGCGACGGACGGGCAAGGTCGAGGCTTCGGTTTGTGCCGTTACCACGCAGGTGCGCGCGAGGCGCAACACCGGAGTAGGCGTGGGACCGGCGGCGGTCGGCAACTGATGCAAGCGCGCGGCTCATGGTGGGCCAGGGCCCACCCTATGAGCGCTCCGGGTCCGGTGCCTTCTCGCTCATCAGCCCTTCGCTCTTCGCAACGAACAACCAGCCAAATAGAAGGGGCCCCGAAGGGCCCCTTGCAAATCGAACCTGACGCGATCCCGCGATCAATCCTCGCCCGAGAAGAACGAGAACAGCCGCAGGAGGTGCGAGAACAGCACCACGATGCTGCCGAACAGGCTGACGGTCACCATCACCGGGTTGACGTTGGGCTCATGGATCAGCTGACTGGTTTCCCAGAGGATGCAGCCGCACATCAGCAGCACCGCGGCGCCCGAGATCATCAGCGACAGCATCGGCATCTGCAGGAAAAGGTTCGCGATGATGCCAACGAAGACCACAATCAGGCCGACCGCGAGAAAGCCACCCATGAAGCTGAAGTTCTTGCGCGAAACAACCGCATAACCCGCCAGCGCGGTGAACAGTACGGCGGTGGTGGCCAAGGCGTTGAGCACGATGCTGGTGCCACCGGGGAAGCTCAGGTAGATGCCGACCATCGGGCTCAGCAGCAGACCAACCAGGAAGGCCCAGGCGAAGGTGACGCCGATCTGCGCCTGGCCGTTGCCGATCCGGGAAATGACGAAGGGGCCGCCGATGAAGACCACCATCAGCACCAGCCACATGCCGAGCCCGGCCGGCAGGTTCAGGCCCAGGCCGACGCCGGCGCCGACCGCAGAAGTTCCCAGCACCAGGCTCAGCAGGATGAAAGTGTTGCGGATCAGGGTATTGCTGGCGGTGGCGGAAAGCGCCTCCGCTGCGGGTACTGCAGGACGATCATTCATGGATTCGACTCCAACCCGACAAAGGAAGCGCGATGGTACTCAAAGCGATGCCGCGGGTCTGTAGTCAGCGCCGGCGAGGGGCAGACGGAATCGGTCGGGCTGTCCGGTTCTTTCGATGTTCGCGCGGATGCACCGTGTCGGCTCCGACCGTCGACGCGGCCGGTGCCGGATCAATCACCCGAACGGCGCCGGGTGGCAGGCCGTCGAGCACATGCGGCCCGATAGCCATGCGCAGCAGACGCAGGGTCGGCAGGCCGACCGCCGCGGTCATGCGCCGCAGCTGGCGGTTGCGACCTTCGCGGAGCACCACCTGCAGCCAGCTCTCGGGCACCGACTTGCGGTACCGAACCGGCGGGTCGCGCGGCCACAGCCACTCCGGCGGCCCAGCCAGGCGCTCGACCGCGCAAGGCAGGCAGGGGCCGTCGGCGAGCGTCGGCCCGGCAGCGAGCGCGCGCAGCTGCGTTTCATCGGCCGCGCCCTCGACCTGCACCACATAGGTCTTCGGCCATTTGTGCCGGGGTTGGGTGATGCGTGCGATCAGCGCGCCGTCATCACTCAGCAGCAGCAGACCTTCGGAATCCGCGTCGAGTCGACCCGCCGGATAGACACCAGGCGTATCGACATGGGCGGCGAGCGTGGGCCGGCCGTCCGCGTCTGTGAACTGGCACAGCACACCGAAAGGTTTGTTCAGCGCAATCAGCATTCCGGACCGGCTCGCTTCCGCCCAAGAGAGACAATGCATGCGGCTGCCGCGGCCCCGGACTGCAGGTGGGCTGGAGGATCACTCCCCACCCCAAGACGCAAGGGGAAACACCCTGGCGGGCGCTTCCCCTTGCGTGGATCCGCATCGCGTACGGAACGTCCGACTTGATCGCAGGCCTGGGGACAGACGACGAGCTGGCGCGACATCCGCTGACCGCACAGGCAGGCCGAGGCGAAACGGCCTGCCGGGCGTCGGGCTGCACCTGTCGCGATCAGCCCTTGGCGGGCGGCTCGCTCTCACCCGCGTCCGCCGCAGCTTCCTCAGCGGGCGCCGCCGGCTTCACGAAGCGCAGGGTCATGCGATCGGACTCGCCGATGGCGACGAACTTCTCGCGGTCCTCATCACCGCCGTCGAGCACCGGCGGCAGCGACCACACGCCGTTGGCATGATCGCGGGTGTCCTTCGGATTGGCGTTGATCTCGGACTTCTCGACCAGCTGGAAACCCGCGGCCTCGGCCAGCGCGATCACCTGCGCCTCGGTCACGTAGCCGCTGCGTCCATCAGGCTCGGTGCCTTCGGCCGCGCGGTGCTCGACGATGCCCAAGGTGCCGCCTTCGCGCAGCACGTCATGGAAACCCTTGAAGTACAGCGGAGCCGCGCCCGAGGGCATCCAGTTGTGCACGTTGCGGAAGGTCAGCACGGTGTCGACGGAGCCGGGGGCGCCAAACACCGGAGCGGCCGGGTCGAACTGCACCACCGCAGCCTTGCCGAAAGCTTCAGCGTTTCCGGACAGTTTTTCCTGGAAATTCTTCAGCGCAGTACCGTAGTACTCCGCCGCGCGCTCGTTGGCAGCCTTGGCCGGGTCGACCACGGCGGCGAGGTAGCGACCGCTGTCGCGGAGCAGCGGGGCCAGGATCTCGGTGTACCAGCCGCCGCCCGGGGTGATTTCCAGCACCACCTGGCTCGGATCGACACCGAAGAAACCGAGCGTCTGCACCGGGTTGCGGAACGCGTCGCGAGCGACGTTTTCGGGGCTGCGGGCGGGGCCGGCAACCGCCAGCTCGATGGGCGACTTGACGGGCTCTGCGGGCGCAGGCGCGGGTTCAGCCGGCTTCGGGGCTTCGGCGGGCGCCGCGGCGGGCGCTGCTGCCGGCGGCGCCTCCGACTGCGAGCAGGCGGCCAGCGACAGCACGATCAACAGGGGCAGGGTCTTCTTGAACATCGGTTCGTTCCTCGCGAGGGCTGCAGTGTCCAGGCGCCGCCGGCAAAGCGACGCGTCCGTGAATCAGCCCAGCACGCTAGCACAGGCGCGTGAGATTGGAGCAAACGCCAGCGGCGGCACTCACGCCGCTGGCGCCGCCGTTCAGTTGCAGACGGACTGGTAGATGCAGGCCACCCACTGCGGCTGGTCGACGAAGGGATTGCGGTTGCCCTGATAGGTCTGGATCAGGGCGTTGCGCAGACGCTCTGCCTCGTCCGGCGGATCCTGCTGATGCCACTGGATCAGGGTGGTGAGCCGGCCCATGTAGCCGACCGAGGCATTGCCCGAGGTGCCGGTCACCAGCGCGAGGTTGTCGGTGAGGCGCAGGTCGGGTTCAACCGCGCCGGTGCCACCGTGGCTGCCGCCTTCGTAGCGGATGTCCATGTAGAACATCGCGCGCGCGACGTTGCCCTTCAGCTTTGTCCAGACCTCGAACACGCTGGCGTTGGTCCAGTTGGAGTTGCCCGGGTAGACGCCGCTGCCGCCGCCCTGGCCCGCGTAGGCGCCGGTCGCATACTCGGTGCAGCCGCTCGGACAGTTGTCGTAGGGCTTGTTGCCGCGCGCCGAGTTGTAGGCGATGTCGGAGGCCATCAGCATGTGCAGGTCGGTGTAGGCCGAGTTGGTCGGGCCGTCGTTGGGAAAGCCCAGCGAGTTCGGCCAGGTGTGCTCGCGGTTGTAGAAGGTGTTGCCGCCGGCCACCTTGGCGTAGGACGCGTTCTTGTAGACGTCGAGCACGCGGCCGCTGTTGAGTGGATCCTGCTCCGCCTGGTTGAGCACATCCCAGGTGTCAGTGGTGCTGGCGGTATACGGAATGCGCGTGTGGTCATCGATAAGCGCATGCAGGCTGGCGCGTAGCGCACTGGCGCTGCCCGTCTGCACGCCGCCGTAGTAGCCGGACGGCGGCGCGGTCACGGTGTCGAAGCTCGGCGCAAGGCTCAGGCCACTGAAGCTGGTGTAGGCGCGGATCGACACATGCCAGGTGCCGGCCTGTGGGCTGGCGAAGCTGCAGGTTTCGGTGTTGCCCGTCTGGAACGGCCGGCAATCGTAGACCGTCGTGCTCGGCGCACTGCCAAAGCGGACATACAGGTCGGCGTCGCCGCTGCCGCCGCTCATCGCGAAGCGCAGGTTGCTGGCCCCGGCCGGCACGTTGAGGGTGAAGGCGAGGCTGCTGCCGGCGCTGGCGGCCAGCCCGGTACGGGTGACGCCATTGCTGAGCGCGCTGCTGCTGCCGCCACCTGCCGCGACCAGGGTCTGGCCGGCGTTGCAGGCACCGAAACTGGCGGTGCGCGGCGCTTGCCAGGTGAAATCGCTGGCGCGGCTGCCGCTGCCGGCCAGCTGCAGCGACTGGCCTACGGGCGTGGTGCTGGTCTCCGCGGTCGCGATCGGCAGGGCGGCCTGGCCGGCAGCGGGGCCGTCGATGGCGGTGAAGCCGCCTTCGTAGCTCAGAAACTGCACCACTGCGCCGCTGGCGTTGACGAGTGCCAGGCCGTCGGGCCCGCCGTTCTGGATACCGGGAACATTGACCACCACGGTGCCGTGGCCACCGCACTGGTTGGCGGTCGTGCCGGCGAGGTTGAAGCTTGCGTACTGGCGCCCGTCGCCGCCGTTGTAGAGCACGATCTTCCAGCCGCTCAGCGGGGTGCCTGCGGGCGCGATCACTTCGACGCGCTCACCGCTGTCGGTGCCGTCGTTGTCGTAGTGGAACTCGTTGATGAAGACATCGGCGCGGGCGCTGCCGGCGACGATCAGGCACAGCGACGCCAGCGCGCTGCCGGCAGGCGCAAGACGTCCACGCAGGGACAGGAACATAGACACTCCATGAGCCGCGGGCCGCGGCATCCGGCCACAGGCGCGCTGCGGAAGCGATCAGTCCGCGAAGATGCGCGTGCCCTCCCCGGCCCCGCATCCGGCGGTGGCGACCACGGCGGCCGCCTCATGACGCGATCGGCACAGGCTCTCCGGTCGCGGCCCGCGGAGTCTGGACGGGTTTGGTGACGGCGCCAAGTCAGCAGTATCGGCGCCAGCGCGGGCCCGACCGCTACAGACGCAGTCGCGCTGGATACGGCGGCACGTCGGCGAGCGCACCGTCGCGAATGCTCCGCTGGAGATCAAGCCACCAGCGGACCGTAAAGATCTCGCCATGGGCCTGCAGCAGGGCCTCTCGCAGTTCCGCCGACAGGCCCAGGAACTGCGGAAACTGCTCGGGGAAGACGTCGCTCTCGTCGACGTGGTACCAGGCCCCGGCGTGCATTTCCTCGTCGTCGCTGCGCGCGGTCGGCAGCGCACGGAAGCGGCACTCGGTAACGAAGCAGAGCTCGTCGTAGTCGTAGAAGATCGCCCGCCCGGCGCGGCTGATGCCGAAATTCTTGAGCAGCAGGTCACCGGGAAAGATATTGCTGCGCGCGAGGTCCTTGATCGCCTGGCCGTAGTCGACGATGGCGGCAAGCGTTTGCTCGGCCGGCATCTCTCGCAGATACAGGTTCAGCGGACGCAGACGGCGCTCGATGTAGCAGTGAGAGAACACGAGGTCATCGCCGTCGGCCTGCACGGTTTCACGGCAGCCTTCGAGCAGTTCCTCCAGCAACGCTGGCGCGAACTGGCGCCGCGGAAACCGCAGGTGTCTGAACAACTGGGCGTCGACCAGCCGGCCTACCCGATCGTGATGGAAGACCAGCCGGTACTTCTGCTCGACCTCGGCACGCGCCATGTTCTTCGGATACGCGAAGCGGTCGCGGATCAGCTTGAACACCACCGGGTAGCTGGGCAGGGTGAACACCGCCATCACCATGCCGCGCTCGCCGTCGGCGTGAACGAAGGCCTCGTCCGGGTGACGCTGCAGATGCGCGAAGAAGTGCCGGTAACGCTCGGTCTTGCCCTGCTTGGCGCGACCCAGCACGGTGTACAGCTCATCCACCGGTTTGTGCGGCAGCAGGGTGCGCAGGAACACCACGGCGTCGCCGACGGTTTCCAGATCGGCGTGGAAGTAGCTGCGGGTGTAGCCGAACAGCACTGCGACCTGGGCGCGATCGGTGATCAGGGCGTCGACGCGCAGGCCGCCTTCGGCGTGCATCAGCGGAATGACGATCGGTGCGAACCGGCTTTCGCCGTAGACGCGCCCCACCAGGTAGGCGCGGCGCTCCCGGTAGAACACGGTTTCCATCAGCTCGAGCCCGCGCACGGCGGGCTGCTCCCAGTCCACGAGCTGCTCGCCCACCCGTTGAGCCAGCTTGCGCGCGCAGTCCTGCGGGTCGGCGTAGGGCACCGCGAACGGGTAGTCATCGAGCACTCGCGCGAACACCTGACCGGGATCGCCGCTCACCGCATAGCTGCGCCGCGCGACCGGGTGGGTGATCCGATCCGTTGGCGCGATCGACAGCGCCACGAACTCGATCGCCGCATCCACGCCGCGCGTGGCAAAGAATCGCCGCGTCAGGGTGTTGAAGAAGGTCTTGTACAGCTCCTGATCGAGCAGCCCCGCCACCAGCTCGGCATAGCGCGCGTGGATGCGCGCCCACAGGCCCTTGTTCTGGGCTTGACCCTCGAGCTGCGCGGAAAGGCGCGCACCCGCTGCAGCCACGCAGCGGTCGTAGAGCTCAATGCGTTCTACGGCATCCGAGCGTGCGCCCATCCAGTCGCCCCGTTCAAAGCGACCGCGCGCGCGCTGCGTGATGGCGCGGAAGTGCCCGTTGTAGCCTTCGAAGGCATCGCGGATCGAGGTGGCGGCGAGTTCGATTCGGGCGTCTTCGGCACCAAGCGCGGCATTGCTCTCGATCGACTGTTCGGACATGAATCACTCCCGCTTGGGCAAAGCAATGATGGTCCGCGCGGAGGTTTCGCCCCGAGCCCGCCGGGGCAGCTCATCCTCAGCCCTACTCGCGATGGCC
>JBIJCA010000009.1:0-33814 GCA_044344935.1 Aquimonas sp. | reverse complement strand
CCCGCCAGTTGGCCTGCCACCGAAGCGGCCAGCAGTGCGGCGGCGACGATGAACACGGTCGCGCCACCGGCGTCCCACTCGGTGCGCAGGCCCGTGGACAGAAAGAACACCGGCATCATCAGCAGCAGCACGTGGTGGCGCACCAGGTCGTAGTGCTCCTCCTTGAACCACTCGCGGTCGATGATCACACCTGCCAGGAAGGCGCCGACCATGAAGTGCAGACCCGCGGCATCGGAGGCCAGCGCACAGGCCAGCAGCCAGACCAGGCCCAGCGCCCAGCGATCGACATCGCCGACCCTGCGCAGGCCGCGGCGCACCCAGGGTGCGAGCACCGCGAAGGTCATCAGGAAGCCCAGCTGGTGCAGCAGCCGATCGGCATCGACCAGGATCAGGGCCAGCACCACCCAGATCGCGATGTCGTCCAGGCTGGCATAGCGCAGCACGCGCTGACCGAGCGGCGTGCGCAGAATGCCGAGCTTCTCCATCAGCAGCATCAGGATCGGCAGCGCCGTCACGGCGCAGCCCATGCCGACGCCGGCGACGAACTGCCACTCCGACGCCTTCGGGCCGATCAGGCCCGGCTGCCAGAGCAGCAGGAAGTGCGCAGTCACAGCGCCCAACAGCAGCGGCAGGAGCAGCGCCAGCCCCGCGGTGACGGCGGTTTCGCGGCGGCCGACCCACGCCTTCTTGAGGTCCAGCTCGATGCCGGCCAGCCACAGGAACACGATCACCGCCCAGAACCCGATGCCGTTGAGGTTGTCGACGACCGTGGGCGTGAACAGCGCGTCGTGCGCTTCGGGGAACAGCGCGCCGGCGATGCCCGGCCCCAGCAGGATGCCGGCCACAATCTGCACGACCGGCAAGGGCGCAACGTCGTCCGTGCGGGCCAAGCGCCAGAACAGCCACGGCAGAGCGAAGATCAACAGCAGGACGAGAAGATACGCAGTCTTGGGATTGATCGCTTCAGGCATGGGGCAACTCGGCTGGGCAGGGCGCGTCGAGCCAGACCCGGCGGCGTGAAGTCGGCGCGGGACCTTGCTGGCGCGAGAGCGAGCACGCGACTTGACCAGCGGACAACAGCCCTGTCAAGGCGAGCGGGCGCAGGTGGCATCGGACAGGCCAGCTCCCTTCGCGACACATGATATGTCCGAGCGCCACCCTCAAGCTAGCGCCGCGACGCTCTGAGTTCCAAGCCACTAGAATTCGGCTTTCTTGCGGCAGCCATTGTTCAAAGATTTCATCTCTTCGTCGTCAACCCTACGAGAGTTTCGCCAGTATGCGCATTGTCTTTTGGATAGCTGTTTCGATAGCCGCGGCTTAGTTGCGCGCCAGCGTCTCCAGCTCATCGCGCACCTTCGTGGCGTTCCGGTCCACGAAAGCCACGCGGTCGCGCACGCCAACAACGAACTCGCTGAGCATCGCACCGCAGCGGCCCATGTCGGCACTGATGTCCACCACGCGGATCTACTTGGCCTCGGGCTCGATCTTGACCCAGGTACAGGCAGGGAGCAGCACGGCAAAGGCGGCGAGAAGGGCAACGTGGAGGCGAGACGACATGGCTGGAGCTTCGGAATTCTTGACCTCGCGGAGTCTAGCGAGCGCAGGCTGACGCGCAGCGCCAATAGAAGCAGCGCCATTCAGCAAGCGCGCACCCTGCCTCAAGAACGAGGCGATAGTCCGCAAGTCGCGCGCGCCCCGGCCTGCCCGGCGCGCGTCGGAGCTGCCAAAGCATGGTCCAATGCCAGCAAGAGCGTTTGCGCTTCCAGTTGCCGCTTCGGCATAGACTTCCTAGAGTTCCCGCCGCTTACCTGTCTGATGAGAGCTTCGATGAATATTCTGCGTTCCTCACTTCTGCGGCCAGCGCTGGCGCTGCTCTGTCTCTCGCCTGCCTGCGCGCTCGCGACGACTGAACCCGTTCACGGTCTCGACCTTGCCGGCTCCGCGTCTTCGCTGGGGCTGGGTGCCGGCTGCAACGGCCCGGTCAACGCGCTGGTGGAAGCGCCGGACGGTGGCATCTACGTCGGCGGCTACTTCAGCTTATGCGGTGATGTCACTGTCAACAACATCGCGCGCTTCGATCCCAAAACACAAAGCTGGTCGGCGCTGGGCAGCAGTTCGTCCAACGGCGTCAACGCCTCCGTGAACGCCTTGGTGATCCACGAGGGCGTGCTGATAGTCGCAGGGAACTTCGGCAAGGCCATGCTGGGAGACAACAATGCTCTGATGGTGAAGCAGATTGCCATCTGGGATGGCGCCACCTGGCATCGCTTGGAAGGAGAGAGCGACATTGACCCCGTGACGGTCAACGCTCTGCTATCCACCCCGGCGGGTCTCTATGTCGCAGGAGAATTCAACGCGGAGACCGGCGGCGAGCAGTTCAGCAACATCGCCTTGTGGAACGGATCCTCGTTCTCGCCCGTGGGGCCAGGCAGCGGTCGATGGGAGGGCTGGATTGAATCGGTCGCTGTTTTCCAAGGCGAGCTCCATATTGCTGGCATTCTGAACATGCTTCCCATCAGCGGTCACCGCCCCACGGGTGGCCGTCGCATTGCACGTTGGAGCCAGGGCGCGTGGCGGGTTGTCGGCACCGAGGGCGGTGGCGCACTGGCAGGCGGATCCAGCGTCCTGGCGCTCCGCCTGGCCGTCTACGACGGAGCCCTGTATCTGGGTGGGGAGTTTTCGACGGTGGATGCGGGGGCCGCCAACCCGGTCGATGTTCGGAACATTGCACGGTGGGATGGAAGTCAATGGAGCGCCGTAGGCGCTGGCCTCGACGGTCGAGTCCTGGCCCTGCATTCGAACGCCGAGAGCTTGCTCGCTGGCGGACGTTTCAGCATCGCGGGCACTGCAGCGAGTCCAAAGCTCGCCCGCTGGACCGGCAGTGCGTGGGAGCCCGCATCACCGCAACCGATCGGAGGAGGTGCCTCAGAGGTCCGCACACTCGCCACATCCAGCGCGGGCGACCTCATCGGCGGGGAGTTTGGATGGACGGGTGGTGCGCCCCAAAAAATCGTCAATCACGTGGCCCAATTGAACCGCGGTAACTGGACCGCCCTTGGTACCTCGGCGGGTGGTGGCGCGAACGGCGCCATATTCGAACTCCACGAGCACCTCGGTGAACTGTTTGCTGGCGGTGTTTTCAGCACGATTGGCGGCGTAGCCGCCGGCGGCGTCGCGCGCCACGATGGGAGCCGATGGCGTGCACTTGGACCGGACGGTGCCGGCCTTGACGGCCCGGTACTCGCCTTTGCATCGAACGGCCAAACGCTTGTCCTGGGCGGCGCCTTCACGATGATCGAGCAAGGAGATCAACGAACGCCGTCCGCTCGGCTCGCAGTCTGGAATGGCTCCAGTCTTGCGCCACTTGGACCAGGCGTGGGGACGGATGGGATAGTTCGAGCGCTGCTGCAAGACGGTGAAGGCCTTGTGGTGGGAGGAACATTCGGACAGGTGAGCGCCGCTGGTTCCGTTATCGAGGCGCGGTCTTTGGCGCGCCTTGAAGCTGACGGCTGGACCATCTTTGGATCTGGCGTGATGAACGGCGTTCAAGGCACCGTCGAGGCGCTAGAGCGTTTCGATGAACGTTTGTACGTGAGCGGCAACTTCCGTTTCGCCTCAGATCCGTCCGGAGCGATCGAGGCGCGAGGCATTGCCAGTTGGAACGGCGTCCGATGGGAAGGCCTGGGCTCGGGCACGGGCTCAGGCCTCGCGCTCATACGGAACATGCCCAGCGGCCCAGCTTACGCTTGGGCGCTGCAGGCAAGCCCTGAAGGTTTGTACGTCGGCGGCAACTTCTACGAGGCCAACACCGGAGATGCGTCCGCCGTAGCGGTACGTAACATCGCGCTCTGGACAGGTTCTGAGTGGCGCCCTGTCGGTGGTCCAGACCAAGGCGTGGATGGTTTCGTAGGGGCTCTGCAGATGAGAGGAACGCAACTCCTCATCGGCGGAGCGTTCTCGAATATCCAGCTGGGCGATGGTATGGAACTGCCGAGCCCGCGCACAGCCATTTTCGATCAGGGTCGTTGGGCCCCTTCGCGATTTCCGATTGGGCAGAGCCAGATGTTTGAAGCGGTCTATGACATCCACCCCACTCGAAACGGAGCCATGGCCGCCGGGTTCTTCGGCAATGGTGCAGGCAACCCTGCTTCACATCTGGCACTGATCGAACTGCCCCTGTTCCTCTCGGGCTTCGAGGCCAAAGAGAGCGCTCAACCCTGATACGCGCCGGGCCAAGCCAGGCCTGGCCCCATCGCATGCCGCAGGCCTGAACACAGCTTGGCGGCCGCCGGGCAAGGATTCGGGGCCCACAAACAGCAACGCCGCCGGAGATATCCGGCGGCGTTGCTGTTTACAGGCATTGCGCGCGGCCGATCAGCCGCAGCGCTTCACTCCACCACCTCCCCATCCGCATCCAGCACCTGCACCGGCACGTCAGCGCCGAACAGTTCGCGCACCGGCTGTTCGATCTTGGCGAGATCGCCGACGATCACCCAAGTCAGGGCATCGGGGTTGATCGCGCCGGCAGCAACGCGGACCTGATCGAGGGTCATCGACTCCTGCAGCTTCTGGTACTGCAGCGGCCAGTCGTCGGGGCGGTCGTAGCGCAGGATGCCGCTCACCTGGCCCAGCACGGCTCCGGCACTTTCGAACGAGCCCGGCATGCCGCGCACGTTGCGCGATTTGATCTTCTCGACCTCGTCGGCGGCCGGCGGGCGGGCGCCGGTGAATTCGCGCAGCTCGCGCTTGATCTCGGCGATGGCGTCGACGGTGCGGTCGATCTGCACCGGCGCCGATACGATCCACGGGCGTTGGCCGAGCGCAGCCGGCGCGAAGCTGTAGCTGCCGTAGGACCAGCTCTTGTCCTCGCGCAGGTTCATGTTGAGGCGCGAGGAGAAGGTGCCGCCGAGCACGCCGTTGGCGACGTCGAAGTCCATCGAACGCGGATCCTTGGTCGGCGCCACAACTTGACCCGCGAGGATGTTGGCCTGGATTGCGCCCGGCTGATCGACCAGGAACACTCGCTGGCCCTGCGGCACGTCGACCCGCGGCAGCGCAGGCACGGCGGGTGCCGAGCTTTCGGCTTTCCAGTCAGCCAGATGCTTGTCCAGCAGCGGAACCAGTTCGTCGAGGGTGATGGCGCCGACCGCGACGATCGTGGCCAGGCCCGGGTGCGTCTGCTCGCGGTGGAAGGCCAGCAGCTCGTCGCGGCTGAGTGCGGCAATCGACTCTTCAGTGCCGCTGCCGCTGAAGGGAATCGCATACGGATGGCCTTCGCCGAAAAGCACCGGCGGCAGGATGCGCAGCGGGATCGCATTCGGCCGCGCCTTTTCCTGGCGGATGCTGGCGATCCAACTCTGCCGCACGCGTTCGATGTCCGCGGTGTCGAAGCGCGGGCGCAGCAGGGTGTCGGCGAGCAACGCGAGCGAGGGGTCGAGGTTGTCGCGCAGGGCAGACAGGAAGACGTTGGCGCTGTCGAGGCCGGCGCCTGAACCGATATTCGCGCCCAGCGCTTCGGCGCGCGCACCGAACGCGAGTGCGTCAAGCTCGCCTGCGCCTTCATCGAGCATGTTCATGGCAAAGCCTGCGGTTCCCAGCGTGCGGCCCTGGTCCAGGGTGTAGCCGCCGCGGAACTCGACGCTGAGCTGCACCACCGGCACGTCATGGCGCTGCGCCAGCACCACCTGCACGCCGTTGGAGAGCCTGGCGCGCTCCAGCGGCGGAAAGCTCAGCGCAGGAAACTCTGTGGTCTGCGGCACGCCGGTCGAGCGGTCGACGCCTACTGGCAGGGCGCGCAGGCCCGGCGCCGGCACGGGCTCGGCGAGGGCAAGGCTTTCCTGGCCTTCCTCCAGGCTGCGCACATCCGGTGGCGAGGGCGGGCGCGTGCCCGGAACCACGACGAGGGTGTGATCGCCGCTGGCGAGCCAGCGCCGGGCGGTCGCCTGCAGTTCGGCGGGCGTCGCCGCCAGAATCGTGCGCATCTCGTCGCGGAAGCAGCCCGGGTTGCCGGTGTAGACCGTGCACTGCGCAAGCACATCGGACTTGCCGCCGAAGCCGCCAACACGCTCGATGCCGCGGATGAACCCGGCCTCGAACACGGTACGCGCCTGCGCAAGCTCCTCGTCGCTGATGCCTTCGCTCAGAAGGCGCGCGAGTTCCTCGTCCAGCACGCGCTCGACCGCTTCAGGCTCCACGCCCTGCTTGACGTCAACGAAGACCAGCAGACGGCTGCCGAGCTGACCCGCGAGCAAGAAGCTGGACACGCTGTCTGCCAGCTTGTCGGTGTGGACGAGACGACGGTCCAGCCGCGAGCTGCGGCTGCCGCCCAGCAGCTGGGTGATGAGCTGCAGGCGATCCGCGTCGTCGTCGGTCACCTCGGCGACATTCCAGGCTCGGTACACACGGGTCTGCGGTACGCGATCGGGCAGCACTTCGCGGGTGGACACCTCGCGCTTGGCGACGTCGACCGCAGGCTGGGTGGTGACCGGGCCGGGCGGGATGTCGCCGAAGTAGCGGGTCACCTTCTCGCGTGCGGTTTCCAGATCGATGTCGCCAGCCAGCACCAGCACCGCATTGTTCGGGCCGTACCAGGTGCGGAACCAGCTGCGCACGTCGTCCAGGGTCGCGGCATTCAAGTCGGCCATCGAGCCGATCACGCTCCAGCTGTACGGGTGGCCTTCGGGGTACATGGCCTTGGACAGACGCTCCCAGGCCTGACCGTAGGGCTGGTTTTCGCCCTGGCGCTTTTCGTTCTGCACAACGCCACGCTGCTCGTCGAGCAATCCCTGTTCGATGGCGCCGAGGAAATGGCCCATGCGGTCGGACTCCATCCACAGCGCCATGTCGAGTGCGGTGGTGGGCACGTTCTGGAAATAGTTGGTGCGGTCGGTATTGGTGGTGCCGTTCTGGCCGGTGGCACCGACCTGCTCGAAGGGCCCGAAGAACTCGCCCTTGAAGTTCTCGGAGCCCTGAAACATCAGATGCTCGAACAGATGCGCGAATCCGGTCTTGCCGGCGGGCTCATCCTTGCTGCCCACGTGGTACCAGACGTTCACCGCCACAATCGGTGCTTTGCGGTCGGTGTGCACGACCACGCGCAACCCGTTGGGCAGGGTGAAGGTTTCAAAGGCGATGTCGACCGGCAGCGCGATTTCGGCTGGCGCGGCGACCTCGCTGCGAACGCGTTCGGCGGGGCTGCAGGCAGCGAGCGCAACGCCGAGCAGGGCGCCGAGCAGCGCCACCGCCAGCGGTTGGATGGAAGGCAGACGCATGCGCTTCTCCGTGTGCATGGATTGGGCCCGCGATCATAGCGGCGCACAGCGTCGGTTCGACCTGCCACATGGCAGGGTCAATGTGGACGGGCACACGGATTCGCGCAGTCTCGCCCAGGGGCATGCGGCTCGATGGTTCGCGGCCTGACCTTGCTTCGTCTGCGCCTGAGCTGGCGCACGTCGAATGTGCAGCCTAGGCGAAGCGTGGCGGTGGATTCGCTGCGCTTTTCATACTGTGACCGGCAGTGACGCGAAGCCTGGCGCGCAGTCAGCAGCCGCACTTTGCTGCAACCGCGCACCTTGGCGACGATGCGCGGCTCACAGCGCGTGCGGGAGGCAGATCAGTGGCCGCTGCTGCCCAGCTTGGTCTGCAGATAGTTCTGCTCGCCGAGACGCTGCATCAGGTCGAGCTGGGTCTCGATCCAGTCGATGTGTTCTTCTTCGGACTCAAGTATGTCGGTGAGCAGATCGCGCGAGACATAGTCACCCACCTGCTCGCAGTGGCTGATCCCGGCCCTCAGGTCGGGCACCGCCGCATGCTCGAGCTTGAGGTCGCACTCCAGCGCTTCCTTCGGGGTTTCGCCGATCAGGAGCTTGCCGAGCTGCTGCAGGTTGGGGAGGCCTTCGAGGAACAGGATCCGCTCGATCAGCTTGTCGGCATGTTTCATTTCGTCGATCGACTCGCGGTACTCGTGGTCGCCGAGTTCCTTCAGACCCCAGTTCTGGAACATGCGGGCGTGCAGGAAATACTGGTTGATCGCGGTCAGCTCGTTGTAGAGCACGCGATTGAGAAGCTGGATGACCTTGGCGTCGCCTTTCATGGGCGTCTCTGGAGTGGTTGGGCTGGGCGGCTACTCTAGCCACGCCCGTGCGGCGATGACGAAACCCCAATCGGAAGCATTCTCAGACCCTGCGGATGGCCGGGACACAAGCCGGGTGGCGGCTGTCGTCTGATGGTGCGAGCCCTGAAACGGAGCGCTTTCCCGGCGGGTATCAGATTGACGCATCTGACGGCAGGACTCGGAGCACCGAGGGCGCGAAACGCGGTCGATACCCACTTCGCGCGCTGCAGAGCTCGGATTCGCAAGCCGGCGAGGCAAGACGGGAATTGTGGACTTCGAAGGAAAGCGCGGATGCCACGCGCCACGGGGCTTCGACGACCCGCGTCAGGCGTCAGCCTTGTCCCCTGCTCGAAGGCACACGGGCGTGTTGAATCTGCTGCCGCGGCTCAGGCGAGTACGGGCAGCGCGCAGGCGCGGGTTTCGTCGAGGATCTGAAGCGCCAGCTCCCGGCAGCAACCGCAGCTGCCGCCGCAGCCGGTGGATGCGGTCAGCTCGGCCAAGCCATCTACACCCTTCTCGGCGGCCTCGCGAATGGCCTTGTCGGTGACGCCGTGGCAAAGGCAGACGTACATGGCGGGAAGCCCATCGGGGGACGTTGGCCGCCATTCAAGCGCGAATGCGAATGAGTGTCAACAAGACTTCCGCCGCAGCCGACGAACGGTTCAGAGACCTCCGCCCGCCGCCTCCCGCGCGGCCGCGCGTCGCTCACGCCTCGGCACCGCGACATCGGCCTCCAGGCTCGGCGGTGCAAACTCCAGAATGCTCGCGCCACAGGCCTGTTCGGCAAAGGGAGCGAGGTGCTTCAAAGCCTGGGCGTAGACCCGCCGCTTGAAGCTGACCACGTGCTCCAGCGGATACCAGAAGTCGACCCAGCGCCAGCTGTCGAACTCCGGCCGCTCGTGGGCATCGAGCCGCACCGCGGCCTCTTCGGCCTTGAGCTGCAGCAGGAACCACACCTGTTTCTGGCCTATGCACAGGGGCCGCTTGCCGGGGCGCACGCAGCGCCGCGGCAGGCGATAGCGCAGCCACCCCGGAGTGGCGCCCAGCAGTTCGACGTGGTCCGGCCCCAGGCCTACTTCCTCGTCAAGCTCGCGGTACATCGCCTCCAACGGTGTCTCATCACTGTTCATGCCGCCCTGCGGGAACTGCCAGCCGTCCCGCGTCACCCGACGCGCCCAGAGCACCTGGCCGGTGGAGTGCATCAGGATGATGCCAACGTTCGGGCGGTACCCGTCCGGATCGATCACGGGACGGAACTCCAAACTCAAGATGCGAGGGACTGTGCCACAGCGGCGGGAAGCGCCACAACCAAAGTCGACAAGCGCGGACGAGCCGCGCCGGTCCGCTTCTGCGGTTCCGCCACTCAGACCGCGGCGAAGGGCGGTAATGCCAGCGCGTACAGGCGCGGAGCCTCGTCTGCGCTTGACCCCGCCAACGGCCGCGAGCAGAATGCGCGGCTCTCGGACGGTCGCGTCCGGGCCCTGCGTCGCTTGGCTATGTAGCTCAGCCGGTTAGAGCACAGCACTCATAATGCTGGGGTCGGTGGTTCGAGTCCACCCATAGCCACCAGGTCGATGCGTCAACCAACCCCGCGTTTTGCGGGGTTTTTTGTGCCTGCTACCGGCGTTCTCGCGGCCCTCCCAAGCGCTGCTAGAAGCCGCCCCCGGTGCGGCGCCCGCCGCCGCCGAAACCACCGCCGGAACTGCGACTGCCGCCCCCGAACCCGCCCGCTCGACCGCTGCCCCAGCGGGCGCCGCCACCTGCCCAAGGGCTTGCGGCTGCGGACGGACGGATCACCCGGTGGCTGCGCTCGACGGTGCGGGTGGCGTCCGCCACGGAAACGCGCGCGGTGGTCAAACTGATCAGCAGCGCTCCGAGGTCAAGCCCACGGAACTCGGAGTCCGCACCCGACCAGCCGTGCCGGGCCGCCTCGGTGCGCAGCTGTTGGATCCGCTCCACGGCCTGCGCCTGCGCATCGGCTTCTGCGCCCAAGCGAGTCGCTTCAGCCGCTGCGACGCGCAGCGCGTCTTCCAGTGCGCTCGCTTCGGCATGGGCGCGGTCATCGTCCGCGGCAGCGGTGTCCTTGACCGCTTCGGCGCGCGCTGCTGCGCCCAGCCGCATGAGTTCGGACACGATGCGTGCGTGCGCGTGCACCGCGTCCTCGTCGCGACCGGACTCGATCGCCGCGATCTCGGCGTCGAGGCCCTCGACTCGACTCTCGGCAGCGCTCAGCGCCGAACGACAGCTCGCAAGCGCCGACTCCTCCTGCTCGGCGTGGGCCTGCGCCGGCGCAGCAGCGGTCGCGGCGATGAAGGCCTCGGCCGCCGAGTGCAGCGCCGCATCGGCCGACTCGAACTGCGTCTCGGCATGCGCGAGCTCCGCGGCACGGGCGTCGATCGCGCCCAGCAGCAGTTGCTCGCGCAGATGCGCCTCGGCGTAGCGCGAGGCAAGGGCGGCCGCGGCGTCCAGCAGCCGCGGCAGCCACGCCGCGGAATAGTCCGGTGTCGCATAGCCGCGCTTGCGCAGATAGACATGGACAGGATGCTGCAGGGCCCCGACGAAGGCCTCGTGTTTCGCTGAGGCTTCGGCGTGCGCGCGCTCGGCGGCATCGCCGTCGCGATCTGCCAGATCGAGGGCCGCCAGCCGCTCCACGGCCTCGGCCGTCGCGTGGAAGTCGGCAAGCGCCGCCGCCCTCAGCTGATCGGCATGCTGCCGGGCAGCGGCAGCCCGCGAGTCCGCCTCGCCCACTCGCCGCGTCGCCTCGGCACTGTCCTGCCGCGCCAGCTCCCGCGCGCTGACCAGAGCGACGCTGCGCTCGCGACGGCGCGCGGCGACTACCGCGAGATCCTGATCGAGGGCACCCAGCGCGTGCAGGGTCTCGCTGCGTCCAGCAGCGGCCAGTCGTTGCTCGGCGATCCGGTGCAGGGCGTCGCCAAGGCTGCGCTCAAGACCGTCCTGGCGCGCGAGCGTCTCGCCCAGGGTGGCGTGAGTGCTGGCAAGCGCCCGTCCGGCCTCCTCCAGCGCCGCCTGCAGCTGCGATTCGAATTGGGCTCCGCGCATCTCACCACTCCGTGATGTAGCCGCCGCTCGACGGCAGGTCGAACTGCATCTTCAGGACACCGCTCGGCTTGCGCCCGATCTGCCGCTGCTCGATCCGCCCGCGCGCGATCTTTTCGGCCCGGTAGCGTTCGTACACTTCGGCCGGCACGCGCACGCCGAACATGCTTACAGACTCCGTCCGCTGCGTTTCCTCGTTCTCGATCGGCAGCACGAGCACCCGACCGGTGGCATCGACCGCTTCGACAACGAGGTAGTAGTCGCGCGCCTCCGGAGAGCCTTCGGTGTAGCGCCAGACGCCGGACTGCACGCCAGCGCGATCGACGATGCGCAGTTCGAAGCGGCTGAGAATGAAATCGGCCAGACGCTGCTCATCGGCCAGCGCGGCCTGTGCGGCCTGCAGATCGGCGCTGCGCACGGACGCCTCGGTGCGCTCGCGTGCGGCCGCCAGGGCCGCGCTCGCCTCGGCGTCAGTGGTTGCGGGCAGCGGCTGTGCATCGAGCTGCGGCAGCCACGCGGCGAAATCCGCGCTAGCGGCCGCCGCAGCGCTCACAGACTCCGCCGACCCTTGCGTCAAGGCCTCGGCGAGGCGCTGGTCGAAGACGCTGCGGAGTACGGCATGACGAGCCGGCCACGCTGCCGCATCGACGCGCGCCAGAGCCTGTGCAGATTCGCGCCAGGCGTGGACCTGCCGCGCCGCGGCACGCGCTTCATCGAGCGCCCGCCGCACCTCGTCGAGGTTCTGGCCCTGGCTGAGCGAAAGGTCGGCCTGCCGCAGCGCGTTCTCCGCCTGCGTCTGCACCTCCGCCGCCCGCAGCGCGATGCGCGCATCGAGGCCCTCGATCGGCGCGATGCGCCCGCGGATCGTGACGCTCTCGGTTCGCAGCGCATCAAGGTCGCGCAGGTAGGCCTGCTGCGCACCGCGCTCCCGCGCGGCCTCGATGCCGTGCACGGTGAACAGTGAAACGATGCCGATCGCCAGCAGCGCCAACAGCGCAAGCAACGGCCGCAGCCAGCGCGCCCGCGACACCCACAGCCTGGCCAGCACCAGCCCGGGCCCGCGCGGCGCAGGCGGCGTCCAATCTGCGCGATCGGCGACATCGACAGCCCAGGCGACCAGCGCCGGCGCGGCCTCAAGACCCTCGGGCAGGGCGCGCATCAGCGGGCCGAAGCGGGTCTCGGCGGGCGCGGTCTCGCGCAGCTCGGGCATGGCACCCAGCTGCCGCGCCAAAGCGCCGAGCCGCGCCAGGCGCGCGGCGTCGCGTGTGAAGCCTTGAATCTCTCCGTGGGACATGGCTCTCACCGTGGGCAGGCCGCGACCGGACTGTGGAGGTAGGGCAACGTGACGTGCAGGACGCGCGACGGCGTGCGTCGGTGCGTGCTTGCGCCGGGAATCCGCGCAGCGAGGGCGCAGGCTGGCGGAGACGCCGGCGCGGCAGCGGGCGCACCTGACCGCCCTGGCAGCCCGTCGAGCACGCTGAGCTCAAGCCAACTGGCGACTGCGCGGGGACAGCCTTTCGATGATCCGAAGGCCATGAACGGGCCGCGTGGGTCAAGAATCGGCGGGACACTGGAGCGGGCGGGGGCGGGCTGCAGGCCGGCGAACCAAAGCCCGACAGGCGGCTAGGGCGGCGACAGTCTCAACAGCTTGCCGCGAGCGCCGTCGGTCAACAGCAGCACGCGACCCTGCGCGTCGACCCGCACATCGCGCAGACGCTCGCCGAGTGAACGCAGCAGCACGTCTTCCTGCTGCACCCGGCCGTCCGCGTCGATCTGCAGACGGTGCAGCGCACGGCCCGCCAGGGCGGTCACCAGCAGGTCGTTCTGCCACTGCGCGAACGCGGCGCCGCGATAGAGCACCATCGCCGAGGGTGCGATCGAGGGAGTCCAGCCGTGCACGGGATCGCGCATGCCGGCGTAGCGCTCGAACGGACTGATCTGTGCGCCGCTGTAGTCGAGCCCCGCGGTGGCCACCGGCCACCCGTAGTTGATTCCGGGCTCGATGCGATTGAGCTCGTCGCCGCCGCGCGGGCCATGTTCGTGGGCCCACAGAATTCCGCGCTCGGCGTCGATGGCGATGCCCTGCACGTTGCGATGGCCGAGGCTGTAGATCTCCGGCAACGCATCAGCGCGCCCGACGAAGGGGTTGTCGGCCGGCACGCTGCCGTCGGTGTGGACACGCACGATCTTGCCCAGGTGGCTGCGCAGGTCCTGCGCCGCTTCACGCAGGCTGAAGCCGTCGCCCAGAGTCAGCACCAGGCTGCCGTCGGCGAGCTGGGCGATGCGCCCGCCGAAGTGGGCATCGGTGGGCTTGTCAGGCTGGGCGACGAAGATCTCGCGCAGGTCCTCAAGCCCCGCCTCTCCGAGGGTGGCGCGCGCCATCCGGGTGCCATTGGCGCGACCGCTGCCGGCGGCATAGCTCAGGTACAGGATCCGATTCGAAGCGAAATCGCGATCCGGCAGCACGTCGAGCAGTCCGCCTTGGCCGGCGAAACGCACCTCGGGCAAGCCCGCGAGCGGCGGCGACAGGCCGGCCGATGTCCACAGGCGCAGACGGCCGATGCGTTCGCCGATCAGCAGGCTGCCGTCGGGCAGTTCGGCCACCGCGGCCGGATGCTCAAGACTCTCGACCAGGGTTTCGATGCGGGGTTCGAAGGCGGAGGTGCTGAGGGGAAACACCGCCAGAGCAACACACAGCAGGAGGGGACGAAGGCGCATGCGGGCTCCCGCGAGGATCAGGGTCGCCGAGCATAACGATGCGCCAGCCGCCGCTGCGTGTACGCGGTCCACTGCGCGCCGCGTGCAGCGCGCAACGGAACTGCGGCCGGCCAGTGGGGGGAATCCAGCGCAACCTGCGAACCGAACTCAGAGACTGCGCAGCTGCGAGGGTCGGGTCGCCAGACCACGGCGCCACAGCACCGCAAACTCAAGCAGTTCGCGCGAGTCGCGCAGGGCGAGCTTGTCCTTGATCTGCGCTCGATAGTGCTCGACGGTCTTGACCGAGAGGCCCAACGCGGCGGCGATCTCGCGCGGCGCCTCGCCGGCGCCGAGCCGCTCGAACACTTCCTGCTCGCGCCCGCTCAGGCCAAGCGACGGCGGTCCGCCGCTGGCGCGCAGCGGACAGAGACGGCTGGCGCAGTCAGAGGCCTGATCGCGCGAACAGCTCAGCACGCAGTCGAGAGCTGCGTCGAGAGCCCGATCATCCAGCCCATCGGAAAGCTGACCGCAGGCCGACAGGGAATTGGGTGAGGCGCGCTCGGCGCAATGCGGCGCAGAACTGAACAGCAGTACCCGCGGAAGCTGCTCGGCGGGAATCCGCGCACGCAACAGCACCCCCGGTTCGGCCAGCAGCACGCGCGGACGGAAACTGCGCAAGCTAGACTCCAGATCCACAGGTTCATCGATGGTGAGGACACGCGCTCCGGGGCGGCTTTCCGCCAGCCAGTGCTGCAGGCCCCGACGCAGCAGCGGGCGGGTCAGCGCCAGCAGAATCCGCAGCTCGGTGGCGTGCTCGGGTGCTTCGATGCTCATTGACGTCCACGCCTGACAGGCTGTTCGGGATGCGGCGCTGGCTGCTTCTGCCCGGAACGACTGTCCCGGACCCGTCGGCGTCGGCGCCGGGAGTCGAATCAGGCCCGGCCTGGGCTCGACACGCGGGCTGCATTGGGCCAGCTTGCCCACCTGCTCAGTGTGCGTACTGAGTCAGATCAACAGTGCAAAAGAGAGCAAATACAGGTGAACCATGAACAAGGGGAACCCACGCACCCGTCGCATCTGCGGTTCCGGCGCGCCGAGCCCGAAGATGCGGGAACGCTGCTCGGAGTTTACCGGGGCTACGTCGAAGCCCCGGGCTACTGCTTCGAGCTGGAGTGTCCGGATCTGCCGACCTTCGCGGCTCGCATCGCGGCAGCGCGCGAGCGCTGGGACTGGTGGCTCGCCGAAGCCCAGGGCGCCGTTCTCGGCTATGCCTATGCTGGGCCGCACCGCGAACGCGCGGCGTACCGCTACAGCTGCGAGGTGTCGGTCTATCTGGCCGCGGCCGGACAGGGGCAGGGCATCGGTCACGGCCTGTACGAACGACTGCTGCCGGCGCTCGCAGAGCGTGGCTACTTCAATGCGCTGGCGGTGATCGTGCAGCCCAACCCGCGCAGCCTCGCCTTCCACCAGCGGTCGGGGTTCGAGCCGGTCGGGGTGTTCGCCAGGGCCGGGTACAAGCACGGCCGCTGGTGGGACGTCTGCTGGCTGCAGAAGCGTCTGCGCGAGGGCGAACCCGATCGCGCACCCGGTGGCGGTCCGGTGGCCACGCCCGGCCCCTGAATCGCGTGACCGCATTCTCCAGGCTGGACCCGCACCGACCATCGCCCATGGAGATGCTGCCCCTGCTCGCCGGCTTCGGCCTGTTCATGCTCGGCATGAAGCAGCTGGAGGAGGCCATCGGCGCCCTCGCCGGCGTCAGTTTCCGCCGCTTCGTGCGCGACCACGCCAACACCCCCTGCGCGGCATCGTGGTGGGCAGTGGCGTCACCGCCGTGCCGCAGAGCAGTTAGCCGGTCTCGCTGCTGGTGCTCGCCTGCGTCGGCGCGGACGTCCTGCCGCTGGCGGGCGCGATCGGCGTGAACCTCGGCGCCAACCTCGGCACCACCGCAACGGCCTGGCTGGTGCCGACGCTCGGGTTCAGGCTCGACCTGTCGACGCTGGCGCTGGCGCCGCTGGGAGCCGGCGGGCTCGGCAGCGCCCTGCTGCCGCGTGGCGGGCGCCTGCGCGAGATCCCGATGCTGATGGTGGGGCTGGGCCTGCTGCTGTTCGGACTCGACCTCATGAAGCAGGGCGTCGAACGCTTCGCGACCCAGTTCGACGTGAGTCCGTTCGCCGGGCTGCCGCTGTGGTCGATGGCCTTGCTCGGGGTGGCCTTGACCGCCGTGATCCGGTCGAGCTCGGCGGCGATGATGAGCGCGCGCTCGGCGCCGCACAGCGGCGTACTCGGGCTGGAGGCTGCGGCAGCGTTCGCCGCCGGCACCGGCGTCAGCACCACGGTGACGGCAATGATCGGGGCGGTCGGCGGCAGCCCCGACAAAAAGCGCGTTGCCGCCGCCCACGTCGGCTCCAACCTGTTCAAGGTCGCGCTCGCACTGCTGATACTGCAGCCACTGCCGGCGATGCTCGACGGGCTGCCGGCGCTGGCCGATCCACTGCTGCAGCTGGTGGCGCCCCACACCGCCTACTACACGATCGGCATCACCCTCGTCTGGCCAGTGTTCGGCGCTGTCGCGGCCTTACTCCAGCGCCGATTCCGCGACGCCCGGCAGCAGGTCAATCGCTACCTGCACGCGGCCGGGGCCGAAGTGCCGGAAGCGGCCGTGGCTGGAGTCGAGAAAGAAGCGTGTCGCGGCCTGTGCTTGGCGACCGGCCTGAACCGCTACGCCTTGCGGCTGCATCCGCCGGAACGCAGTCCGTGGCTGGACATCGATGCCCGTGACCCCGGCGAGGGTGGGCGGAGCTGCGCCGAACGCTACGAGCGGCTGAGGCGGCTGGAGGGCGAGCTGGCTGAATACGTGCTGCAACTTCAGACACGCGAGCTGCCCGCCGATCTGCTGCGACGCCTGAACGCGCAGCTGCAGGCGCTGCGTGAGACGGTGATCTCGGCGAAGTCGATCAAGCACATCCGCGGCAATCCGGTGGACCTGCGGCTCGCGCTGCGCGACCCCACCGACCGCTGGGTCGAGCGCTTCGAACGCCAGACTGAACAGTTCTACCAGCGCCTCGACAGCCTGCCACCCGGGCAGTCCGAGAGCACCACCATCGAGCTGATCTCGCGCCTGCGAAGTGACATCCGCAGCACCCGCGACCAGGTGCTGGCCGATCTTTACCGCTCAGCCGGCGAGCGCCCGCTCGACGAGCTGGAGCCGTCGACACTGTTCAACGTCAACCGCGACCTGCACTCCTCGGCGAAAGCCCTGCTGCACGCGCTGCATGCGCGGTCTGTCGTGTTTCCAGCTGCCGGCCTCGCGTCGCGCTCAGCGCGCCAGTGCGACGGGATCACCCTTGCGAGGACCGCCGAACACCAGCAGCAGGGGCGCCAGCAGCGCAGCCAGCAGAGGCCAGTTGAGATAGCGGAACTCGGCGCTGCCGGAGACCACGGCCAGAGGCAGCGCATACGCCAGCGCAGAGGCCGCGACTGCGCCGGCCAGGGCTGCGTGCGGCCGGTCGCGCAGGAATCCGGGCAGCGCCGCCAGACCCGCCCCCACGGCAAGCACCAGGTACAGCCATCCCCAGAACAGCGGGCCGTCAGTGTGGCGGCGGCCGAACTCCAAAAGGCCGTCGCGCACCGCGTTGGCGCTGGCCTCGATCGGCGGGTTGTCACCCAGCGCGACGAAGCCCGGCATCAGCACCTGGTGATCGGGCAAGGCCGCCGGATCGAGGCCGAACAGCAGCTCGGCCAGCCGCAGGCGATGCGCGAAGTAGGGGCCCGGGTGATCCAGCGGCAGGCGCAGCCAGGCTCGGCGCAGCTCGGCGATCTGTTCGGGGCTGTACTCGCGCGCGAGCGTCGGGACGAGCTTGCCGCTCATCAGCACCGTGGTGTTCGACCAGTCGGTGAAGTGCGGGCGCAGGTCCTCGAAAGTGGCGCCGGGGACGACGAAGTCCGCGGGGAAGATCATCCGCCCCTCGGCCAATGACACTGCAGCCATGTCCCACAGGGCCACCACCGACCACACTGCCTGGGTGCGCTTCACGCCCTCGACATGGTTGGGCAACTGAGCCAGCGCCTGCAGCCCCAGCGCCAGCACCATCGTCGGCGGCAAAGCCGCGGCCGCGCGCAACAGCGGGCGCGCACGCAGCAGCTGCAGTCGCGGCAGATCGCCCAAACTGCGCCAGACGACCCACAGCAGCAGTGGCGCTGCACCGGTGATGGCGTTGTGCCGGCAGGCGCAGGCGATCCACAGCATCGCCAGCGCCAGCAGGCGGTAGCGCCAGCCCGGATGGCGCAGCTCCAGGCGCAGCATCCACACCGCCAGTGCAAACGCCCCGAGCATCGGCACGTCCTTCCAGATGTGCGCGGACACCAGCAGCAGCGGCGGCCACAGGCCGAGCACGGCAACGATCGCCGCGCGCACGCCGTAGTGCGTGTTGAGGCCGGCAGCAATGCCGCCAAGTGCGGTCCAGACCATGGCCTGCTGCAGCAGCAGCTGCGAAGCCGGGCCGCTCCACCAGGGTTCGATCCACGACCACAACAGGGTCTGCAGCGGTGGGTGCAGCGCATCGAACGCGCCGGTTCGCGCCTGCTGCCACTGGTAGGCCGAGTCCCAGCTCAGCCAGCCCGGCGCGAAGGTCCAGAACGTGAACACGCAGCCCGCCAGCGCAACCGTCCACGGCACCAGTGCCTGGCGGGCGGCGGGACTCACGGCCGGTGCTCGCGGCCGAGGTAATCCTCGCTCTGCATCTCGATCAGGCGACTGCAGGTGCGCTCGTACTCGTGGCGCAGGCGGTCGCCCACGTAGACCTCGACGATCGGCACCGCAGCCGCGACCACGAGGTTCACCGCGCGGTCGTAGAACTCGTCGACGAGATGCACGAATCGACGCGCCGCGTTGTCGTGTCCGGCGTCCATCTGCGGCAGCCCGGACAGCAACACAGTATGGAAATCACGCGCCAGCTCGATGTAGTCGGCCACCGCGCGCGGGCCCTCGCACAGCGCCTCGAAGTCGAACCAGACGACGCCTTCAGCCTGTCGGCGACAGTCGATGCGGCGGCCGTTGACCTGGCAATGCCTTGGACCCGCGGCGGCCTCGATCGTCAAGCGCTCGAACAGCAGGCACAGCTCCGCTTCGGCCGCGGCATCGTCGGGCACCAGCCAGGTCCGTCCCTGGCGCAGATTACGCAGGCGATAGTCGGTGACGCTGACCAGCTCGTGGACCATGCAGTGCGCGTTGAGCAGTGCGATGGCGGGCAGGAAGCGCTCCCGCTGCAGGCCGTCACGGTAGAGCTGGTCGGGCACTGTGTTCGAGGTGGTGACCAGACACACGCCGCGCGCGATCAGATGCTGCAGCAGACGGCCGAGAATCATCGCGTCGCCGATGTCGACGACGAAGAACTCATCCAGGCACAGCAGGCGGATCTCTCCGGCAAGGTCTTCAGCCACGTCGGCCAGCGGGTCCTCGCGGCCGGACAGGCCGCGCAGACGCTCATGCACTTCAGTCATGAAGCGATGGAAGTGCACGCGCCGCTTGGCGGTGATCGGCAGATGTTCATAGAACAGGTCGACCACAAAAGTCTTGCCGCGACCGACGCCACCCCAGAGATAGAGCCCGCGCGGCGGCGGCGGGCGACGCCCGCGCAGGCGATCGATCAGTCCGGCTCTGGGCGGATCGAGCAGGGCGAGGTGGATGCGCTCCAGCTCACGCAGCGCCGCCAGTTGCGCCGCGTCATGCTGCCAACGCCCAGCGGCGGCGCCGTAGAGATAGGCGCGGATCGGACCGGCATGTGCACGGTCCGCCCGTGCGGGTTCGCTCACGGGTTCAGCAGCGGCGGCAGGTGAGCGCGCACGCCGTTCTTGATCGCGCCTCGGAGATCCATCAGGCGACGGTGAAAGAAATGTCCGGTTTCGGGCATGCGCACCAGGGTCGGCTTCTCGGGCAGGCCGTCGACCCAGTCATACACCGCCTGCGGCTCGACCACATCGTCCTCCTCGCCCTGCACGACCAGCCAGGGGCAGGTCGGAGCCAGCACGGCGGAGAAGTCCCAGCGTCCGGCCGGCGGCGCGATCGAGATCATCTGCTTGACCGGCAGGTGGCGCGCACCCAGCAGAGCCACGTAGCTGCCGAAAGAGAAGCCGCAGAGCCACAGGGCATCCATGGGACGCACTTTCTGCACCCACTCCGCGACCGCCAGCAGGTCGAGCGTTTCGCCGCGGCCGTCGTCGTACTCGCCCTCCGAGGCGCCGACCCCGCGAAAATTGAACCGCACGGTCCGCAGGCCAAGCTCGCGCAGGCTGCGCTCGGCCATCGTCACGACCTTGTTGTGCATGGTGCCGCTGTGCAGCGGATGCGGGTGACACAGGATCGCGGTCCCCGCGCGCGCCAGCTCGGGCTCGGGCAGCTCCACCGCGAGCTCGAGATTGCCGGCAGGGCCAGGCAGTCCCAGTTCGGCGGCGGCGTCCGGGAATTGGGCGAGGGCGCTGGGTGTGGTCATCGGCGGGTCACAGGTGAAAGTCTGGGCAAGGCGCGCGCTGAACCACGAAGCCGCAGAGTCTACGCTCAGGGGGTCGCATTCGAAGGCAGACGCAGCACCAGCAGCAGCGGATCGTGATCGGAGCTGGCCCAAGGTCCGTCGCTGTACCACTCGGGATCGCGCGCGTGGCTGGCATATTTGAAGGCCTCGGACTCATCGGCGTTGATAGCCCAGATCGAGGCGTCGCGGACGTCGCTCGCCAGCGCCGGGCTGGCCAGAGCGTGGTCGAGGCTGCCCACCTGGCCGCGGAAGTTGTAGCTGAACTGACCCCGTCGGCCCGCCAACTCCAGGGCGTCGCGATAACCCGCGCTGCGCAACAGGCGCACCGGGTCTTCCTGGCTGTAGGCGTTGAGGTCGCCGAGGAGCAGGCGTCGTCCGCCGTCGACTCCGGCGCTGGGATCGCTGTCCAGCCAGGCCATCAGCTCGCGCGCAGCCCGGACGCGCGCGGCGTTCCAGCAGGCCTGACCGTCGCCCTGATCGCGATCACCGGCCTCCGCCCCATCGCAGCCACCCTTGGACTTCCAGTGGTTCACCACCACCGAGAACGCCGCACCACCGGCCAGCGGCCGAAAGCTCTGGAACACCGGGACGCGACTGCCGCGTTCGAAGGCGCCCGTCTGCAGCAGGGCGGCTGTGCCAACGGGCTCGACGACACTGGCCCGGTAAATCAGCGCAACGCGGATCTGGTCGCTGCCGGGCGCTTCGGACGTGTCGATGAAGCGGTAGTCGCCGGGGCCCGATGCCCCCTCCGCCGCACCGAGCGCCGCGTTGAGCGCGTCCACCAGCTGTGCGAGCGCACTGCGCGCGCCCCCGCCGTCGTTCTCGACCTCGACCAGCCCGGCGACATCGGCGCGGGCGTCGATCAGAACCCGCAGCAGCTTGGCTTTCTGTCGTTCGAAGTCGGCGGGCGTGGCCGCGCCACGCGGAGTGGGAAAGCCGCCGCCGCGACCGTTGCCATTGAAGAAGTTCTCGAGATTGAAGCTCAACACGCGCAGGCCCGGCTGCAGAGCGGGCGGCTGCGGACGCTCGGCCTGGGCCGTGATCTCCAGATCGCGACGCAACTGCAGCGCCCACTGGGCGCCCCGCTGCTCCAGCAGACCTTCGGCACCGGCGAGGGTGCTGCCTGCGCGCAGAGGCGCCTCGTTGGACAGCGGCGCCGGCAGGAACCACAGGCGCTCCGGGTACTCGCCGCGGCGACCGTCATCGAGCACGACGGTGCGGCGATCCTGATCCTGTGCGAGCGCGCGGGCATCCGCACCCGGCGGAAACACATCGGTGACCTGACGAAGGCGCTCGCCGAAGCTGACCACCAGTTCGCCGAAGCGGAGCAGGCCATCGTTGCCGCTGATGGTCAGCGGCGCCTCGATTCGCACCCACATGCCTTCCAGCCGCTCGTAGTCGTGCGCGCTGGCCGGCGCTGCTTTCAGCACTGCGGACCGGGCTGCGCCGCGCCCGAGCACCTCGACTCGGGCTTCGGTCAGGGTCGTCATGCTGGCGCCCTCGGGGCCCAGCTCGCTGACCACGGCGCTCACCCTGACCCGATCGCCGCGCCGCACGCGTGGCTCGGCCTCGCGCGGCCACAGTACGAAGATGCCGTCCGAGGTCGCCGGGTCGCCGTCGTCCTCGCCGACCGCGTCCTGCATGAAGAATCCGCCGAGCCCACCGCTGAAGCTGCCGGTGACCACCCCCTGGATGCGCAGGCGCTGACCCTCGAACGGGCTGTGCTCGGCGCGGCCCTGAAGCTCGCCGATGCGACTTGGCGCCGCCGGTACCTGCGCCGTGCCGGAGGGCTCACAGGCGCCGAGCAGCAGCACCGGGACCAACAACAGGACACAACGAACCAGGTTCAGGGGTGACATCGGAACAGCTCCGGCAGAGACGACGACGCCGCCTCGGGGGCGGCGTCGCGGGCGTTGGGTGACCGCACGCAGGCGGAATCCACTCACTTGAGGTTGTCGAGCATCCAGACCACCGAGGCCTCGACCTGGGCATCGGTCAGCGAGGGGTTGCCGCCGCGCGCAGGCATCACGCCCGCAGCCCCCTGGTAGCCTTCGATGGCATGTTTGACCAGCACTTCGACGCCTTGCGGCAAGCGCTCGGCCCACGCCGCGCGCTCCATCTTCGGCGCACCTGCGGCACCCGAGGTATGGCAGGCGCCACAAAGCTGGCTGTAAATGTACTCACCGTCGAGGCTGCCGCCATACGCCACCATCGACGCAGCCGCCTTCGCAGCGGCATCGGCCGCAGCCGCCATGGCCGCGGCGCCGGTCTCGCCGGCGTAGACGGCGCCCACCGGCCGCAGGCGCTCGTTGGTGCGCTGCTCGGCAAGGGTGTTGGGTTCCTTGGGCGCCCGGTTGTAAAGGGCGCTCGCGCCGAGGATCAGCACAACGGTCAGGACCGCAAGAGCGGCGATGATCATCGAGAAGCGCTTCAGGAAGACTTGATCGTGATTGACCACGGGATCACCTGCGGGAGAGATCGGAGGACGACGACGCGACCCTGGCGTTCGGCCGGCGCGGAAACCGCCGAAGTATAGCGGCGGCCCTGCAGGGGCGAAAGCGCACGGGTGCCGACGCCATCACCAGTGATGACGCGCCCTCGCGCAGCCGGTAGGCTGCGGGGCCCGCTCCAGCCCGCCTGCCATGACCCGCCCGAGCACCTCCCGCCAGCCCAGCAGCGAGCCCGAACGCAGCCGCGTGCGCCGCCGCCGGTTGGGCTTGGGGCTGCTGCTGCTGAGCACCGCGCTGGGCACGCTGACCTTCATGGACCGCTACCTCAGCCGGGTCGCCGGCGGCCGCTCCGCGGATCTGCTGCGGGTGCTGTTCGAGGAAATGTCCGGCGCCTGGGCGGCTGCCCTGCTGGTTCCGCTGATGGTGATGCTGGCGCGCCGCTTCCCGATCGTTGGCGTCGACTGGATGCGCCACCTCGGCCTGCACGCCGGCTTCGCTTTGCTGGTCGGCGCCGCCCACACCGCACTGCAGGCACTGCTGCGAACCCTGCTGGTCGCCCTGCCGGGCTTCTCCGACCAGAGCTACCTGCCGGATCTGCAGCGGGTGCTGCTGTCGCTGCCCAACCAGCTCATCGTGTACGCGCTGGTGATCGCGATCACCCACCAGATCGACCGCTATCGGGCCGCCCGCAATCGCGAACTCGAGGCAGAACGCCTGCGCGCCAGCCTGACCGAGGCCCAGCTCGAAGCCCTGCGCCGGCAGCTGGAACCGCATTTCCTGTTCACCACCTTGAATGCGGTCAGCGAACTCATCTACACCCGACCTTCGGCCGCGGAAGAGATGATCCGCCGGCTCTCGGCCCTGATGAAGCATGCCTTTGCACCGGCCCGCGAGCACGAAGCCGCGCTGTCGGAGGAGCTGCGGGTACTCGATCTCTACCTCGACATCATGCGACTGCGCTTCGCCGAGCGCCTGTTCGTGCAGATCGACGTGCCCGAACCGCTGCGCTCCATGCGGATCCCGCGCCTGCTGCTGCAGCCGCTGCTGGACTGCGCGCTGCGCCGCAGCGACGAACCCCAGCAAACCCTGGTGGCAGTCAAGCTGATCGCCCGCGAGATCGACGGCAAGCTGCGCCTCAAAGTCGTCGACCAGGCGGCATGCAGCCCCGAACCGGAATCGGATGTCGGCATCGCCAACGCCGCCGAGCGCATCCGCAGGCTCTACGGCGAAGGCTACGGCCTGCGTCGGCGCAGCGAGCCCGAGGGCAGCGCGATCGAGGTCGATCTGCCCCTGCTGCCGGGCAGCGCCGGCAGCACCGGCAGGCAGCGCGCGCTGGGCCTCAGCTGAGGGGCGTCAAACGGTGGGACCCGCTTGGCACCTGCGGGTCGAGCCGCGATGATGGGTGACCCTCCTCGCGCCGCGCCCGCCCATGATCACTCGACATTCCGACCTGCACGTCCTGATCCTCGCTGCCGGCGAGGGCAAACGCATGCGCTCGCGCAAGCCCAAGGTGCTGATGCCGGTTGCCGGCCGGCCGATGCTGGCGCATGTCATCGCGGCCGCGCGCGCGCTGCAGCCCGCGCGAATCCACATCGTCTACGGTCATGCGGGCGAACAGGTGCAGGCAGCTTTCGCGGGACAGGCCGACCTGTCGTGGGTGGAACAGACCGAGCGCCGCGGCACCGGCCATGCGGTGCAGCAGGCGCTGCCGGTGCTGCCGGACAGCGGCCGCGTGCTGGTGCTGTATGGCGATGTGCCGCTGATCCGCAGCGCCACCCTGCAGGCCCTGCTGGATGCGCCGCGGGCTCTGGCCGTGCTGGGCGCGGAGCTTGACGACCCCAGCGGCTATGGCCGCCTGATCCTCGATGGCGAAGGCCGCGTCGAGTCGATCGTCGAACACAAGGATGCGAACGAGGCCCAGCGCGCGGTGCGCTGGATCAACACCGGCCTGATCGCCTGCGACATCGCGCGCCTGCGCATGTGGCTGAGCGAGATCCGCGCCGACAACGCCCAGGGCGAGTACTACCTCACCGACATCTTCGCTCTGGCCACGCGCGACGGTGAGCGCGCCGATTGCGTTCCAGTGGCCGACGCCAGCGAGAGCTTCGGCGCCAATGATCCGCTGCAGCTCAGCGAGCTCGAAGCCCTGTTCCGTCGGCGCGAAGCGCGGGCCCTGATGCAGGCAGGCGTACGCCTCGCCGACCCGTCGCGCATCGATGTCCGCGGCCACGTGCAGGCCGGCATGGACGTCGAGATCGACATCGACGTGGTGCTGGAAGGCGACATCGCGCTGGGCGATGAGGTGCAGATCGGGCCGTTCTGTCGCATCCGCAATTCGAAGCTGGCGGCAGGCACCGTAGTCCAAGGCCACTGCGAACTCGATGGCGTCGTCACCGAAGGCCCGTGCACGATCGGCCCCTTCGCGCGCCTGCGTCCCGGCACCCGGCTTGCCGCCGGCGTGCACATCGGCAACTTCGTCGAGACCAAGAACGCCACGCTCGGCGAGGGCAGCAAGGCCAACCACCTGAGCTACCTCGGTGATGCGGTGATCGGTGCGAAGGTGAACATCGGCGCCGGCACCATCACCTGCAACTACGACGGCGCCCACAAACACCGCACCACCATCGAGGACGGCGCCTTCATCGGCAGCAATGCCTCGCTGGTGGCGCCGGTCACCGTCGGCGCCGGCGCCACACTCGGCGCTGGCAGCACGCTCACCCGCGACGCCCCCGCCGGCCAGCTCACCGTGGCGCGGGCTCGGCAGCAGTCGTTTGCGGAATGGAAGAGGCCTGTGAAGGCTTAGAGCCGGGATTCGGGATTCGGGATTGGGGATTCGTAGAGCGCGCCTGCGGTGATGTTCCAGGCTGCGCTCTGACCTGAGCCCAAGGACGTCAGCCTTGGGCTTTCCGCTGCGTACGCCAGGTCTTGCGCACAGTCAGTGAGCGCAGGCTCCGCTCTCAGCCCCTCTCCCCTTATGGGAGAGGGGTTGGGGAGAGGGGGCAGTGCTCGTCGCAGCCTTCACCCCTCTCCCCCTGCCCCTCTCCCACAAGGGGAGAGGGGAGACAGCATCGGGTCGCGACTACGCCCGGAAGCCGCGGCACGCGTGCTCTATCAATCCCCAATCCCCAATCCCTAATCCCTAATCCCTAATCCCCGCTCTGAGCAAAGCGCAGCCCGAAGAAATTGCCCTCGTTCCAGCGCGGTCGCTGGTCGGCGTCGGCCACACGCTGGGCGACGACCTGATTCAGGCGCGCGAGGCGCGCCGCGCTGGGGTAGTGGATCGGCTGGTTGGCGTCATCGCTGGGCTGGTGGTAGCCCTCGCGCAGGAAGGTGTCGAGCTGGCCGAGCGCATCGACCGCCGGATCGCGGGCGACCACGCCGCCGTCCATGTAGACCGCGGGAATGCCCTGGCGGATGAAGGCGTACTGGTCGCTGCGCACGAACACCACGTCCTCGGGCTTCGGGTCCGCTGACAGCTCGATGCCGAGCTCAGCGGCCGCCTGCTTCACGATCGGCGCCAGCGAGCTGTTTTCGACGCCGATCGGAATGACGTCGCGCAGGTCGGTGAGCATCACCGGCATGTCCATGTTGACGTTGGCGATCAGGCCCTCCTTTGCCACCGTTGGCCAGCGCGCGAAGTACTCGGCGCCGAGCAGGCCTTTCTCCTCGGCGGTCAGCGCGATGAACAGCTGCGAGCGCTTCGGCCGCGGCGCGGTCATGGCCTGGCGCGCGGCCTCCATCAGGATGGCGCTGCCCAGCGCGTTGTCGAAAGCGCCGTTGTAGATGTTGTCGCCGTCGACCGGCGCGCCGATTCCGACGTGATCGAGATGCGCGGTCAGCACCACATGCTCCTGGGCCAGCTGCGGGTCGCTGCCCGGCAGGCGGCCGACCACGTTGACGCTGTCGACCTGCTGCTGGCGCGTCTGCCCGGCCATGCGCACGCGCCAGGGCAGCTCGAAGCCGACCAGCTCGCCACGCTCCAGTCGCGCGAATACCTCCTCGGCTGGCATCGGCGCGCCGGCGAACAGTCGCTCGGCCACGTGCGCGCCCATGGCCGCGGTGGCGGTGATCTCGGGGAAGCTGTCAACGGCCTTGCCGTCGGGGCCGCGCAGGCGCATGGCCGGCACCAGCCAGTTGCGGGCGCCGCGCGCCCACGGCGACTTCGATTCGCGCTCGGGGTCGCCGAGCGTGATCACGCCGACCGCGCCGCGCTCGACGAAGCCGGCGCTCTTGACGATGCCCGAGCTGTAGTAGGCGCGCTCGTCGTTCGGGAAGCGCTCGGGCGCGCCGCCCAGCACCACCACCACCTTGCCGCGCACGTCGAGGCCACGGAAATCGTCGTGCTCGAACTCGGGCGCCGTCACGCCCTGGCCGACGAACACGAGCGGCGCCTCCAATGCATGCGTGCTGGCGTTGAAATTGACGCCAGGCAGGAAGTCGGTCTGGAACTCGAAGCGCTCGCTGCGGCCCGCGTTGTCGGCGATGCCTTCCAGCACCAGCTCGGCCGCACCCGGAACGCGCTGGGCCTCGATCAGGGGCACGCGCTGGAAGTAGCTGCCCTCGTCGCCGCCCGGCTCAAGCCCAAGACGACGGTATTCGGCGGCAACGTAGTGGGCGGCGATGTCGTAGCCACGGGTGCCGGCGGCGCGGCCTTCAAGCAGGTCGCCGGCGAGGAAGCGCAGATCGGCTTCGATCCTGCGCGCGGCATCGGCTTCGACCAAGGCGGCGGAAGCAGCCTCCGCTGGCGGCGGGGCAGTGGCAGGACCGCAGGCCACCAGGGTCAGTGCAGCGGCGCTCGCAAGAGCGAGGGCACGTGTTGAACGCGGCATGCGTGAGCTCCGGTGCGCGGCGTTAGGGGAGCGCTACTCTGCAGCCGGCCATCGCGCCCGTAAGGGCCAAAGGTCATTGACGAGGCAGGGTGGCATGCGACTTGCTACCCGAACGCAAGCTTCCGCGCGCCTTGTTTCCGCCCATGGCCTCCCTTGATCCGCTCTCCTGTTCGAGCGCTGCCGACCCTGCGTCGATCGCCGCGCCAGGCGTGCGGCGCGGCGGGACCGTTGCTGGAGTGCTCGTGCTGTTCGCGCCAACGCTGGCCGGCGCCGAGCCTGTCTCAGCCAACGCAGCTCACGGCGGGTGGGTGGTTGCGCTGGCGACGCTGAGCCTGCTGGCGCTCGGCGCTGCGCTGGGCCTTCTCCTCGCCTGGCTGCGCTCGCGCCGGGCCCTGCAGCGCGCACTCGAAGAGGAAGGCCAGGCCCGGCAGAGCCTGCGCCAGCTTCTCGACAACGCGCCGGCGGCGATCTGGCGCACCGACCTGCACGGCCGTCTGCTGTTTGCCAACCGCAGACTGTGTGAAGCCATGGGCCGCAGCGAGGCCGAACTCCTGGCTCTGCCGCGTTTCTTCGACGCGCTGGATCCTGAAGCCGCGGCGCGCATGGCCGCTCGCCACGCCCAGGTACTCGCTTGCGGCGAGCCCTTGCTGGCCAGGGAAGCGCGGGAAGACGCCCTCGGGCGTCCGCGGCACTTCGACCTGATCAAGGTTCGCGTGCTGGACGGCATGGGCCGACCGGAAGGCGTGATCTCGATTGCCGCCGATGTCACCGAGCAGCGCACGGCGGAAGCCCGCCTGCAGCAGCGCTATGCGTTGGAGCGCGAATTGCTGCAGCTGTCGCGGGGACTGGTCGGCAGCTCGACCGGCGCGATGGATGCTGCGATCCAGGCCGCGCTGGCCGTGATCGGCCACTACACCGGCGCCGATCGCAGCTACCTGTTCCTGGTGCAGCAAGGCGGCAGACGCAGCGACAACACCCACCAATGGTGCGCCGACGGCGTTGCGCCGCAAATCAGCCTGCTGCAGGACTGCGCGGTCGACGCCACCTGGCCGTGGGCGGCGAAACGGCTGCGACAGGGCCTGCGCGTCGAAGTGACCGACCGCGACAGCCTGCCGCCTGAAGCGGCGCTCGAGCGCGCCTGCATGGCGGAACAGGACATCCGCTCGATCCTGCTGCTGCCGATGCGCTCCGACGGTGAATTGGTCGCCTTGGTCGGCCTGGACTCGTCCAGCACGCGGGCTCACTGGAGCGAGTCCGAAATCGGTCTGCTGCAGGTGGTCGGTGAACTGTTCAGCCAGGCGCTGATGCGGATCCGTGCGGAAGCGCAGCGTGCGGCGGCGCAGGCGGAGCAGAGGGCGCTGCTCGCCGCCATCCCGGATCTGATCTTCGTGCTCGATGAAGCGGGTTGCTTTGTCGACTTCATCGGCGGCAACAGCGCGCAGCTGCTGCTGCCCCCCAGCCAGTTCCTGGGCCAACCGCTGGAAGCGGTGGTGCCTGCCGAGCTCGCTCGGCAATCGCGGGCGACGCTGGCCGAGACGCTGGCCACCGGCGCGCCCGCGCGCTTCGACTATCAACTCGACATCGAAGGTCGCGCGCTGGATTTCGAACTGCGCCTCGTCCGCCTGGAGGGTCGCAGGGCGCTGGCGATCTCGCGCGACATCACCGCACGCAAGCGCTTCGAGCGCGCACTGAGCGAAAGCGAGCAGCGCTTCCGCCAGCTGCTGGAGGCGCTGCCCGATATCGCCGTGCAGGGCTATGACAGCGCGCTCAACGTGACTTTCTGGAACGCCGGCAGTGAACGCCTGTACGGCTACAGCCGAGCCCAGGCGATGGGGCGCTCGCTGACCGACCTGATCATTCCTGCGCCTTTTCGCGGAGTCGTTCGCGAGCGCACCGCCGAGTGGTTCGCCGGTGCGCCAGTGGCCGCACCGGAGGAGCTGCGCCTGCTGTGCGCGGACGGCAGCGAAGTGCAGGTGCTGTCCAGCCACGCGATGCAACGCACTGCCGAGGGCGCGCAGGAGCTGTTCTGCATCGATATCGACCTGGGCCCGCTGCGGCGGGCGGAAGAACAGCTCCGACTCGCGGCCAGCGTGTTCACGCATACCCAGGAAGGGGTGCTGATCACCGATCCCCGGGGCCGAATCCTCGAGGTCAATCAGTCGTTCTGCGACATCACAGGCTACTCGCGCGAAGAAGTGCGTGGGCAGACGCCAGCCCTGCTGAAGTCGGGGCGTCATGGCCCGGAACTGTATGCCGAGCTGTGGCAGAGCCTGCGCGAGCATGGCCACTGGGAAGGCGAGATCTGGAACCGCCGGCGCGGCGGCGAACTGTATGCCGAGTATCTGAAGATCAACGTCGTCCGCGATGCCGAAGGACAGGTGGTGAACTACGTCGGCCTGTTCGCCGACATCACCGCGCAGAAGGCCTACCAGCAGCATCTGGAGCGGATCGCCCACTTCGATGCCCTGACCGGGCTGCCCAATCGCGTTCTGCTCGCTGACCGCCTGCGCCAGGCGATGGCGCAGGCACGCCGGCAGCAGCAGCGGGTGGCGGTCGCCTACATCGACCTGGACGGTTTCAAGGCGATCAACGATCGCTACGGCCACGACATCGGCGACCGCTTCCTGTGCGCCGTCGGCGAGCGCATCCGCATGGCGCTGCGCGAGTGGGACACCGTCGCCCGCATCGGCGGTGACGAGTTCGTTGTGCTGCTGGTCGATCTGCCCGAACGCGAGGGCATCGACGAACTGCTGGATCGACTGTCGAAGTCACTTTCGGCGCCGCTGTCGTTGGAGGATGCCGAGCTGCCCGTGGGCGCGAGCATCGGCGTCAGCCTGTATCCGCAGGAGACCGAGCTGGAGGCCGAGCAGCTGCTGCGCCAGGCGGACCAGGCCATGTACGAGGCCAAGCATGGCGGCAAGGGACATGTGCGCTTCTTCGATGCAGCGCTGGACGCCCGCAACCGCAGCCGCCAACAGCTGCTGGCCCGGCTGCAGGTGGCGCTGGATGAAGATGAGCTTGAACTCTACTACCAGCCGCGCGTCGACCTGCGCTCCGGCCGCGTGCTCGGCTTCGAGGCACTGATGCGCTGGCGACATCCGGAGCGCGGCCTGCTTGCACCGGCGGCATTCCTGCCGCACACCGAAGGCGAGGCGCTCGGGGTCGAGCTTGGGGAATGGGCGCTCCGACGCGCCCTCACCGACCTGTGCAGCTGGGAGGCGCGCCACCTGGCCCTGGGGGTCAGCGTGAATATCGCCCCGCGCCACCTGCTGAGCCCCGATTCGCCGAACGTCTGCGCGGGCTGCTTGCGGAGTTTCCGCAGCTCGAATACGGCAGCCTGATGCTGGAGGTGCTCGAAAGCAGCGTGCTCGACGACCTGGAGCGCGCCACCGCGGTGATCGCCGCCTGCCGCGACCTCGGCGTGGGCTTCGCCCTGGACGACTTCGGCACCGGCTACTCCTCACTTGCCTATCTGAAGCACCTGCCCTTCAGCGAGATCAAGATCGACCGCAGTTTCGTCCACGACATGCTGCTGGATGCCGAGGACCTTGCGATCATCCAGGGCATCGTCGGCCTCGCCCGCGCCTTCCAGCTGCGGTTGGTGGCCGAGGGCGTGGAATGCAACGAGCACGCGCGCGCCCTGCTGCGGATCGGCTGCACACATGCCCAGGGTTTTGGCATTGCCCGACCGATGCCGAGCCTGGAGGTATCACGCTGGCTCGGCACCTGGTCGCCGGACCCGAGCTGGGCGCGAACGCCGGAGCTGCCGGTAGGGGCCCACATGGCCCTGTTCGTGCAGGCCGCCTACCGGTACTGGCTGCAGCAGACGACCGCGTGGCTGCAGGGGGGTGTAGGCGATGCACCGCAAGCGCCGAAGCCCACGCGAGGCCTCGGACGCTGGTTGGCGGAACTGCCGCTGGCTGCGCGCGCCAACGCGGCGGCCCAGGACGTGTGGTTGCACTATCAGCAGCTGCACCAGCATTTCGATGTCGCGGTGTCCGCGTACCGCAGTCAGGGCATGGATGCGGCGCGGGCCATGGGGGGCCCGCTGCTTGCCAGCGGCGAGTGCTTCATCCGCGACTTGGAGACGCTGATCGTCGCGATGGGCGAGGACGGTGCCGGGCGGTGAGAGGAAGCGCATGCAGCCCCCACCGACGCCGGCTCACTCCCAGGGTTCGACCTTGGCGACGTCGATCACGTAGAACGACTGCGCCACGCTGTTGCGGGTCGGCTTCACTTCCAGCGTGCCGTAGACCCAGTACGCGGCCCAGATCTCGGTCATCTCGATCGGCTCCTTGGGAGCGGCGAACACGATCTGGTTCGGCGGCGGCGGCGGCACGTGGATGCAGGCCCCGAAATAGGGCACCACGAAGAACTCGCTGATGCGGTTGTCTTCGGTGATGGTGACCGGAACGATGTAGCCCGGCAGGCGGCCCTCGGCACCGTTGAGCGCGAGCACGGGCGTGGATTCGGTGTAGTCCGGCATCACCGGCTCGCCCTCGTGGTCAACGACGGCCTGGTCCTGCAGCAGCGAAAGCTCTTCCTGGGGGATCAACTCCAGCCAGTCGAAGGTGCGGTCTTCGGCCAGCGCCGGTGACACCCACAGGGCGCACGCAAGCAGGGCGGGAACACAGCGGGTCATCAAGCGTTTCATGGTGGGGTTCCGGAGAATGTGGGGCCGCGGTTCGGCCTTACTGACGCACCATCATGCCGTCGGCGAGCGAGCGCCGATAGGCCAGGAAGGCAGGGATCAGTCCGACCAGCGCGCCGGCGCCCAGCACCAGCCCGAGCAGCTTGAACTCGGCCACGCTCGGCCAGCCCAGCGCCATCGCGATGCCGGTACTGCGCTCGATCGCGGGCGCGGCCAGCCAGGCGCCCACGTGCAAGAGCAGCAGGCCGATCAGAAGCCCGACCACGGTCAGCAGGAGGGCTTCCAGCAGCAGCAGCGCCGAAACGGTGCCGGGACCTGCGCCCAGCGCGCGCAGGATCGCCATCTCGCGTCTGCGTTCGCTCAGGGTGCCGAGCAGGGCCGCCAGCATGCCAAGCAGGCCGGCTGCGACCACGCAGGCCGCGGTCAGCATCAGCGCGCGTTCGACCACGCCCAGCATGCCCCACAGCTGCTGCAGCGCGACGCCGGGCAGCACCGCCGTGAGCGGTTCGGCGCGGAACTCGTTGATCGCGCGCTGGGCGTTGAAGGTCGCCATGCGCGATTCCAGCCCGACGAAGAGGGCGGTGATCGAGCGCGGCTGCAGTCGCTCCGGCGGAATCTCGTCCGGCGCGCGACCAATGCGCGTGCCGGAGCGCCAGTTGATGTGGATCGCCTCGATGGCTTCCAGGCTGACATGCACGCTCTGGTCGATCGGCGTGCCGGTGCGGGCAAGGATGCCGGCGATGGTGAAGGGGCGATCGTCGTGCTGGTTCGGGGTGAAGGTGCCGGTGCCATGCGCCAGCACGATCGAATCGCCGATCGCGTAGCCCAGCCGGGCCGCCACTTCGGCGCCCACCACCGCCTCGAACAGACCATCGAAGGCCTGTCCCTGTTCGAAGCGCAGTTCGCGGTTGCCGCCGGTGCGGATGTGCTCGAAGAAGCCGACGGTGGTGCCGACCACGCGGAAGCCTCGGTGCGAATCGCCGAGGCTGATCGGCACCGTCCAGGCGACGTCTTCGCGGGCGCTGAGCTCCTCGTAACTCTTCCAGCTGACGTTGTTGGTGGCATCGCCCATGTGGAAGACCGAGTACAGCAGCAGCTGGACCGGATGGGCGCGGGCGCCGACGATCAGATCGGTGCCGGCGACCGTGCGCAGGAAGCTGTTGCGCGCCTCGGTACGCAGACGCTCGACGCCGAGCAGGAGCAGCACGCTGAGTGCGATCGTCGCCACCGTGACGAGTGCGGTGAAGCGCCGGTTGACCAGGCTGGCCCAGGCCAGTCGGAGCAGCGCGCTCATGCCGCGGCCTCGGCGGCTGCGCCGGCGTCCTGCAGCGCGGGCAGAGACATGCTGCGGTCGAACAGCCGCATCAGGCCACGGTCGTGGCTGACAAACAGCAGGGCGCTGCCGGCGGTGGCGCATTCGCGAAGCAGCAGGGCGATGAATTCCTCGCGCAGGTCGGAATCCAGCGCCGAGGTGGGTTCATCGGCCAGGA
>JBIJCA010000434.1:0-2807 GCA_044344935.1 Aquimonas sp. | reverse complement strand
CGTCTCAGTGAGGCCTGCGGGACTTCTCGGGCACGCGGCGCCGGGTAACCGTTTTCGCCGCCTTGGCGGTGGACTTCCGGGTCGACCGTTGATTCGCAACCGCCGGCTGGGGCGGCAGCGCCACAGGTCGTTCGAGGGCGATATCAAGAACTTCGTCAATCCAGCGAACCGGCAGGATGTTCAGGCCTTCAGTCACATTTGCTGGGATGTCGGCGAGATCCTTCGCATTCTCCTCGGGGATGATCACGGTGCGGATGCCGCCTCGCAGCGCGGCCAGCAGTTTCTCCTTCAGACCGCCGATCGGCAGCACTCGGCCACGCAGTGTGATCTCGCCGGTCATCGCCACGTCCGAGCGGATCGGCACGCGCGTCAGCACCGAAACGAGGGCCGTGCACATGGCAATGCCTGCGCTCGGGCCATCCTTTGGAGTGGCGCCTTCGGGCACATGCACGTGGATGTCGAGCTTCTGGTAGAACTCGGGATCGAGACCGAGTCGTTCAGCTCGCGAACGGACCACGCTCTGCGCGGCCTTGATCGACTCCTGCATGACATCGCCCAGTTGGCCAGTGTGGATCAGAACCCCTTTGCCCGGAACAACCGTCGCTTCGATCTGCAGGAGATCACCACCCACTTCCGTCCATGCCAACCCGGTGACCAAACCGATCTCGTTGTCCTTCTCCGCGCGACCGAAATCGAATCGGCGCACCCCGAGGTAATCGTCCAGATTGCCTTCCGTGACAACGACACCCGCCTTGGCGGGACGCAGTTTCGGAAGCTTCTTCGACTTGAGTTTCGCCGGAGGCGTTTCCGTCGCCGCGCTTGCTGCAGGCTGGAGAAGCAGCGCCTTGACCACCTTGCGGCAGATCTTGGAAATTTCGCGTTCGAGATTGCGAACACCAGACTCCCGGGTATAGAAGCGGATCACCGCGCGCAGCGCCTCGATGTCGACACTCAGCTCCGCAGGCTTCAGACCGTTCGCCTTGATCTGCTTCGGCAGCAGGTAGCGCTGCGCGATGCTGAGCTTCTCGTCTTCGGTGTAGCCTGGAATGCGGATCACTTCCATGCGATCCAGGAGCGGACCGGGAATGTTCAGTGAATTTGCAGTTGCCACGAACATCACTTCGGAAAGATCGAAGTCGACCTCCAGATAGTGGTCCGCGAAGGCGTTGTTCTGCTCGGGGTCAAGAACCTCCAGCAGCGCAGAGCTCGGATCGCCACGGAAGTCCATGCTCATCTTGTCGATCTCGTCGAGCACGAACAGCGGATTGCGGCTTTTCACCTTGGACAGGTTCTGGATGATGCGGCCGGGCATGGAGCCGATGTAGGTGCGTCGATGGCCGCGGATCTCGGCCTCGTCGCGCACGCCGCCCAGACTCATCCTTACGAATTTGCGGTTCGTGGCCTTGGCGATCGACTGGCCCAATGAAGTCTTGCCAACGCCAGGTGGGCCAACCAGACAGAGGATCGGCGCCTTCATGGTGCGAACCCGCTGCTGGACGGCGAGGTACTCAAGAATTCGCTCCTTGACCTTCTCAAGACCGTAGTGATCCGCGTCAAGTACCTGCTGGGCACTGCGCAGGTCGCGGCGAACGCGGGTGCGGAGCTTCCAAGGCGCGCCGACCATCCAGTCGATGTAGTTGCGCACCACCGTGGCTTCTGCCGACATCGGCGACATCTGCTTGAGCTTATTGAGCTCGGTGCGGGCCTTGGCCTCGACTTCCTTGGGCATCCCCGCGGCCGTGATCTTGCGGGTGATCTCCTCTATCTCGTTCGGCGCGTCATCCAGCTCACCCAGTTCCTTCTGGATAGCCTTCATCTGTTCGTTGAGATAGTACTCGCGCTGGCTTTTCTCCATCTGCGACTTGACCCGACCGCGGATACGCTTCTCGATCTGCTGGACATCGATCTCGCCTTCCACGAGGCCGATCAGCAGTTCCATCCGACGGCCGACATCAAGGGCCTCAAGGAGATTCTGTTTCTCGGAGAGACGCACGCCGAGGTGCGCTGCCACGGTATCGGCCAAGCGGCAGGAGTCATCGATACCACCCAGCGTAGACAGCAGCTCCGGCGGGATTTTCCGATTTGACTTCACGAACTGCTCGAACTGGGTGAGCAGCGACTGCTGCGTCACCGAAAGCTCGCGCGCCTCGCGATCCATGACCGAATCCACCACCTCGGCACGGGCACGCAAAGCCCCGTCCCTGACTTCGACCTTCTCGACCCGCGCACGCGCAACACCTTCCACCAACACCTTCACGGTGCCGTCCGGCAGCTTGAGAAGCTGCAGCACCTGGGCAAGCGTGCCCATGCTGTAAAGGTCAGCGGGCATCGGGTCGTCGATATCCGCCGCCTTCTGCGCGATCAACAGAATCTGCTTGTCGCCCGCCATTGCGGAATCCAAGGCCAGCATGGACTTCTCGCGCCCTACGAACAGCGGGATCACCATGTGCGGATAGACCACAACGTCGCGCAGCGGCAGGACCGGCAGTTCGACGTGGACGGGCGCAGATGGATTGCTCATGAATCTCTCCAGTTTGGGCGACGGCACTATCACCGCAGCCCATGGGCTCTACAGATGCGGGCGGCCACGCCCCACGCAAGGGCGCAAGCCGCAGCGGATGGGCCCATCTCCAGCATGCAAGAAGTCGTCCACCGCTGCCTGAACTTGCAGCAGAACGAGACGAACAGGACTCCCCAACAAAAAGCCCCCACGACTGAAGTCGCGGGGGCCAGGAGTCTCCGGAGCGAGCAGGCCGCCTATTCGGAAGCGGCCACCTTGGCTGGAGGCAACGCAACGTTCTCGTAGA
>JBIJCA010000058.1:0-18881 GCA_044344935.1 Aquimonas sp. | reverse complement strand
GCACCAAGCCCGAGCAGCGATAGTCTCGGGCTATTGAAAAACAGGCGGAATCAAACGGCGGCTGTTGGGTAGGGGGTTTTTCGACAGGCTGTTAGGGTAGGTGTCTTCGGCGCACGCTTACTCGCCAAATGTGCGCGCGCGACTTCATCGCAGCGTCATTGCGTGGCGTTCTCTCAGAAGCGGTGCCATATCGAGTCTATAAGTGGGATGTCCGCAGATTCTTCGAGTCGATCCATCCAGGAATAATCGCGCTCAAGCTGCAGCGAATAGGGCTTACGCAAGGGCCGAGTGGGCGAATTGTGGACGCTGTTATTGATGCACACACGCAAAACGAAGGCGAGGGGCTGCCTCGAGGACTTGCTATTAGTGGCACTCTCGCTGACCTGATCATGAGAGATTTTGACATCAAGATTGAAGATCGGTCTGAAGTTTTCTTTTACAGGAGGTACGTTGACGACATTATCGTCGTTACCTCTTGCGAGGAGGATCCACAAGCTTTTCTAGCGATGGTCAAGGCAACTTTGCCAGAAGGGCTACACCTTAAGCGCCAAAAGCTAAAAATATATGAGGCAGACCGGCTAAAGAGCAAAGTAAAAAGCGCTACCCCCTCCAAGACTGAGTTGTTGGAGTATCTTGGTTATTCATTCAGGTTCGATGCTAAGAACCTTTCGGTCCTCCCATGCGGTCATCGGAAAGTCTTGGTTGATATCGCGCCCAACAAGGTAAGAAAGATTAAGACTCGCATAGTAAAGTCACTGCTTGATTACGTGTTAAATAAGGACTTCAGGCTTCTGGATGATCGTCTGCGTCATCTCACGTCCAACATGAGCATGCTCGATCGGTCGAGTGGACAAAGGCGACTTGTAGGAATCCACTTCAACTATCCGTTGGTTGATGCGAGCAATTCTCAGGCTCTTCTGGAGCTAGATCGCTTCCTAGCAAATGCACTGAATTCGCGGAAAGGGCGTGTCTACTCGCGCTTAGCGGCGCTGTTAACTCCGTATCAACTCGCTCGACTAGCGCGACACAGCTTCGTTGAGGGCGCGAAAAGAAGAAAGTTCTTCCAGATGGGATTGAGTTATCTGGGCAAGGTGCAGAGGTGTTGGAAGTATGCGTGACAGAATTCGCGTCCGAAAGAAAGATCAGTTCAGAAGTCTTGCAACTGAAGTGCTGCCCGGCGAGACGACCATCATCTTCTCGAATGATGGAATGTACCTGCGCGCAGTAAAGAACGAATCTGCTCTATCCAGTGTTGCGGAAACCGTCTTTGAGAGGCTGGTTGTACAGCCCGGAGAGCCTTGGGCGCGGCGCTGGTTCATCCCATATCCCTACAAGATTCGGAAGAGTGAACTGTCCTTTCGGACGCTGTCGGTCTTGCATCCCGCTGCGCAATGGCAGATACGAGCATTTTACGAACACGCTTCGCCGCTCATCTTGCACTACACTTCGGGGGCGCATTTTTCGATTAGACACCCAGTGCGAGTTGCCAAGACATACTTCGTCCGCAGTCAAATTTCGGACTTGGCGAAATACAAGCGAGGTGCCGTTTCTTCGTCGCAGATTGACCCATCCCTGCGCCATAGCCCGTCGTACTTCGCCTACGCGGGCTACAATAGGCTTTACAAGTTTTTCGATTCCACGGAGTTGATTGATCTGGAAGCCCGATTTTCGAAGATGTGGATGCTGGATGTGAGCAAGTGTTTTGATAGCATTTATACGCATAGCATTTCGTGGGCGGTTAAATCTAAAGATTTCACAAAGAAGAATGTGGGGCCGCGTTCCTTTGCTGAACTTTTTGACTCTGTAATGCAGGCGGCAAATCGCGGCGAGACGAACGGAATTGTTATCGGTCCAGAGGTAAGTCGAATCTTCGCAGAGATTATTCTCCAAGAGATCGATCGACGAGTTGAGACACGGCTCCGCACCAACCACAGTCTACAGGCTGGTCTTGATTATAGTATCCGGCGATATGTAGACGACTACTTCGTGTTCGCAGGCGATGAGCTTCGCGCGGCCATGGTTTGCGAGGCTCTTGCTGGAGAGCTCTGGGAGTTCAAGCTAAGCGTTAACGAGAGCAAGTTGCACAAGTACTCGCGGCCCTTTTTGACGCCCAAGTCGAAAACGATTCTGGCCGTCAGTAGGTTGCTTAACTCATTTACTCAGAAATTCAGCGCTGCCCCAATGGGAGGTGAGACCGGTCGTTTAGAGCCTAAGGAAGTTTATCGCGCCGAGCGACTGGCACTGAGCTTCTGCAACGATGTGAAGGTTTGTTGTACCGAGAATGGATGCGGCTATAGCGAGGTGTCCGGGTACCTGATATCGGCTTTAAAGAACCGCGCGGCGATGATTATGGCCAATGACGATGATCAGATCAATCGAATTGGCGCGCCAAAGTTCTTTAATGTTCTTGCTCTACTCGTCCGAGTTTTATTCTTCTTCTATACCGTAGCCCCCTCCGTTACGGCATCCTATCGTCTCTGCACTGGCATTATTATGATAGTTCGCTTTGCGGAATCTCGTATTTCGGGATACTCCGATTCGATAAAGCAGGTTGCTAAAAACTTGCTTTTGGCCATTAGTGATTTAGGCGTCGATTATCAAGTGCCGTCTAGCCTACTTCGGAAGATGTTCTGCGAAAGTAGACACGGCCGCTCGTACTTTAGTTTGACTACACTCTTGTTCTACGTAAAGGACAACCCAGTTTATGGCGAAGTGCGCGCGTGGGCAGAGCAGGTTGTAAGCGAGAGAATGGCTGACTTGGCAGGAGTTGATTTAAATTCGGAGAAGGCGTTGCTCGCCATAGATCTTATTGGTTGCCCGTACATGCCTCGGGCTAGGCGAGAGATATGGGCGCAGGCTCTGTGTCAAGAGCTTGGCGTTTCGTTGGCACCGGGCGAACTGCCTCAGCTCATGGCGGATTTCGAGGCGTTGCCATGGTTCGTAAACTGGAAAGAAGTCGATCTCCTGAACTTGCTTGAGCGAAAGGAGTTGCATGCTGTCTACTGATTTTGCTAGGGTCGCGACGGGGAGGAGGCGACCGATATTCCCTCGCAGCATGTTTTCTACCTAGTCTGAGTTGCTGGCTTGCTGGCTACTCGGCACGATGGAGCGATGCAAGTCGCACACACAATCGGGATGAGGTCGCCTCCCGACCGCCTTCACCCGGAGAGGGGTCATCATTGCGCCGCCCGTGTCAACAGGGCTGACAAAACTCCTCTCGTGTTGCGGGCTTCACTCTTTTCCTGCTGACCCGCTCTTGGCTTGACCGTCCCCGCCTGAAAAAACAGGGGTTGAAAAAACAGGGGTCAGAGTGCACTTTTTGGGGCGATTAAGCGCGTAATCTCCGTTGGCTGGCAGATCTCATGCGGGCTACCCGGGAAAGGGTACTCTGACCCCTGTTTTGCACAAACCTCAAAACACCACGTAGCGCGACCAGAAGTCGCAGTAGGGCTTGCGATAGTCCTGGATCAGCCCGCGCGCCACGTCGTCGAACTCGATGGCGATGTCATCGGCCGGCAGGCGCCGCGGCCAGATAGGATCGCTGCCGCCGTTGGGATCGCCGCTGGCGGCGAAGCGTGTCCACTGACGCTGCATCTGCGCCGAGAGGTTGGCTTCCGCGGCAGTCGCGGTCGACGTCGGGCCGAACACAAAGGCGATTTCGGCGCCATGGAAGGCGCCGTAGATCGCCGTCGGTCCGGCAAACACATGCGTGTACACGTAGCGCCAGGTGGGATTGCCGGCGCTGGCGAAGTTGCGCGTGAAGGCGGCGTTGGGACAGGCGAACTGCAGATCGTCGAGCAGATCGGTGTAGGCGTACCAGGGCTCCGGATAGGCCGCGGCCGGGTACTGTTGCAGCACCAGGGCGCCGATGGTCGGGAAGGTCTGCATGACCAGCGTTTCGTAGGCGGCGACGGTGGCGGGTCGCGCGCTGGCTGGCAGCAAGGCGGTGAGTTCATCGTTGTTGATGCCGGCGATCAGCGGCACCGGCGCCGCGCGCCCGGCGGCTATCGCGATGCCCGGGCCCTCGACGAGCGCGTAGCCATCCTGCAGCAGCCCGAACTTTTCTCCAGTGCGGCCAAAGCCCACGGTCGGCTGCGCCACCTGGATCAGGGTTTCCCAGTTGAGTGCGCGCATGCAAGCCTTGCGGTCGGGCTGCCCGCTGCAGCCGGCCGCCGTCATGACCCGCACGCCCTGGGTGAAACCAGGGTCCTGGCCGGAGGGTGCGGTTTCCAGTGCGGGTAGCGAACGCAGGCAACCGCCGCTCTCGATGATGGCGCGGTGGAACAATCCGCGCGCCAAAGGGCTGGCGAGCAGCGCACAGGTCGACAAGCCACCCGCAGATTCGCCAAAGATCGTCACCCGTGACGGGTCGCCGCCGAAGGCCGCAATGTTGTCGCGAACCCAGCGCAGCGCGGCGATCTGATCCAGCAGCCCATAGTTGCCGGCGCTAGGGTGGTCCGGCGATTCGCCGGCGAACTCACGCATCGCCATGTAGCCGAGCGGCCCGAGCCGGTAGTTGATCGAGACCAGCACCACGCCGTCGTCGGCCAGTCTGGCGCCGTCATATGTCGGCGTGCCATCCGGACGCATCTCACCCGACGAACCCTGCACCAGGCCGCCGCCGTGGATCCAGACCATCACCGGCCGTGCGACGCCTTCGCGCAGTTCCGGCGTCCACACGTTGAGTCGCAGGCAATCCTCGCCACGCGTGCCCAGCGTACTGTTGTAGATGCCGTCGCTGGTCGCGTTCTGCGGACAGGCCGGACCGAAGGCACTCGCCTGCAGCGGCTGCGTCCGCGGCGCGGCCGACTGTGGCGCGCGCCAGCGCAGTTCGCCGAGCGGCGGCGCCACGTAGGGCAGGCCAAGGTACAAGGCACCGGTCGCGCCGAGCGCCGTGCCGCGCACCAGACCTTCGCGGGTGGCAGCCACCAGCGCTGGCCGAGTCGCCAGGGTGAGCGGCCGCAGCGGCCTTTCGCTGCGGTCGAATCGGCCACCCACGCCGTAGGGGTAGCTGAGCGCCAGCATGATGCGGTTGTTCTCGGTGTCGGCGCGCGGTGTCACCAGAGTGATGCTCGCGTTTCCAGCCGACTGTGTCGTCAGCGGCACGCTGGCGCAACTGCGGCAATAGCCGCGGGCGAAGCGGAAGTCGGGGGTGAACGCGGTGTCGGGCGCAGCCTCGCTGGCGTAGGCCCAGCGCGGTCGCCCGCTGCCGTCGTAGACGTAAAGCGTGTGAAATGCCTGGGCTGCGCCCGTCGCGCCGAACAGATAGCTGATCAAACCCCAGCCGGAGTCCGCCGTGCCGGCGTACCAGCTGCCGGACAGCGCCGATTCGGCAGCGGAGCTTGCCGGCACGATGGGCTCCAGGCACCAGCGCAGGCTTTCGCCGCCGATGTTGAAGCTGAAGTCGATCAGACTGCCGGCGCCCGGCCGGGCGTTGCCATCGCCGCAACCGGCCGCGCTTGCTGCCCGCTGCAGGCGCGCTCCGGGAAAGCGTGCAGCCACCGCTACCGCGGGCATAGCGCCCGCGCTGTAACGGTACTCGACGATCTCGATCGTGCCGACATCGCCCGACCAGGTGCCGTCGACCAGATACCAGTAGGGCTGGCCGTCGTCGGCAAACGTGTAGAAGGTGCCGACCACGCGATCACCGACGATCTGCAGATCCAGACCATGGCCGCTGCGGCTACGATCGTAATAGAGGCCAGCACCCGGTGGGGCAGCGGCAGCGGCTATGGCCCATGACATCAAAGACAGCAGCAAGAGTGCGCGCATGCATCGGATCCTCGGGTGAGGCGGGCCGCAAGCAACTGATCCGGACCGCTGGTGACTCCCAGACAACGCACTATATGGCCGAAGGTTGACCGGCGGCCTGTGGGCGTTCTGGTCGCCCCGGGCGGTGCACTTGTTCGCGCAACGGACTGGATGGGGCCAGTCGCTCTGATCGGCAGCCTGGAAGCACTGAGCGGCAGGCCGCGGCTTTTCGTGGGTTCGGACTTGTCCGAACGCTTCTGCTTTGGCTTTTGGCTCCGGCGTGCGGCACAGCCGGATCGCACCATGGGCAACAGCAAGCGCAACAGGCGGCAGCAATCGCTTCCAGGGAGGGAGGCGGTGGGCGGCGATGGGCGCGGGGGACGTTGATGTCATCAGCGTCCCCTGCTTTGTCCTGCATCCGCTGCACGAAGGCATCGCTGCCCAGGTAGATCTGACGGTTGAGGTGCTTCCAGATCGGTTCAGCACCGACGCCGGCCGCGACAAACTGCATGTAGTTCCGGCGCGCGGCGTTGCGCGTGTTGGCGAAGGCGGACAGCAGGCCGTCGGTCGCCAGCCAGTCGGGTGAAGCCTGCGCACCGACCATCGCGCCGTAGCTGCTCCAGGGCCAGTCGCCGGCGTCGGCCACCATGCCGGCGCGCACCGGGTTCAGCACCACGTAGCGCGCGAGTTCCAGCAGATAGGTGTCCGCATCGACCAGGATTGCCTTGTAGCGCCCCTGGAACAGGTGCCCACTGCGGCGATGGCGGCGGTTGCTGTACTGGGTGAACACCCCGTTGAGCTGGCGCATGCCCTTCGACAGATTGCCGTCGGGCGTCTCGATCAGCAGGTGGTAGTGGTTGCTCATCAGGCAGTAGGCGTGCACCACCCAGTTGAACCCACGCGCCACCTCGCCCAGCAGCTCAAGAAACCGCGCGCGATCGCCATCGTCCTCATAGATCGCCTCACGCCGATCCCCACGCGAGGTCACGTGATACAGCGCCCCTTCGAACTCAATGCGTATCGGTCGAGCCATGCCGAAAAGGGGGTCAGGTTCACTTACCCGGTCGCGTTCTTTGATCTGGCCGGCCGATGTGCCGGCGGAACGCTGGCGAAGCGCTGGGTCTTCGCTTCGACCATCGCACGAAAGTCGTCGCGGCCGTAGGCGCGTTGCTGCTGCAGGTAGAGCCGGATCGCGGCCAGGTCTTCGTCGCTGATCGCCTCGGAGAGCAGGGCGCGATAGTGGTCTGCACCGATCGCTTGCTGGACGGGGTGCGGGGTCAGCAGCGGATCCTCGCGGAGCCCGCACAGGCCCGCGCAGCTCGACCACGGGAACACGGCAGGGTCGTCCGTCATGCGTGCGCGGACCGGGTTCAGTTCGATGTAGCGGCTGCAGCGCAGAAGATAGTGTTCGCTATCGACCAGGCATGCCTTGTACCGACCTTCCCAAAGCGTTCCGGTGCGCGCATGGCGCGCGTTGAACTGCCCGACATAGCGCCGGCCGAGCTGTTGCATCAGGCAAGCTGTGGCACCCACTTCGTGCGGCGTTGCCAACAGGTGGACGTGGTTGTCCATCAGTACATAGGCGTGCAGCTTGCAGCCCGTGGCGAGCAGCGCCTCCCGCAACAGTTGGCGATAGCAGGCGCGATCAGTGTCGTCGAGGAAGCAGGGAAGGCGATTGTTTCCACGCTGCACGATGTGCTGCGGAATGCCTGGCAGGTCGAGTCGAGGTTGGCGGGCCATGTGCACAGCATCGCTGCAGCGGTGGCGACCCTGCGTGGGCACAACGCTGGCGATGCTGTAGGAATTCGGCGCGCGGGGCTGTCGGATGTGAACCTGACCCTGTTTCCTGGACCCTGTTTCCTGACCACCCCGTTTCCTGACCCCGTTTCCTGAAGTCAGCGCATCAGGCGTATGCGGACGCGCTCTGATCTGTGTTTTCGCTCCACGCTAGGTCACGTGATACGGCGCCCCCACAAACTCGATGCGAGTCGGCCGTGACAGGTGGCCGAGCCTACCGGCGGCGGCACCCCGATGCTACTTTGATAGCCTTGACCCCGGGCTTCGCTACACACCACGGACTAGCAAGCCGCCTGACTCGACGAGGATCCCATGACGACTGTCCAGATCACCTTGCCCGATCAGCTCGTCCAGGAGGCGCAGCGTGCCGGTCTGCTATCGCCCCGCGCCATCGAGCGCTGGCTGCGCGATCAGCTCAAGGCCCGGCGTGTCGATGAGCTGTTCTCCGCCATGGACCGCATGGCTGCTGTCGATGAGCCCGCTGTGATGTCGCCGGAAGAGATCGCCGAGGAAATCCGCGTCATGCGCGCCGAGCGCCGTGCCGGCCGCTGATGCGGCTGGTTCTCGACACCAATGTTGTCGCGTCGGCGTTGCTGTGGGGCGGTGTGCCGCGCCTGTTGCTTCAGTCCCGCCGTGAGCAGCGCGTCATGCTTTTTACCAGCACGCCGCTGCTCGCCGAGCTGACCGACATCCTCGGCCGCCGCAAGTTCGAGAAGAAGATCGCCGCCTCGCTCATGTCAGTCGATCAGCTGGTCGACCGGTATTCCAACCTCACCCTCATGGTGCGCCCCATCGCTGTCACCGGCGTCGCTCCGGATCCCGACGACGATGTCGTCATCGGCACCGCACTCGCGGCTCGCGCCGAACTGATCGTCACCGGCGACAAAGGCTTGCTCACGGTCAGCGCACACCAGGGCGTGCGCGTTGTCGGTGTCGGCGAGGCAGTGGCTGCAATCGAGAAGGTGCGGAAATGACGGAGCCCCGCGCAAGGCGCGGCTTTGTTGTTGCGTTGGCGGCCAATGCTATGAAGCTGGACTTGGCGCTGGGTTCCTTGCACCACTAGGCTTGGCCCTCTTGCCTACAGGTTGCAGATCGTCTACGTGAAATTCGTCGGCACACACAAGACCTACGACGCGATCGATGAAGCGCGAGGGTCAGGTCTTGTTTTGACGCATCCTCACGCTCAGCCCCGCCACGGATCCACCAGCACCACGCCCGTCTCACGAAAGTTCGCCACATTTCGCGTCGCCAGCGGCGCCGAGTGGACGCGGGCGATGGCGGCGATCATGCCGTCGGGTGCGCTCATAGGGCGACCCGCACGTGCCGCCTCGCCCTTCAGCTCGCCGTAGCTCAGGGCGGCCTCTTCGGTAAACGCGAAGATGCGCCCGGCAAAGCGACTGCGCCAGGCCTCCAGGCCATCGGCCAGCCGCTGGGCGCGTTCGTCGGGGCGGATCTTGCTGATGCCAAAAGCGAGTTCGGCGATCACCACCGTGCTCAGCGCCAGCTCGGCGTCATGCTTCTCCAGCCAGCGCAGCACGGTCGACTCTGGGGCGCGCTTGAGCGTCTCGGAGACGACGTTGGTGTCGAGGAAGATCACAGCTCGATGCCGGGATGGGCCTGGCGCTGCTCGCGCAGCAGGGCTTCAAGATCGATATCGGTCCCGTAGCTCTGGCTCAGTCGCGCGTAGAAGCTGGCGGCCGGCTCACGCCCCGCCTGCGCGGCCTCATAGGCTTCCAGCGCGCGCTCGACCACTTCGGCCACCGTGCGCTGCTCGCGTCGCGCCAGCCGGTGCGCCAGATCGCGCGCCCGAGCGCTGCGTACGGAGAGTTGGGGCTCGGCCATGGGGCTGTCCTCGTGCCTTGAAGCCTTGGAGGCTACGCCGCACGCCACCTGCCATCAAGATGGCTGAAAAACAAAGACAGGGGTCAGAGTCCACTTTCCAGGCGGTGCGCAGGGAGTACGGCGTCTACTTGAGGCGATTGCTGTGGCGTGAGTGATGTCGAAGGCGGGGTGATTCTCCTACCCCAAGGGCATCGAAAGCCCGATTTCGCACGCACGCATCGCCGTCGAGCATGGGCCTTTGGTCGGGACGCCCGACGCCATGCCAAGACAGCCTCGCATCGACCTGCCAGATGTACCGCAGCATCTCGTGCAGCGCGGCAACGACCGCCGCCCCTGTTTCTTCGCGCCCATCGACCGCACGCGCTACCTCGACGAACTGCGCGATGCCGCTTCCCGACACGGCTGCGCCTCACACGCCTACGTGCTGATGACCCACCACGTGCATCTGCTGCTGACACCCGCGGCGATCGGCCGCGTCAGCGCCATGATGCTTCACTCGGGCGTCGCTACGTCCGCTACATCAACGATCGCTACCGCCGCACCGGCACCCTTTGGGAGGGGCGCTTCAAGGCCTGCCCGGTGCACTCCGACGATCGCCTGCTGTGCTGCCAATGCTGCATCGAACTCAAGCCCGTCCGCATCCGCAGGGTCGGCTACCCCCACCGACGACGCCTGCTCAAGCCACGCGCCCGCGGAAAATGCGCTCTGAACCCGCTCTAGGTTTGGACTGGCGGCCGATGCGGAGGCGAGGGCGCGCGCATCGCAGGGGGCATCGGGTCCGTCCGTGACGCGAGGGCGAGATCGCGCCATGCACCTGATTTTATGTGCAAATTTCGCCGATTATTGGTCCTGGGGCCGCCGTCATGGCAGCGTGTAGCGCCTCCCTTCGCTTGCCGTTCCTATGCGACTGATGCTCACCTCCTCACTGCTGGTCCTGCTCGTCCTCGTGCCCGTCACGCTGTGGTTCATGGCGCGCACCCTTCCAGAGACGACCCGCCATGCCGCAGAACGCGTGCTGGCCACCGATGTGGCCACGCTGCGCGGCGTGTTGGATGCTGTCGAGGACCAGCCGCATTGGCGTCGAGGCGTGGCCCGGGTCGAGAGGTCCGGGGACGGATGGGCCGAGATCGGTGCACGGGGTCGCGTGCTTCGCTTCCACTGGACAGAACGGGCCAGCGCTGGGTATCGGCTGGTCTTCGAGGATCACCACGGCCTGCATGGCACGTGGACGGCGACATGGGCTTCGACGCCCGAGGGCCTGCGCCTGCGCGTGGAAGAGTCAATCACGCTCCGGCATCCTTGGTCCCGGCTGATGGCCCGTGTGTTCTTCGACCCTGACGCTTTTCTCACCGAGTGGTTTGATGACCTCGAGGCTGAGCTGTCCCGCAGAGAGACGACCAATGGCTGAGCGCAAGAAGAGCAAACCCGTGTCGTGGAAAGCCCGCATCGCCAAGGCGAAGCCGGCCCACGTGGTGAGCACCGAAGCGGACTTCGCCGGCATTCGCGCCGGCAGTCGCCTGCTCATCGCCAGCCCGGAGATCCTGGCGCGGTACCTGATGGCGATTCCCGTCGGCGAGACGCGAAACCTCGTTCGCTTGCGCAACGAGCTGGCTCGGCGGCATCGCGCCGACGCGACCTGCCCCGTGACCACGGCGATCTATCTGCGGGTGATCGCCGAATCGGCGTGGGAAGACCTGTGCGCCGGCACGCCGCGGGACGCAGTGCCACCGTTCTGGCGGGTCATCGATCCGGGCAGCCCGATCGCCAAGCGCTTGAGCTTCGGCAGCGATGTCATCGAGCACGAGCGGGCGATCGAGCAGGGCGGATCCCCACGGGGAAATGGGCCAGGTTGATTTTCTCCCCCGCAGTTGATGAACCTCACCCCATTCTTCGTGGCGCTGCATGCCGAAGACACGGCGCGCCAACGCCTCTACCGCGACCGGGTCCAATCGGCCATCACACCGGAGGAAGTCGACAAGACGAGGCGACGCCTGCAGTGCCAACTCGCCTTTGGGACGGAGCGCTTCCGACAGAAGTTCGAGGAGCAACTGCAGCGCCGAACGGGGCCCGCAAGAATCGGCCGGCCTCGCAAGTCAACGCATGAAGCGCATGAAGCGCATGCGGCAAGTGCACTCGGAACCGTGCTTTTCTTCAAGCGCCTCAACCATCCCGCCACCGCTCCACCGCCTCCATCCCGATGTCACCCGCCCGCCGGAACGCGGTGGCTACCCGATCGCAGTCCGCAACCGGCACACCTGAACTCTCGAATCGCCCGCGCCATTCGCGCACCACGCTCACGATGCGATCGATGATGCCGGCCGCGCGCGGTGGCAGCAGGCCGAAGCGCCCTGCCCCGGCCAAGGCGTTGTCCAGCCGCGCCAGCCGACCCTGTGGGCCCACCGAAAGGTGCAGCACGCGCTCCTGCGCCACTTGAGGCTTCGGCACCACGTCGTACAGTGGGCTCAAGCGCCAGCCCTGGCTGGGGGCATCGAACAGGAAGGCATGGTTGCGCAGGTGGTCATCGTCGTTGGAGACGAGGATGTTGAAGACCATGCGCGCGAACAGCTCCTCGCGGTCAGCCGCGATCTGGCCGCTGACGCCGTACTGGCCAATCGCATCCGCAATGGCCGCATAGCTGGAGTCCGCCGAGGCCTGCTCGGGCAGCGCGAGCAGGGTCAGCGCGCTCAGCATGTGCCGGCGCGCGATGCCGCGCTGCACGGGTTCACGGTCGAAGCGCTGGATCAGCATCACCTGTCGATTGTCAGCCAGGGTTTCGATGCGCAGTGGCGGCACACGCAGGCCGGCCTCGCGCGCCAGTTCCAGCGTGGCGAATTCGATCAAGGGCACGTTGAAAGGATCGCCGCGCGCGGGAAACTTGGCGATCCACTCGTGGCCGTCTGCGCTGATGACCGCCTTGGGCCGCGCACCGCCCACCGAGGGCCCACCCGCGAAGAAGACCTCCAGATGCGCGGGAACGGGCTCGCCTTGCTCGACGCGGGCAGCGGCATCCAGCAGGTGCTGCAGGTCGAGCGCGGATGGCAGGCTGCTGTGAATCGGCGGGCTGGTGGGTGTTTCGCGCACATCCAGCGCGCCCGCGCGGTGCGGGCCGGCGTGATCCAGATACACCGATTCCGGCAGACCATTGGGCGGAGCGCGCAGACGGTTCTCGATCACGCGCCGGCCCCAGGCATCGGGCGTGGCATCGCGCAGCGCGCCGAACAGGGCCAGCCCTGCCGGCGGCAAGCGGTCGTGGTCGTTCTGCGCCGGAAGCAAGGCCAGCGCCACCGGGTCGACCGGCACGGCATTCGCGCGCGCGACGTAGCGGCGGCCGTAGGCAAAGGTGGACGCCTGCACCTGCGTGCCCTGCTCGATCAGATTCAGCCGACCGGCCGGCACCGCTTCGGTCTCGCCCGGCAGGTGGATGAAGACCGTGCGCGCGACCACGATCAGAAGTCCAAGTCATCACGTTCGCGCGCACGAGCGCGCTGCGCGCGAGTGGCATCCAGCACGGCGGCCGAGGCCGGATCGCTCATCTCACGCAGCAGCGGCAGCAAGCCCAGGCACTCGAACACCGACAGCCAGCCGCCCAGCGACACTTCAACGGCCCCGCCTTCCAGGCGCTTCACGGTGGCCAGACTGATGCGCGCGCGCTCCGCCAAGGCCTGCTGGGTCCACGTGCGCGCCAGACGCGCCTGACGCACCAGCTCGCCCAGGTGGGCGGCGGTGGTTTGCGCGGCGGGTGTGGCGAAGTCGGATTCTTTTCGGCGCATGGCTCATAGGTGATCCACTATGCGCATAGTGGCTTGTTTATGAGCCTTCTACGCGTGTGTGCGCGGGGCGTCAAACTTGGGCGAGGCGGCAGCTCGGCCAACCGGGCCGCGTTGAAGCCGACTCTGGCGGGCGAAGTGCGCGCTGGGAAACTGACAGACCACGTACAACCTGCGCGAAACCCACTCTGGAAAGCACACCTTGACCACTGCGTTGCGATCAAGAGATCCAAAGCGCATCCCGCACACCCACCTGCCATGCTCCCTCTGGCGAGCGCATGAGCAGGTAGATCAACCCTCGTCCACAGGTCCAGCCGCAATAGTGCTCGACAAGAACAGCAGCCCAGGTGCCATCCTCGGATAGGACGGGAAGAGACGCCTGCACATAGCCAGCAGTCTGTGGGAACACGCGATGAAACTCCGGCCACCACCCACGCCCCTCCGCGAACACCGCATCGATTGAAGCCTGCGGCGTGAAGCGCACATGCGGGCCCGCGACTGCGGGCAGCGTGCTTGACTGACGATTCGCACGCGACAGCGCTAGACGCAACGAGCGGGGAATCCGGAAGTCGGCGCCCGGCAAGGTCAGCGCTTCATCCGACAGCATGCTCGGGCATCCTGCTGCGTCCGCCTCCCAGATGGAGCCTGCGCAAGTCACGACCGTGCGGTCGGAAACCAGCACTGGCCAGCGACGCCGCATGCCGCCTTGGGCGATGTCGTCCTCCGGGGAGCGCGGGGCAGGCTCGAATCGCTCTTGCTCAATCACAGCCTGCACGATGGCGGCAGTGTCGGCCGCGCTTGCGACCCTTGGACTGGGCGGCTCGATCAGGTGCGAACGCAGCTGATCTGTCGCCCACGCCTTCATCAGATCGCCGAAAATCCACAGGCCTCCAAGCGCGCTCAATGCGACCAAGATCAGAATGACTCGGTGGGCACGCATGGCATGTAGAGAGGAAAGCATCGTCAAGGTCAGTCCTGCAGCACCGGGTGGATATGCCGTGGTTGGGAGGCCTGAAGGCGCTCCGGCAAGCCTGAGGCAAAGCAGCAAACATCAGACTCAGGGTGCGGGACCAACGCGTGGCAGCCTGAAGTTGGGAAGCGCATTGCGTACCGCACTTTCGATCAACGGCTGCAGTGCGTCTTCGAGCTGTTCGATGGTGTCGCCATCGATCTGGGCGATGTTGATGGGGGCCGGCCGGCCGCCCTGTCCTCCGCCCACGTAATCAAGCTCAGGCACCGAGAGCAGGTAGCCCCGCATCTGCACATAGGCGAGGCTTACGCCAGAGCCCGAGCGCGAGTACAGACCGTAGCCGCCGACGCTCGCGGAACCGCCGCCAAAGCGATCCTCGCCCTGAAAGGTTTCAAACACCACAAGCAGATCGAGACCATGGGCCTCAGCCAGTTGCTTGAGCGGGGTTAGATACGCGCGGCGCAGCGTGTAGCTCGACCACGACAGCCGCACAAGCCCACCGTCGGGAGCCTTCGCGCCCGTCGGCCAATCCAGCGGCACCACCGTGTAGCCGAGCTCGTCGAGGTAGCGACTCACCTGGTCGCGTACCAGAGCTGGTGCCTGCAGGGAGCGGCTGGGCACTCGTTCGACCGAGTTGCCGAACACGCTTACGCCGATCCGGGTGTGCGACAGCGCGTCATCCACCAGCACCAGCACACCCACGCGCGGCGCATCAGCGCTGGCAAACGCACTGGTGGCCAACAGCAGGAAAAGACTCAGGGCTCGAAGCACGCGTCGATGGCTTGAGCGCATTGGCTGGATTCGGTCAGCAGATTCGATGGGCATGAAGGATCTTGATGATGGAGACGACCGTAGGATGCAGGCCGACGATGACCTGCTTCAACCGAAACCCGCAAGGCGCCGGCACCCTGCGAGAAGGGCCGCGTCAAGTCGGCTGCTTTGGGGGCGGCCGCTTCGACCCAGCCATAACACCCCGAACTAGTCGAAGTCTCGGTAGATGTCCTTCCACTGTTCGCCGTCGAAACACTCGAGGCGCTCACTCCCCACCAGCCACCAACGCCGCCGCAAGCGGGTCGGCCAACGCAGATAGCGCAAACCCAAGCGCTGCATGAAGTCGATCATCCAGCCAAAGCCTTCTCGCGTAGTCGCCTCTTCAAACATAACGAGGTCCGCGATGCCGGCCTGGCGGTTCTTTGGAGAGCTGAACAAAGCCACCCAGATTTCTTCGGGCGCATGGCTGGGCCAACGGAACTCCGCGGTTTTGCCGTCGAGAGTGAAGGCATGGACGCGATCTGTGGTGTCTTCCGAACTCTTGCAGGCCAGCTCCGGTTCGAATGCGCTGCACAGCGAAGCGATATCGTCTTCGGTGAAGCCGTCTGGTGGAGCCGTAAGTGGAGTCATCGTGATTGCCATGTGCGTCGCTACCTCGCGAGCCGGGCCTCAAGAAACACGTTCTCTCGGTGGAAGTCCAGATAGCGACGCTGCCCTGCGCTGAAAGCACCGACGCACTTCAACACCGTCGGGTCGATGCCCATGCGGACCAGCGACGGGACGTGGGCGACGGGTGAGACCAGCAGGCTGCCGCGGTCGTCGAAGCTGATGAAGCCGCGGTCGAACAGGTGGTCGGCATCGGGGGTGAGAAGCAGGCCGTTCTCGCCGTCGAGGCGCTCTTCGTTGCTGGCGTCGCGCCAGGGTTTGCAGTGGCTGGCGATGAGGTGTTCGAGCCGGTCGACGCCGGTCAAGCGGCAGCGCTGCTCGATGCTCAGCACGCGCTGCTTGAACACGCCTTGGCCGCGGCGCGCCTGCACCAGGGCCGTACGCGTGGTCTCACCAAGGCCGGGGTCGTGTTCGATCTGCTGCAGCTGGTGTCGCTCCCACTCGATCAGGCCGGCACCGGGCAGCAGCAGCGGAGCGTCGTCGACTCGACGCCCGAGCAGCAGGTTGCGCGCTTCGATGCCGATCAACTCGACCAGCTCCAGCGCGAACGACTCCGGCAAGCGCGTCAGATAAACGCTTTGCAAGCCATGGCCATTGAGCTGCAGAGGCGCATAGCGCGGTGGCAACTTGGGCGCCAGCTGGTCCATGTGGTCGGCGGGCTTCAAGACGTGCCGAAGTTCGCGAAAGGCGACATCCACGCGCCAGCCGATCCTGTCCCAGTACGCCCCGACCTGCCCGAACTCATTCGGCTTGGGCGCCTCGTAGCCATGCGAAGCGATGATGCCCAGCGCCTTGATGTGACCGTCGGCAAACGAGAACACGAGGTCGCCCGGAGCCACCTCACGCATGTACTCGTAGAAGGGATTGGTGTGGCCGTTGCTCTTGCGCTTGGGTGACCACAGATACCCGCCCGGCACTTCATGCCGATAGGTCTGCTTTTGGTTCACCCACCAGTAGCGCATGCGGCGATCCTACCTATCCGGGATAAGTGAACCTGACCCCTTTCTTGCCGCTTTCTTGCCGGACGGCACATCGGCCGACGAAAACGAAGTGCGCGACGGCGTAAGTGAGCCCGACCACGTTCTTTGATGCATTAAAGTGAACGCTCAGACATCGTAAAGCATTCGCTCTGCACCCAATGTCTCAACGATTTGGTCCGCATAAATGGTGTCCGCATTTCTAACCACCAACGCCGAAACAGTTCCGCTTCTCAGAATTTCAATCTTCCCGGCCTTTGAACTCTTAAGCGTTGCATTAGTCACGGCAAAAACGACAGCGCCGAATTTTACGGACGAGGGCGGAGCATCCATCGTTGCACGGAGCCTTTCAGCCAAAAAGCGCGAAAAGGCTAACCCCGCCGCCAGCTGACGACAGACTCCGCCAATGTTTGTACTCTTAAGCTCTGCTGAAATAACATAAGCGCTATCTTCTCGCTGAATAACTAGGATTGCATCGCACTTTTTGCAAAGCCCTTCAACCGACTCCACAAAGTACGGAAAAATTGGATCGCCGCCACCCTTGACACGAGGCACATCGAATGCAAACGCGCTCAGACCCCCAGAGGCAGTTGGCGGCTTGACAAGTATCTGTGAGTTCTTTGTGGAACAAGATGTCTCGATGATCTTTATCGCTCCACCCGAAGCCTGACAGTGGAAAGCCTTCTTTATTCCGTTTTCGGCGGCTTGCCTCAAGGACCGTACAGTCATCGGGCGTCACTCGAACTGAAGTTTTAGATAGGCCCGGTTCTGATCCCTTATCGCATCCTCGAACGGATCATCTGCGAATGAACCGTCATCCCCCCGCCTTGCCCTCGATGCCCTTCCAGCGTGCGAGAAGGTATACAGCTCAACATCTCCAGGCTGTATTAACTGATCATTCGAATCCACCATGACGAGACCGATCTCCCTGATGAAGTAGTCGCTGTGCGTAGACAAAATGACAGAAACCCCCGAAGCGGCGAGTCGTGCAATTACCCTCGCCAGCCGCCGCTGAGCATCGGGGTGAAGATTCAACTCCGGCTCATCAATCAATAGAAAATCGCCGGCCTTGAGCCTATGCCTCAGCAAGTACGAGAACCCGTAAAGGGATTTTGCCGACGAGGCGGCAAGGTGAAGCGAAAGCTTCTTACTCCTCGCGCGCGCTGGCTTGAAGTAGATGGCACCATCCTTACCCAAATCAAACTTACCAAGCGCGATCTCATCGAGCTCGTCAGCGAGCGCCGCAAGGGGCCCCTCTGATCGATCTTCGCCTACGAAACTGTTCAGCAGGTCGATGTAATCCGCGACGGGCTTGGCATATCGAGACTTCATTACGTCATTGAGCAACTCAAGCGGATCAATTTTGCTTTTCTGCAAATTGTGAAGCAGCGCGGTGCGCCTTGAATTCAGCTCAAGATAAAAGAGGTTGATGCCCGCCCTCTCCGACGGGAGGATGTACGCGCTCTGGTGAGCCGGAAAGCAAAGTGCGTCAAAAAGAACAGTCGTCACGTACTTCTCAACGAGGTCAACCTCCACAGACGCATCCAATACCTTAAATTCGATGAGGCAAGGACCGCTCTTGGGATCGAGCACTTCAGCAGAGAGTTTGGGAACTCCGCGAATGGTGTATAGGTTGTTCAGCAACCACGGCCCCCTAAGTTTTGAAGCTGCGAAGGGCAATGAAGCACGAAGTGAAATGCTCGCCTTAGGTATTTGAGTAGGATCGCAGTTGAGAACAGACGGAAGGATGCCGGTAAAGTACTTACCCCCCTCATCCAAAAGCTCCTGGCAATCGTCACTTGAAAGCTCCATGAAAGAGCAGCGCGCAGCACCCTTGTCCAGCAGCTCACGTGCAATCAACTTTGCTCGCCTCACTGCAAATCTTGCAATTCGGTGCGCCAAGAGGCCATAAATCGAGTAAAGCGCAGAAGTTTTTCCAGTGCCGTTTGGGCCAGCAAGAATTGTTATCCTTGCGAGAGATATCGCTGCACTCTTGAGCGCCCCAACATTATCGATGCGAACCTCAAGCCGAGTAACTCCATCTTCAGAACTCGGCGCACTAGACATTTTTTTTCTCACGCGACGCCCCTTGTTTGATAAGTGCGAAAGATCAGCACTATCACATATTCCGCCGATACTCCCCACCCACCTCATACAGCGCATGGCTGATCTGACCGAGGCTGTGGGTCTTCACCGCTTCCACGAGCGCGGCGAACAGGTTCTCGCGCTTCCGCGCCGTCTGCTGCAGCGGCTTCAGGCCCTCTGAGGCGCCACCATTCCGCGCGCCCTGGTAGGCGCGCACGTTGGTGATCTGCTGGCCCTTCTCGTCTTCCGTGCTGC
>JBIJCA010000102.1:0-14270 GCA_044344935.1 Aquimonas sp. | reverse complement strand
TCAGATTCGGCGCGAAGTCATCGATGTGCATGCCGCGGGCGAGGTAGTACTCGACGATGGTGAAGCCATTGCTGAGCGTGAAAGCCAGCTGGCTGATCGGGTTCGCGCCGGCCTCGGCGATGTGGTAGCCGGAGATCGACACCGAATAGAAATTGCGCACCTTGTGGTCGACGAAGTACTGCTGGATGTCCCCCATCATGCGCAGCGCGAACTCGGTGCTGAAGATGCAGGTGTTCTGCGCCTGGTCCTCTTTCAGGATGTCGGCCTGCACGGTGCCGCGTACGGTGGCCAGCGTCTGCGCCTTGATCCGCGCGTAGGTGTCGGCGTCGACCATTTCCTGTCCGCTGATGCCGAGCAGGGCCAGGCCGAGACCGTCATGTCCTGCGGGCAGTTCGCCGGCATAAACCGGGCGTGCGCGGCCTTCGAAATAGCGTTCGATCTTCGCCTGCGCCTCGGCCCAACGGGCCTCGTCACTGCGCAGGTAGCGCTCGACCTGCTGGTCGATCGCGCAGTTCATGAACAGGGCGAGGATGATCGGCGCCGGCCCGTTGATGGTCATGCTGACGCTGGTGGTGGGCGCGCACAGGTCGAAGCCGGAATAGAGCTTCTTCATGTCGTCCAGCGTGGCGATGCTGACGCCGCTGTTGCCGATCTTGCCGAAGATGTCCGGGCGGATCGCCGGGTCCTCGCCATACAGGGTGACGCTGTCGAACGCGGTCGACAGACGCGCGGCAGGCAGACCCTGGCTCAAGTAGTGGAAGCGGCGGTTGGTGCGCTCCGGCGTGCCCTCGCCCGCAAACATGCGGATGGGGTCTTCGCCGGTGCGGCGATACGGATACACGCCGCCGGTGTAGGGGTAGTAACCGGGCAGGTTCTCCTTGCCCAGGAAGGTCAGCAGCTCGCCCCAGCTCTTGTAGGTGGGCGCGGCGATCTTCGGGATCTTCTGGTGGCTCAGCGATTCGCGATAGTTCTCCACCGCAATCGCCTTGCCGCGCACCTCGTAGTGGGTGACTTCATCAGTGATCGACTTCAGCCGCGCCGGCCACTCGCGCAGCAGCTTGAGGTTCTCGCTGCTGAGCGATTGGACCGCGTCGTTGTAGCGCTGACGCAGGGTGAGCAGGCTGCGGTCGGGCGGGTAGGTGTCGGGCATTGGGCTCGAAGCCCCTCTCCCCACGGGAGAGGGGTGCAAATCGTTGGCGTCGAAAAGCTCCAGCGGCTTGGGCAACTGCGGGTCTTCCAGCTCCTTCAAGGCCTCATACAAGCTCTGCGCGCGGCTGGCGATCTCGCTCTGCTTCTCGATGCGCTGATTGATCGCCCTGCCCTGTTCGGCGATCTCGGCCAGATAGCGCACCCGCGCACCGGGAATCAGCACGGTCGCGCGCGGCTCCTTCAGCGTCTCGATCACGGTGGGGTTGAAGTCGCAGCGCGGCCCCGCCCCACCCTGCTCTGCGAATCCCGAATCCCCAATCCCTAATCCCGCTTTCTGCCGCAACAGGCGGCAGAAAGAAGCGAACATCCAGGTCACGCCCGGATCATTGAACTGGCTCGCGATGGTCGGGTACGCCGGCACGTCCTCGTCAGCCAGCTGGAAGGCCACGCGGTTGCGCTTCCACTGCTTGCGCACGTCGCGCAGCGCGTCCTCGGCGCCGCGGCGGTCGTACTTGTTCAGCACCACCAGTTCGGCGAAGTCGAGCATGTCGATCTTCTCGAGCTGGCTGGCCGCGCCGTAGTCGCTGGTCATCACGTAGACCGGAAAATCGACGAGGTCGACGATCTCGGAATCGCTCTGACCGATGCCGGCGGTCTCGACGATGATCAGGTCGTAGCCGATGCCCTTCAGCAGCGCGATGCAGTCCTTCAGTACCGCATTGGTGGCGACGTGCTGACGGCGCGTGGCCATCGAGCGCATGAACACGCGCTTCGAGCGCAGCGAGTTCATGCGGATGCGGTCGCCCAGCAGGGCGCCGCCGCTGCGCCGACGGGTGGGGTCCACCGCCAGCACGGCGATGCGCATGTCCGGGAAGTGCTGCAGGAAGCGGTTGACCAGCTCGTCGGTGACGGAGGACTTGCCGGCGCCGCCGGTGCCGGTGATTCCGACGACCGGCGTTGCCGGTCGTAGGGATTGGGGATTCGGGATTCGGGATTCGTTAGAGCCGGCGACCCACCCTTTCCGGAGCAGCGCGAGTTCCGCTTCGGAGTACAGGCCATCTTCGATCGCGGACAACGCGCGGCCGATGCCGATCTCGTCGTCGATCGACGGCAGCCCGGCGCTCTGCGAATCCCGAATCCCAGTTCCCGAATCGCGTTGTCTCGCGTGCTCAGCACGCGAGACAACATCAGAGATCATCTCCACCAGCCCCATCTTCATGCCGTCATTGGGGTGATAGATGCGCTCCACGCCATAAGCCTGCAGCTCGCGGATCTCTTCCGGCGTGATGGTGCCGCCGCCACCGCCAAACACGCGGATGTGGCCGGCGCCGCGCTCGCGCAGCATGTCGACCATGTACTTGAAGTACTCGACGTGTCCGCCCTGATAGCTCGACAGCGCGATGGCATCGGCATCTTCCTGCAGGGCGGCGCGCACCACGTCTTCGACGCTGCGGTTGTGGCCCAGATGGATGACTTCGGCGCCCTGCGCCTGGATCAGCCTGCGCATGATGTTGATGGCGGCGTCGTGGCCATCGAACAGGCTGGCGGCGGTAACAAAGCGCAGCGGCGATGTGGCGGGCGCGCTGTCGTCGGCGGGCAGTCGGCTGGCGGGGGTGCTCATCGGGGGGCCTCGATGCGGGGTCGCGAAGCCCGCCATTGTACGTGTCTCGGTGTGGGACACCCCCTGCCGAGGGTTGGTCTGCAGCGCGCGCAGCCTTGCGGGCAGCGAGGAACCTGCGGTCCGGTACGGTACTTGGGCGATACGGCAGGGCATCTGCAAAGACAGTGCGTCCTGCCCAATCAAGCGCGACGTCGACGCACCAGCGTCTTCGATCAAGGCGGCGGCGTCCGCTCAGGCCACGACCGACCTCAGCGAAACCGCTCGCGCAGCTGCGACTCGAGCATGCTCACCGACTCGTAGGCGTTCACCACGTTGATCACCTCGGTCATGCTGGCCTTGGCCAGCTTGGCGATCTCGTGCAGCGGCTGCAGCTCGCGCAGCATCGCGGTCGAAACCCTGAAGGCGGCCGGATAGTCGCGGGCAAGCTCGATCGGACGCTCGAGTTTGAATCGACCGGCGGGGTCGAGCTGGCTGCCGAGCTTGCCGTTCGAAGTCAGGTAGCGGACCAGCCAGCGCAAGCGCACCCACGGCTTGGCCGGCGCTCGCGCGCGTACCGCTGCCAGCTCGCTACTGGTCAGCTGAGCGAAACCCGCGCGCGGCAGCTCCTGCAGACAGTAGAGCTCGAGTGCAGGAAGATCCGCGTCGGAGTGATAGCTCTGACTGACCGGGTCGAGCACCAGCCACGGCAGCCCGGACATCTCGATGCGCTCGGCCGCACCCAGCAGCGGCTGGGTCAGGTAGTCGATCAGGGGAAAGCTGCGGGTGTCCTTCACGAAGGACCGACGCAGGCTGGGGTTGATGTTGGGGGCTTCCCGGCCCTCGTTCGAGCGCAAACGCTCGGCGGTCTCATCGATGCGCGCGGCCGTTCGCAAAGTGGGGCCCTCGGTGTGTTCGATGCCGGTGTCCGCGCTCAGATGATGGGGCAGCAGCACCTCCGAGGTTTGCGACAGCGGATCGCGCTTGAACAGGGCGTCCACATCGTGCGCACCGAAGCCGCGCACGATCTCGGGCATCTGGATGCTGGGCAGACCGTCGCTCGCCGACGAGCCGCCGTCTTCCAGATCGAGGTCGAAGAAGTTCTCGCCCTGACTGACCACCTTGAGCACCGGAGCCGCAGGGGCGGCCTCGACCGCCGCCGGAGGACAGAGCAGATTGACCATGCGGACGATGCCGTCGAGCTTGAGCGGACGGCGCAAGGCCCAGTCAGGACCGTCTTCGGCGCCGAGATCAACGATGCTGATGAAGGGTTTGGACAGCTGCAGCGACACCTCGCGGGCGGCGCGGCCGATTTCCGTCTCGGGGTCCAGCAGGATCAGGTCGGGCGACTCGGTATCGGAAAAGCGCCAGCGCGACCTGAAGCGCGAGGCGCCCATCCGAAACAGCAGCCGCAGGCGCGCGGCTTCTTCCTCGCTGCAGCCGACGGTATCGATGATTTTCTCTGCGTCCTGCATCGTCTGGATCCGAACCCCGTTTCAGTGCACATCCTGCGGTTCGTCCGGCCGCGGCCTGACCGACGCGCGGTACGGGCCGCCCCTCGACCCGCCCGGGAGCGTGGCCTGCCGGACAAGCTGCACGCCCCGACTTTCCTACAATGCGCCCATGAAGCCAAGCTCTGCAGAAACCAGCCCCGACCAGCTCCTGGCCGACGCGCAACACGCCTTCGCCGCGGGGCGCGACACCGAAGCCCTGCACGCGATCTCGCTGGCGCTGTCGAAACGCCCCGAATGGCCAGCTGCCCTGCTTCTGCAGGCGAATGCGGCCTTGCGCGCGGGCACGCTGGACACGGCTATCGAGGCCCTGCAGAAGCTGTGCCAACGGGTCGCGCCCACACCGCCACTCGTGAAGAGCCTGGCCGCCGCGCTCAACAAGCGTGGCAGTCATGCGCGACGCGAGGGCAAGGAGCAGGACGCCCTGCGCGACTTCGAAGCAGCGCTCGACGCGCTGCCGGGCCACCCGCTGGCGGGCTTCAACCGGGCGCTCAGCCTGATCGCGCTCGGCCGCCCCGCCGACGCCGAGCGCGCGCTGGGCGAGCACCTGGAGCAGCACCCGCAGGATCTCGAAGCCCAGCTCGAACGCTGCCTGCTGCAGCCCGAAACCGCGCAGCGCCAGTCCATGCTCGAACGCCTGCTGGCCATGCCTGATGCGGCAACGCTGCCTGCGGAGCTGCGCGTACGCGCCGAGTGCGCAGGTCCCGCCGCGGAGCGCGCCATCGCACCGCTGCTTGAACTGCCTGACCGGCAACGCCTGCAGTGGGCGTGGACGCTGGGCGAGCAGCTTCGCCTCGACAACTTCACGACGGAGGCGCGCGCGGCCTACCGCTCGGCGACGGGGGTAGCCGAAGCGCCGCTGCGGCTGCGGCTTGCGGCGGCGCTCAGCGCACCGCTGGTGGCGGCGAGCGCGGAAGAGATGCGCGCGACGCGGTTGGCGCAGATGCGCGAGCTGCAGGCCTTGGTCGACTGCGAGGCCGACTCCGCGACGGGCGCGCAGGTGCCGCTCGAACATCTGGCCTGGAGCCACTTTCCGCTGGCCTACATGGGCGAGGACGACACCGCGCTGATGACCACGCTCGGTGCACTCATGCAGCGCAGCGTCGAACGCGTCGCGCCTGCGATGGCGGAGCCGCCGGCCTGCAGACATCCGCGACGCGTGCTGCTGGTGGGCAGCGTGTTCCGCGACTGCACCGCGGGCGCCTACTTCGGCGGCTGGATCGACTGGCTGCGCGAGGCCGGCCTCGAGGTCGTGCTGTACCAGGTGGGCCCGCGACGCGATGCTGAAACCGAGCGCTTCGCCTCGACGGCCAGCCGCTTCCACTTCATCGACGAAACCCTCGGGCTTGAATCACTCGCAGCGCAGCTGCGCGCTGAGTCCGCTGGACTGCTGATCTACCCCGAGCTCGGCATGGATGCCCGGCTCTACCCACTCGCGGCCTTGAAGCTGGCGCGTCGGCAGGCGATGGCCTGGGGGCATCCGGTGACCGCCGGCCTGCGGAGCCTCGATGCGTTCTTCAGCTGCGCAGCGATGGAGCCCCCTGCGGCGGCCGCTCACTATGTGGAGCCGCTGCGCCGGCTGCCCGGACTGGGCGTGGACTACCGCCGACCGCCGCGCCCTGCAGCCGCAAGCCGTGCCGAACTGGGCCTGCCGATGCACGGGCCTCTGCTGCTGGTGCCGCAGTCGCTGTTCAAGCTGCACCCGCACAACGATGCGCTGTATGCGGGCCTGCTCGAACGCGTGCCGCAGGCGCAGCTGCTGCTGTTCGATGATCGACCCAGCTGGCGCACGGCGATGGAGCGCCGGCTGCAGTGCGCCGGCGTCCCGATGCAGCGTCTGCACTGGCTGCCCACCGGCAGCCGCGCCCGCTACCTGCAGATCAACGCCGCCTGCGATCTGATGCTGGACAGCCGCCACTTCTCGGGCGGCAACGCCAGCCTCGATGCGCTGCAGTCCGGCCTGCCGGTGCTGACCACGCCGGGCACCTTCATGCGCGGCCGCCAGACCGCGGCCATGCTGTCGCGGATGGATCTGGACCGGGCGCTGTGCGTGGCAACCCCGGGTGCGGAGGGCAGCGCGGAAACCCTGTCGGTACGGCTCGTCGAGCGCGCTACCGAGCTGCTGGCTTCGGGCGAGGCCTCGGCGCTGCGTCAGTCGATCGCGGACGCGCTGCCCGCGCTGTTCGAAGCCGAGGAGGCTCGCCGAAGTTTCCTGGAGCATGTCGAAGCGCTTCTGGCCTGAGAGCAGGCGAGAACGATCCGCCTGTTACTGCGACTGCCTGTGGTCGCCCTCGCTATGGCGTCCGGATTTCTACACGCTCTGAGAGAGGGGCCGAACTTTGCTTCGACTTCCCGGACTTCGTTTGGCGGCCGGCTTCCACGGGACGTACTGGTGGATGCGCTGCGCTTATCCACCCTACAAACACGAGTGACGCGCTGCCTGCGACGAAGCCAGAAGCGCCGCCGACGTGCTTCCGCCTTCGATCAGGCGAGCCGCATCCACAGGAACTGCTGGTGGATGCGCTGCGCTTATCCACCCTACAAACACGAATGACGCGCTGCCTGCCACGAAGCCAAGCGCCCATGCGCGCCGCTCCTGGCTTCGCTTCGAGACGCAGACGCCGAGCCGAGCCGAGCCGAACCGATGATGTAGCGCCCGCCGAAAGCCCCCGCTTCGACTGCCACTGTCGAACCGGCCCGCGCCCGCCAGCAGCGCCTGCAGGCTTCGCGAGACGATCCCTAGGCGAGGCGCACCGCCGCACGCTTGAGGCTGCGAATGGCGGCGACCGTCTCGGTGGTGCGCTCAACGAACTCGCTGGTGAGCAGCGCCTCTGCCTCGGCGGCTCGACCATTGCGGATGTACTGGGCAATGGTGCCGGCGCTGGCATGGAAACGCGCATGATGCCCACGCAGTGACTCGAGCTCGGGCAGCATGCCGAAGCGCGCTTTGCCTTCACCATGGATCCACTTGCCGAGCGGACAGGCGTTGTCGACACAGGCGGTCGCCGGATCGATGGCTTCCCCTCGCTGGTTGAGATCGTTCATCAGGCGCTGTTTCCAGCCGCGATGACCCTTGATCATCGCCTCGAAATCCAGGCCCAGCGCGGAATCGGACACGGTCTTGCGCTCCAAGCGGAAGCGCGTCATCTCGGTGCTGAGCTCGTTGGCCTGATCATCCAGGCCGTGGGCTGCAGCGGACACCTCCTCGACCAGCGCCGCGTTCTGCTGGGTCATCTGGTCGAGTTCGTTCAGGCTGAGATTGACCTGCTCGATGCCCTGGATCTGCTCCGAAGTCGCGCTGCTGATCTCAGCGACCAGGGTCGCCACCTGGCCGGCGGCTTCGACGATGCTGCCGATCGTGGTGCGGGTGCCGTCGACCTGTTCGGTGCCGTGGGTCACCGCGACCACCGATTCGCGGATCAGTCCGGAGATTTCCTTCGCCGCCGCTGCCGATCTCTGCGCGAGTGCGCGGACTTCGCCTGCGACAACCGCGAAACCTCGACCCTGCTCGCCGGCGCGGGCGGCCTCTACCGCGGCATTCAGGGCCAGGATGTTGGTCTGGAAAGCGATGCCGTCGATCACGCTGATGATGTCGGCGACCCGGCGCGACGCCGATTCGATCTCGCCCATGGTGCGCACCAGCCCACCCACCGCTTCGCCGCCGCTGCGCGCCACCTCGGCGGCCTTTCGCGCCATGCGGTTGGCCTGCTGGGCGTTCTCCGCGGTCTGACGCACCGTGGAGGTGAGTTCCTCCATCGCCGCGGCGGTTTCCTCCAGGTTGGCTGCGGCCTGCTCGGTGCGAGATGAAAGATCGCTGTTGCCCGACGCGATTTCGGCGGCCGCGGTGTTCATGGCCGAAACGGCCTGGCGGATGTTGCCGACCATCTCGGCGAGGCGGTCGACGCTGGAGTTGGTGTCGCGTTTGAGCTGGCCGAAAAGACCCTTCAGGTCCGCCTCGACGCGCTCGCTCAGGTCGCCATCGGCGAGGCCGGCGACCACCGCCTGCACCGCCTCGATCGAGGTGGAAACCACATCCATGAGGCCGTTGACGCCCTTGGCGACATCGATGAAGCGCTCGTCGTAGAGGCGCTCGTCCAGACGCACGGCGAGATCACCCGACTGCGCGGCGGCCACGATGCGCCGCAGCTCCGTCTGGAAGTTTGCCGCGGCGGTGCGGTCCTGCCATTCGAGCGCGGTGCCCACGCGCACACCGTCACCGTCGAAGATCGGGCTGGCGTTCAGGCCGAAGTGCGCGCGCCCCAGGCTGATGCGCGTGCTGTGGCGCTTGGTCAGTGACTCGACAAGGCTGCGGTTGTGCACGGGGTCACGGTGGAAGATGTCGAAACTCGAACCCAGCACCTTGTCGAGCGCGAAGTTCGGGAGTCGCTGGCGCAGCTCGTCCTGGGCATCGTCCAGCACCTTGAGGACGGACGGGTTGACGTAGACGATCTTGCCGGTCTGGTCGGCGATCATCACGCCGAGACTGGCCGAGTCGAGCGCCATGCGTACGCGCAGGTTTTCCGCTGCCAGTTCGCGCTCGTGCGAGATGCGGGTTTTCAGCTCGTCCTGCATGGCGCCGAGTGAGTGGATCAAGCGACCGAACTCATCGCGGCTGCGCGAACGGATCGGCGTATCGAGCTCCAGCCGCGCGATCCTGCCGGCTGCCTGTTCGGCGTAGGCAATGGGACGCACCAGCGCGCGCGTGCTGGGTACCGCGAAGGCAAGGGCGACTGCGGCAGCGACCAGACCGCCCGCCAGGATCAGCCACAACAGCTTGTCCGAGGCCGCGAAAGCGCTGGCCAGCTCGTAGTGGGACACCAACGCCCAGACCAGACCCGGCGCCACCTCGACCGGCGTCGCCAGCATCAGGGCGGGCACACCGCGCAGAGAGCTCGCTTCACCCTGCAGAGCTTGCCCCGTGAAGACATCACGAAACGGCGTCGCATCCAGAGGCCTGAAGGCACTGCGCGTGTCGAACGCCGCCGCGACGCTGGCGACATCAGGGACGAGAATGGAATCGGAACGTGGCCGGCCGTCGGCGGCGATCAGAAAGACGTCCTTGCCTTCGCCCACGCCCACCGGGTCGGAGGTGATGGCATTGATACGATCCAGGCTGATCTGAACGACCAGGGCGCCCACACGTTCGCCGGAAATCTCGATCGGCGCGGACAGGAACATCGCTGCCGCTTCGTAGCTGGGCGCGTAGCGCGCATAGTCCTCGACATGCAGGCGTGCTTCGCCCGACAGACGCATCGCACCTGCATAGGCCTTGCCCAGGCCGCTGCTCGCGAACTCACCGCGGGCGAGATCGGTCGCGTAGTCGAGTTCCTTGAAGACGCTGTAGACCAGACGGCCGTCCGCGCTGATCAGAAAGATGTCGTAGTACTGGTGGCGCTTCAGGTGACTCCGGTAGCTGGGATGGAAGCGCGCGTGCGCTTCGCTGTAGAGACCCTCGAACGGCGGCTGGACAAGGCTGTCCTTCTCACCCAGTGGCGCTGGATTGCTGGCGATGAAGTGGTGCTGCAGCGCTCGCGCCGAGGCGTCGAGACCAGCAACAAAGTCGTCTCCTTGCTTCCACCGCGCTCCGGTGCGCTGCTGGTAGAGCCCTCCGAACTGTTCATCGACGAAGCGGGCGACGCTTGCATCGTGCTCGGCTGCCACCGGCACCTCGTCGAACCCCTGCGCGAACTCGCCGAGCGCGCGCCGGCTCATTTCACTCTCGGCGAGGCTCACCACGTCTTCGGCGACACGATCGAAGTAGGCTTCCAGGGCAGCGGCGCGCAGGCCGGTATGACTCAGCATCGACTGCCGAGCCGCGGACTCCAGCTCCGCGCGAGCGTTGAGGAATGCAAACACGCCCAGCGCGATCATGGGCACCAGGGCGAGCCCGAGAATCAGAAGTCGCAGCTTGATCGTCACACTGATGTTGCGCACGTACGAACCCCTCTTCCGGAACACTCGCAGTCGATGCTCCTTCGGCCTCTTTCGCGGCGACCTGCAGGAGCGTGAATCACCGTCTGCGCGCCCTCGCCCGCTGAAGCATCCAGGCACCCCAAACCGCGCACCGGCTTTTGGCGGATCAATGCATCCGCTGTGCCAATGACCACGCGAACGGCTCTGCGGGACGAGAACTGGGGGCTGAGTGCAATCGGATGCATTCGACGGCCCGTTCTTCACGGAATCAACGCGTGCGAGACGGATTTTCGACCGTGGTAATGAGCCGTCATGACAATCGTTTGCGCGGCAAGCTCACGCCACGCCGACAAAGCGACGGGTCTCCGCCGCTGGCCTGAGAGGGCGTGACGCCTACCCACCCGGGGACTCACCGGGACGGTTGACGCGCCTCGGCATGTTCCAGCTCATCACGAATGTATAGAGGGCTCGGAACTGAGCCCAGGCTTGGCCTTCGACCCACTCGGGCAAGGCGGTTTCCACGTGCTCCGCCGCGCCGCGCGCCACGCGCTTTCCTTCGGAGGCGCACATGCCGCCAGGACAGGCCACGGCCTCGAACAGGCGCTGGCAAAAAACCCTGAGCGGGCGTGATCAGGCGCTGCCGGAAGAGTTGCGCACCGTGATCGTGTCAAGACCACTGCTGCTGGAACCACCTTCCGCCCGCCACAGCTTCCAGGCGAAGAACAGGCCGAGGGCGCACAGCGCGCTGTAGAACCACATGCTGCCGGCATAGCCGGCGGGGTTGTCCGGGCCCGCGCCGGCTCGGTCGTTGAGGAAACCCACGACCGGCGGCACTGCCGCCCAGCCAAGCTGCTGGCACAGGGTCATCATGGCGTAGGCCGAGCCCAGCCTGCGTTGGTCGACGATGTAGGCCACCGACGGCCACATCACCGCCGGGATCAGTGAGAAAACGCCGCCCAGCACGAGCATCACCACCAGCAAGGTCAGCGGCACTTCGCCGCTGCCGATGAAGGGGATGGCGATCGCCACCGCCGGCCCCGGCGGCAGATATGTTACGGCGAGGAACAGCGGCAACATCACCAGACTGCCGGCAACCATGAACAGCGATCGCCGCCCCACCCGATCCACCCAGAGGCCGAACAGCGGCGTGGCAAAGATCGCCGCCACCGGCAGCAGGCTGCTGAGCAGTCCGGCCGCCTCACGCTCAAGACCGTGGGCCTGCTGGAAGTAGTCGATCGCGAAGGTGCGGAACGGAAACACCGTCGAATAGAACACCACGCAAAGCGCGACGATGAACCAGTAGCTGCGGCCGAACGCGAACAGCCGCTTGAAGTCGAGGCGCTCGCCGTCGCCGCCGGGACCGAGATCGATCCGCCCTTCCGCGCGCTTCTCCAGCATCCAGTAGAGCATCGCCGCGGCCACCGACACGCCGGCCACACCGGTCGCCAGCCACAGCGGGTCCTGCCAGTTGGCGTACAGCGGCGCGGCGAAGCCGGTCGACCAGTCCGCCGAGGCCGAGCCGAGCCGCGAGATCGAGAGGTTCATGCCGAACGCCAGACTGAGCTCCTTGCCCTTGAACCACTTGGCCAGCACGGTGGTGGCCGCGACGATCAGCGGTTCCGCGCCGAGACCGAGCACGAAGCGCCCGGCAAGAATCACCTCGAAGTGCGGAGTGAGCGCGGTCAGGGCGCCGCCGATCAGACAGACCACGGCGAACACGGTGATGGCGACCTTGGTGCCGAAGCGATCGATGATCACGCCACCGGCCAGGAGCACCAGGATCGCAGCCCAGTTGTAGGCCGAGGACAGCATGCCGATCTGCTGATAGCTGAAGCCCAGCTGGTTGCGCATCAGGTCGATGACCGGACCGAGCGCGTCGTACAGGTAGTAGTTGCCGAACATCGCGAGGCTGACGAACACCAGCACCGACCAGCGCTGGAAGGGCGTCGGGCGAGGCAGCCCGGAAATCGTATGGGCACTCATGTTCGGTGGCGGCTCCAGCGGGGCGACAGGCCTCGCACTTTAACCGCTTGGCGCCGCGGAGCGGCGCGTCCACGGCGCGGCCACGCGTGCAGGTTAGGATGCGCCCACTCCACATCGGACCGATGCCCCTGCCCATGAATGCTCGCTTTCGCGTTCCTGACACCCTCGTGCTGTTGTTCCTGATCATGGTGCTGGCGCTCGTCGCAACCTGGGTGCTGCCCCAGGGCAGTTTCCAGACCGCGCCGAACGAACAGGGGCGGATGATGGTGGTGCCGGGCACCTACACCGAACACGCCGAGCGGGTCTGGCTGTCGCCGGTCAGCCTGTTCACCGCGATCCCGCGCTCGCTGGCGTTCGCGCAGGACATCATCTTCTTCCTGCTGATCGTCGGCGGCGCCATCTCGGTGCTGCGCGCCACCGGCATGATCGACGCGGTGCTCGGCCGCCTGCTGCAGTGGATCGGCCACTCACCCGCCCTGCTCATCATCTTCGGCACCGGCATCTTCGCCGCCGGCTCGGCCAGCCTGGGTGTCTCGACCGAATACATCCCCTTCGCGCTGGTGCTGGTGTCGCTGTGCGCGGCCATGCGCCTTGATGCGATCACCGCGATGGGCGTGATGATCTGCGGCTACGGCGTCGGTTACGGCATCGCCTGGACCAACCCCTATACGGTGATGGTGGCGCAGGACATCGCGGAGCTGCCGCCCACCTCGGGCTGGGAATACCGGATCGCGCTGTTCGTGCCGTTTGTGGCGGTCACCGCCCATCACGTCTGGCGCTACGCCAGTCGCGTCAAGGCCGACCCCCAGGCCAGCCTGCTGGCCGGCATTGAGGACGAGCGTCATCGCGCCACTGCATCCTATCCGCCGCTCGATGGCCGCCACCTCGCCGTGCTCGGCATCACTGTCCTTGCGCTGGCCACCATGGTCTGGGGCATCTCGGTGCATCGCTGGCGCCTGACCGAACTCGGCGCGATCTGGCTCGGCGTCGCCCTGCTGGCCGGGCTGATCGGCGGCCTCGGCGCCGACGGCACCGCCAAACGCTTCGGCGCGGGTGCCGCCGAGCTCGCGATCGTCGCCCTGCTGGTGGGCTTCGCGCGTTCGATCGCGATGATTCTCGAAGACGGCCAAGTGCTGCACACCATCGTCCATGCGGCTTCGATTCCACTCAGCCGGGTCGGGCCCGAGCTGTCCGCGGTCGGCATGCTGCTGATGCAGACGGGAATGAACTTCTTCATTCCGTCTGGCTCGGGTCAGGCCTTCGCCACGATGCCGATCATGGCGCCACTGGCGGACGTGGTCGGCATCGAGCGCCAGGTGGCGGTGCTGGCCTTCCAGTTCGGCGACGGCCTGTCGAACATCATCGTGCCGACCAATATCGTGCTGATGGCGATCCTCGGCGTGGCCGGCATTCCCTATGACCGCTGGTTCCGCTTCGTCTGGCCGCTGATGGTGAAGCTGCTGGTACTGGCGGCGCTGGCGCTGGTCGGCGCGGTGATGTTCGGCTACCAGTAATCCGGTGGCGTCGGCCGCCACCACTTCAAGGCGCTGTCTTGAGCGGTGATGCGAGCGCGCGGATCACCGCAAGGCGTAAGTCCGAACCGCTGACGCAAGCAAATCAACACGCTTGTGCGCAAGCCCAGCGCGGCCTGCCTGCCCTCTTGAGTGACCCGCGGCAGACCGGGCGCTCGACACGCACCGGTCCTGCCGCGTCAATGAGCGGCTACTTCACTCCGTGCATCAAGCGGTTGATCAAGGGCGCGATCAGGAACAGCAGCACGCCGGCACCCAGCAGCGCCCAGAAACCGAAGGTGTAGCCGGCCAGAGCGGAATCCGTGGTCATGCCGCCTTCGCCGCTGACGCTGGAAGCGAAGATGCCGGAAAGGTTGTTGCCGATCGCGATCGACAGGAACCAGCCGCCCATCGCCAGGCCGCTCAGCTTGGCCGGGGCGAGCTTGGTGGTCATGGACAGACCGATCGGCGACAGGCACAGCTCGCCCACTGACTGGATCACGTAGACCATGAACAGGGTCCAGAACGGGATCTTCAGGGTTTCCGGATCAACCAGGCCGGAGAGGGCGAACATCAGCAGCAGGAAAGCCAGACCGTTGAAGATCA
>JBIJCA010000433.1:0-2814 GCA_044344935.1 Aquimonas sp. | reverse complement strand
CATGCTCCAAATCCGCTGGATTCCCGTTGCACTGGCCCTGCTTGCGCTGACGCTCGCGAGTCCACCCGCACGGTGTGGCCAGCCCCTCGTGATGGAAGCGGGTTTCGCGCCGAAATCGGATCTGACGCTCTGGCGGCTGGATCTGATGCAGGGCTATCCGATGGTCCGCGGCCGCATCGGGGAGGTGAACGGGTTCTTCCTGGTCGACACCGGCACGCCTTGGGGGCTGCTGCTCAACAGCGCGCACATCGAACTTCAGGATGCCGAATTCGTGCTGGCAGCCACGGCAGGTTCCGGACAGCGTTTCGACGTGTTCCGGGTCGCCAGGCTGCCCACGCTGACAGTGCAGGAGGAACACTGGCCCGACATCACCCGCGTGAACGCCGGCGATCTCTCTTTCTTCGAGCGCGGCACCGGCATCACCCCGTTGCTGGGCTTCGTCGGCGCACATTTTTTCGAAGGCTCGGAAATCACCATTGACTACCCGCGCAGACGCGTGGCGATACGTACCATCGATCCCGAAAGCGGCCTGCCGCGCGCGGCGCATCCAGCGGACGACGCGCCCGGCGAACTCTGGGCCGAGACCCGCTTCCGCGGCGAGGCAGCCAACGCACCCCTGTTCGATGCCGAACTCGCTGGCAGCCCCGTGCAGGTAATGCTGGACACCGGCAATCCTGGAGCCAGCCTGCCTGCTGCACGGCTGCAGTCGCACATCGATGCGGGCGACGCTCAAGCCTTCAGCAAGCTGGATGAGACCGCCAGCTACCGCATCGAATTCCTGAAGCTCGGCGACCACCGATTCGTCGTGGACGATGTCATCGGCCATGGCCCTGCACACAGCCCGGCGGATGCACCCGAACCCGCGCCGCTGCTGAAGATCGGACACAGCCTGTTCAAACAGACGGTGGTGCGCTGGAACTACGCAACCCGCCGCCTGCAGTTCCACGCCCCCTGAGGCGCCCGGCCCACGTCCGGCAACCCTGAGCAGCGCCCGCCCTTGCCGCCATCCATCCCACGGAGCATCGCGATGAAGCACTTCCTCACCCGTCTTGGCACTGTGTTGTGCGGTGCGCTCGCCGGCATGGCGACAGCGTTCGCCTGCACCGGCATCTCGCTGAAGTCCGCGGACGGCGGCGTGGTCGTCGCGCGCACGGTCGAGTGGGCGCTGAGCGACGCCCAGCACTACCGTATCGCCCTGTTCCCGCGCGATCGCGCCTATCGCGGGCTTACGCCTGAAGGCAACACAGGCAAGGCCTGGAAGGGTCGCTACGGCTTTGTCTCGATGACCGCCTACGGCCAGGACTACGGCCCCGACGGAATGAACGAAGCCGGCCTCTACGTCGGAATGTACTACCTGCCCGGGTTTGCCGAGTACCGTCGCTTCGAGCCCGCCCGCGCCGAGCGCGCGCTCAGCGTCGGCGACTTCATGCAGTGGATGCTGTCGAGCTTCAGCAGCGTCGAAGAGGTGCGCGCCCAGCTGGCTTCCGTCGACGTGGTGCACGTCGACGACGCCCGCTTCGGCGGCGCCGCCCTGCCCTTCCACTGGAAAATCAGCGACCCCAGCGGCGCCAGCATCGTGGTCGAGCTGGTCGAGGGTGGCACCGTCAAGGTGTACGACGCCTTCCTCGGCGTCATCACCAACTCGCCTACCTACGACTGGCACCTGACCAACCTGCGCAACTACCTGCAGCTCTCGCCCGACCCGCAGGCGCCACTGGACATCGACGCGCTGCAGCTCACACCGCTAGGCGCGGGCTCCGGCATGCTCGGACTGCCGGGCGACTTCACCCCGCCCTCGCGCTTCATACGCGCGGCCGCGCTGACAGCCTCTGCGCGCCCGCTGGGCGACAGCGTGGAGGCCGTGTTCGAGGCTTTCCGCATTCTCGACAGCTTCAACATCCCGCTCGGCGCAGTGGTGCCGCGCGCTTCGATGCCGCAGGACATCACCAGCGCCACCCAGATCACCACCGCAGCGGACCTCGGCAACCGGGTGTTCTATTACCACACGATGTTCAACCGCGAGGTGCGGCGCATCGACCTCAAGCAGATCGACTTCGGCGCCATTGAACAGCAGGTGCTGGACGACGACAGCACCGAGCGCAACCGCGTCCGCGACATCACCGCGTCCGTGCGCGGCGCCGGAGGCTGAGAGCGTCGATCCACGCCAGACGCTATCGGGCTTCTGGCGTCGATCGGCCATGTTGGGTCTTTGGCAACGGCGGGTTGAAGCGCTGCGCTGACTCACCGAGTGACGCCTTGTCTCGAACGGAAACCGATGTCGCGCTGCGCGAAGGGCGGATAAGCGCAGCGCATCCGCCGTTCCAACCGGCTCGGACGACGGTTGGAAACGCGAGGCGCGTGACGCCAACTTGACTGCATGGCGCCGAAGGATTGATTCCGCGGGGAGGCCCTTGCGGCGGCTGTCCGCCGTGCAGCTCCGCTGTTCGTCGCGCATCCACGGGAATTGCTGGTGGATGCGCTGCGCTTATCCACCCTACACGTGAGAGTGACGCTATGGCTCAAGCGAAGTCAGAAGCGCCCCCGAAGTGCTTCCGCCTTCCATCAAGCGCGCCGCATCCACGGGAACCGCTGGCGGATGCGCTGAGCCGATCCGCCCTACAAGAGAGAGTGACGCCTCGCGAAAAACGAAGCCGGAAAACGCGACTGCGCGCTTCCAACCTCAAGCCTCGCTGTCATCCCTTGCGAACCTGCGATGCCACCGCCTTCAGGCGCCGAAGCCACTCCGAGTTCAGCTCGCGGGAATGCGCTGGCATGCGCTCGGCGAGCTTCAGTGAATCCGCGGCGATGCGGGCG
>JBIJCA010000147.1:0-10795 GCA_044344935.1 Aquimonas sp. | reverse complement strand
GCTCTTCGGGTCCGAAGACTCGTTCAGCGGGATGCGCACGATGCCATCCGGCGCGGTCATCGCCTTCGACACCAGGCCGGTCTTGGCGCCCTTGATGTCGAAGTAGCGGATCTCGCGGAAGTTGAACAGACGCTCGTAGTAGTCCGACCACTTCTCCATGTTGCCGAAGTACAGGTTGTGGGTCAGGTGGTCGATGAAGGTCAGGCCGAAGCCGGCGTGGTGAGCATCGGCGCCCTCGATGGCGACATAGTCGGCAGCGTAGGCGTCGGCCTCGCTGGGCACCAGGTACAGCATGCAATCGCCGATACCCTTGACCACCGGCGCCTCGATCGCGCGGCTGGCGGGCTTGTGGTCGATGCGTTCACCACCGTTGGCGATCACCTTCTGCTCGACATCGGTCACCGACTGGGTGAAGCGGATGCCGAAGCCGCAGGCGCTGGGGCCGTGCTGGGCGGCGAAGTCGGCGGCAAAGCTGTCCGGGTCCTCGTTGACGAGGAAGTTGACCCCGCCCTGTCGATAGATCGTAATCGCCCGGCTGCGGTGCTTCAGCACGGGGGCGAAGCCCATGTTGCGAAACAGCGCGTGCAGGTCGAAGCTGCCCGCTGGGGCGGCAAACTCGACGAACTCGAAACCGTTGATCCCCATGGGATTTTCGAAGGTGGTGACCTGCATGCCGAGGTTGGGCTGAGCGTTCATGCTGGGCTCCTGAATTGGCTGCACGCGCCGGTGACGGCGCGCGGTGCTGACAAGGAAGCGGTGGCCGCGGAGGCAGGCACCGGAATGCGCTCGCGGCTGGCAGCCGCGGGGTGGGCGTTTTATAGTTTCATATGAAACCATTTGCAAGGTGCAGTGCAGGATGAGCCTGTCGAAACCCGCCGCAGCGAAGTCAGCCGGCCCCGCAACAACGGAACCGTCCACCGATCTGGTGCTCGAATCCTTTCTGCCCTATCGACTGTCGGTGCTGTCGAACCGGGTCAGCCAGGCGATTGCACGGATCTACGCCGAGCGCTTCGACCTCTCGGTCACCGAGTGGCGGCTGATGGCCGTGCTGGGACGCTATCCGGGGCTGACCGCGGGCGAGCTGGTCGAGCGTACCGCCATGGACAAGGTCGCGGTCAGCCGCGCGGTGGCCGGGCTGATGGCGTCGGGCCGGGTCGAGCGCGGCAGCGACGAGCGCGATCGCCGGCGCGTGCCGCTCGAGCTGAGCGCCGCTGGACGAGCGGTGCATGCGCAGGTCGCACCGCTGGCGCTGGAGTACGAACGCGCCCTGCTCTCGGGCCTCGACGCCATCGAGTACGCGCAGTTCGACGCCCTGCTGGGGCGACTGCTGGAGGCGACCGCCGGCGCCGAGGACTCACTGCGCTCGGCCGCACAGCGGGCAGTAGCCGAGGCCCGACGGCCCTGAGTCAGTCGCGCTCGCCGAACACCGCGAGGCCGCGCAGCAGGTTCAGAGCTTCATTGACCGCGTAATCGGACTGGGCCTTGGCCGCGGCATCGCCTGGGGCGCGGGTTTCCGCCTCCAGATGGCCAGGCAGATCGGATTCGCGCACCTGCGGGCTGGCCTCGCGTGTGACCCGCAGCTCGGCGTTCTCGGGCAGCTCGATATCGGGGACGATGCCGGTGGCCTGGATCGAGGTGCCGTTTGGCGTGTAGTAGCGCGCGGTGGTCAGCTTGATCGAGTCGCCGTTGTCCAGCGGCAGAACGGTTTGCACCGAGCCCTTGCCGAAGCTGGTGCTGCCCATGATCAGGGCACGCCGGTGGTCGCGCAGGGCGCCGGCCACCACTTCAGCAGCACTGGCGCTGCCGCTGTCGATCAACACCACGATCGGCGCTCCCTGCATCAGATCACCGCGCTTGGCACTGTACTCGGCGCTGGCGCGCGGCACGCGCCCGCGGGTGCTGACGATCACGCCGCGGTCGAGGAACAGGTCAGCCACTTCGATGCCGGCGTTGAGCAGGCCACCCGGGTTGCGCCGCAGATCGAGCACGAGGCCCTTGAGCGCGCCGCCGCCGGCGGCCTGCAGAGTTTCCAGCGTGCGCTGCACCTCGCCCGCCGTGTCAGCCTGGAACGCGGCGATGCGGATGTAGGCGAACTGGGGGTCAAGCGCCTCACCGCGGGCACTGGCTACACGGATGATCTCGCGGGTCAGGCTCAGCTTCAGCGGCGCCGGCTCGCCTTCACGGGCCACCGTCAGCACGATGCTCGTGCCCGGCTCGCCGCGCATGGCTTCGACCGCGGCGTCCACGCTGTCGGCGGTGATCGGCGCGCCGTCGAACTCGATGATGATGTCGCCGGGCTGGATACCAGCGCGCGCCGCCGGGGTGTCATCCATCGGCGCGATCACCACCAGGCTGCGATCCGGACGCTGCAGGATTTCAAGCCCGAGACCGCCATAGGCGCCGGTCGCGGTCTCGTTCATCGACTGCGTGGCGCGCGCGTCCAGGTAGGCGCTGTGCGGGTCAAGGTCGGTGAGCAGGCCGCGGATCGCCGACTGCATGAGCTGCTGGTCGTCGACGCTGTCGACGTAGGCCTGCTGCACGGCGCGGAACACCGACACGAAGCGTCGCACTTCTTCCAGGCTGACCCGCTCAACGTCGGACTCGGCTGCCTCCTGGACGACGTCTGTGGCGGGTACTTCGACGGGCTCTTCGGTGGCCTCCTGGGCCTGCGTCGACGCTGCTGCCAGGGCGAACAGAAGGGCGAGGAGAATCGGGGGCGAGAGGCGAGGACTGTTCATGCGCGCCAGTATAGGGCGGGTGCGTCCGTGGAGAGGGCCGGGCGCGCCCGGATCAACGCCCGGCTGCGCCTCCTCGGCGCAGCCAAAGCTGCGGATCCAGCGGCTGACCCTGACGACGAAGCTCGAAATAGAGCGCTGCGCGGCCCTGCCCGCCCGAGCTGCCGGCCTGTGCCAGCGGCTCGCCGCTCTTGACCCAGTCGCCCACCTCGCGCACCAGGCCATCGTTGTGCGCGTACAGGCTGAGAAAACCCTCGCCGTGATCGAGGATCAGCAGCAGGCCATAACCATTCATCCAGTCCGAAAACGCCACGCGTCCCGGCGCGACCGCAGTCACCGTTTCGCCAGCGGCGGCTTCGAGCAGCCACCCCTCGCTGCGTCGACCATCAGGCAGGCTGCCGCCGAACGCCGTCAGCACGCGCCCCGGCACCGGCGCCGAAAGCTGGCCGCGGCGCTGGGAGAACGGTCGGGCACCGTCGAGCTGGTCGGGGATGTCAGCGAAAATGTCGCGGAGCGATTCGATCAGATCCAGCAGCGCACGCTCGTCGCGACGCAGTTCAGCCACCCTCTGAGCCTGCGCCTCCTGCTGGCTGGCCAAGGCCTCCAGCAGCGCAGCGCGATCCGCCCGCCGTGACTCGAGCGCGGCAAGCGCTTCCAGTTCGCGGGCCAAGGCTACATCCAGCGCCCGCCGCTGCGCTTCCGCGCGCTGGGTGACCCGCGCGAGTTCGGCCAGCTCTTCGAGCAGGGAGCGGATGCGCTGCACCTGCCCGGCCTGCACATAGCGGTGATAAGCCAGCGCGCGATTGGCGTCACGCAGGCGGTCCTGCGACAACAGCAGGCGCAGTGGCGCACGGCCACCCTGCACGTGGGCGGCGCGGATCAGCGCACCGAGCGCATCGCGCTGGCGTTCAAGCCCGGCCGCCACCGCCTGCCGCTCGGCCTCAAGCGCCTCGAAGCGCTGGCGCTGCTCGGCAACCTCGGCTTCGAGCGCCGTCTGGGCCTTGAGCTGGGCCGCCAGCGCCTGATCGGCCTCACGCACCTGCGCCGACGCCGCATCCCGCTCGCTCGCCAACCGCGCCTGCACCTGAGCGACCTCGCGCAGCTCGGCACGCACGCGCTCAAGCCGCGTTTGCGCTGCCCGCTCGGCCTCGGGATCCGGCGCCTGTGCCAAGCAAAGAGCAGGTGCGAGCACGGCCAGCGCCATGCAGGCGAGCAGGCGGATCACACGAACTCGACCAGCGAACTTCCGGTCATCTCGGCCGGTTTGGGCAGGCCGAGCAGATGCAGTAGGGTCGGCGCGACGTCGCGCAGGCTGCCGCCGGGCTTCAGCGTAGCCGGGCGACCGACATAGACCAAGGGCACCGGACCGATCGTGTGGGCCGTATGCGCCTGCCCGGTCTCCGGGTCGCGCATCTTTTCGAGGTTGCCATGATCGGCGGTGAGAATCAGCTCGCCGCCAACGGCGCGGATCGCGGCCACGATCTCGCCGATCGCGACATCGACCGCTTGCACGGCCTGGATTGCTGCGGCAAGCATGCCGGTGTGGCCCACCATGTCTGGATTGGCGATGTTGCAGACGATGACGTCGTGCCGCTGCGCGCGGATGTCCTCGACCAGGGCGGCGGTCACTTCCGGGCAGCTCATCTCGGGCTGCAGGTCATAGGTGGCCACCTTGGGCGAGGGAATCAGAATGCGTGACTCACCGGGCTGCTGCGCTTCCACGCCGCCGCTGAAGAAGAAGGTGACGTGGGCGTACTTTTCGGTCTCGGCGATGCGCAGCTGGCTCAGCCCATGCGCCGCCAGCACCTGCGGCAGGGTGTTGTGCAAGGTGTCGGGCGGGTAGGCCAGCGGCGCCGGCAGTCTGGCGTCGTACTCGGTGAGACAGACGAAGCGGGCGAGCTGCGGACGACGCCCGGCAAATCCCGCGAAATCGGGCTGTACGAAGGCGGCGCTCAGTTCCCGCGCCCGATCGGCGCGGAAGTTCATGAACACGACGACGTCGCCATCCGCCATCGGCCGCGCGCCGTCGATGACAGTCGGCAACACGAACTCGTCGTTTTCCTCGCGGGCATACGCGGCTTCGAGAGCGGCCACCCCCGAGGCCGCGCCGTGCTCGGCCCTGGCCTCGACGATCGCGGTGTACGCACGCTCGACGCGGTCCCAGCGCTGGTCGCGGTCCATCGCGTAGTAGCGACCGGTCACCGAGCCGATGCGGTAGCCGAGCGCGGCGCAGCGCGCATCGAGCTTTTCCAGACTCGGTCGCGCCGAACGCGGCGGCGTGTCGCGCCCGTCCAGGAAGGCGTGCACCGCAAGTCGGGACACGCCCTGGCGCTTGCCCAGGTCGAGGAATGCGTGGATGTGGTCCTCGTGACTGTGCACGCCGCCCGGCGACAGCAGGCCGAACACATGCAGGCAGCCGCCGCTGGCCTTCACTGCCGTGCAGGCGCCCGTGAGCTCGGCGTTGTCGAAGAACTCGCCGGTCTCGATGGCATGGTCTATCCGGGTCAGATCCTGGTAGACGACGCGGCCCGCACCGAGGTTCATGTGGCCCACTTCGGAGTTGCCCATCTGCCCGTCCGGCAGCCCGACGTGCTTGCCCGATGTCTGGATCAGCGTATTCGGACACTCACGCAACAGCCGCCGCCAGTGCGGCGCTTCGGCCTGGGCGATGGCGTTGTCCTCGCGCTCCTCGCGATGGCCCCAACCATCCAGGATCAGCAGCATGACGGGCTTGGGTCGGGACACGGGCGCGCTCCAGCAAGTCGGACGAAGCCTGCATTCTAGCCAAGCGCCCGACCGGCCCGTGCCGCAGTAAACCCATTGGGGCACAAACGGCATCCGCCTGCCCGCCGCCACCGCAGAGCGTGGCCCAACCCCGCAGGGAGCAACACCATGCGTCAGTCGATTCTTCACCTCGTGTTCCTGATCTGTTTCGGCGCCACGACAGCCGCCGCCGAACAAGCGCCCAGCATTGACAAGGTCAACGGCGCCATCCGCACCGAGGCCGGACAGAGCTACGGCAGCCTGGAGACCGTCAACGGCAGCATCGTGGTCGCCACCAGCGCGCGCGCCGACAGCGCGGAAGCGGTCAACGGCAGCATCTCGCTGCAGGAAGGCGCCAGCGCCGAACGCATCGAAACCGTCAACGGCTCGATCAATCTCGATGTCAACGCACAGGCTGGAGCCGCTGAAACCGTCAACGGCAGCGTGCGGCTGGACAGCGGCGCCAGCGTCCGCGGCACCATCGAGACGGTCAACGGCAGCCTGCGCATGGAGTCGGCATCGATCGGCGGGAACTTCAACACCGTCAACGGCGACATCACTCTGCTCGCGGGCAGCCGGATCGCGGGCGGCATCACCATCGAGAAGCCGAACAGCGGCTGGTTCAACTGGGGTGGCAACAGCCGCGTTCCGAAGATCGTGATCGGGCCGGACTCGGAAGTGGCGGGGCCGATGGTGTTTGAACGCGAAGTCGAGCTGTTCGTGCACGAGACCGCACGCATCGGCAGCGTGCAGGGCGCCGAAGCCCAGCGCTACAGCGGCAGCGAGCTGCCCTGAAGGTCTGCCTCGACGAAGGACTGGCGATCAGCGGAAGGCACAGCCTTCAACGTGATCGTTGACCAGCCCCATCGCCTGCATGAAGGCATAGCAGGTGGTGGGGCCAACGAACTTGAAGCCGCGCCTGCGCAGGTCCTTTGACAGCGACACCGAGCTGGGCGTCTGCGCCAGCGCACGCAGGCTGTCCCAGTCGAAACGGAGCGGGCGTTCGGATGCGGGCGGCTCGAAGCGCCAGATGTAGTCGCTGAAGCCGCCGAACTCGCGCTGGATCTCCAGCACACGTGCGGCGTTGTGGATCGCTGCCTCGATCTTGCCGCGGTGGCGGACGATGCCGGCATCGCCCATCAGACGAACAACATCGGTCTCGTCGAAACCGGCGACACGCTGCGGATCGAAACCGGCGAATGCGCTGCGGAAGCCCTCGCGTTTGCGCAGGATGGTCAGCCAGCTCAATCCTGACTGGAACCCTTCGAGACAGAGCTTCTCGAACAGGCGCACATCCTCGCGCACGGGTCGACCCCATTCGTGGTCGTGGTAGTGCGCGTAGTCGGCGAGGTTCTGCTGCCAGCCGCAGCGGACGATCCCGTCTTCGCCGCGCAGCAGGCCGGTCGGCAGATCGTTCATCAGGGCAACACTCCGAATACGGCGTTGAGCAGCACCAGCCCCTGCAGGGCGAGAAACGCGTACAGCCCGGCCAGCAGATCATCGAACATCGCGCCAAAGCCGCCGTGCAGCGCGCGATCAGCCCAGCGCACCGGCCAGGGCTTCCAGACGTCGAACAGCCGGAACAGCGCAAAGCCGAGCAACATCCAGATCCAGCCAGCGGGCGCCAGGAAGAGCGTCAGCCACAGCCCCACCCACTCGTCGAGTACGACGACGCCGGGGTCATCGGTGTGGATGGCGCGAATCACCCAGTCGGCGGCGAGCACGCCCAGCGCGAACACGGCCAGGGTGATCGCGAGGTACTGCCACGCCGGCAATTCGCGCAGAAGCAGCCAGGGGATCAAGGCAGTCGCGCTGCCGACGGTGCCCGGCGCGACCGGCGAGAACCCCGATCCGAAACCGCTGGCGAGCCAGCCATAGGGGTGGGTAAGCAGGGACAGAGGAGGGCGTTTGCCGGTCATGCGCGCAAGTATGCCGGGAGCCCCTGAGGGGCGGGCATCTCGCGCCTCAATCGGTGGCGTCCGCAGGGCCGCACCATCCCGATCGAATGCCCGAGGTGCACCCAGGCCGATTCCAAACGGTGGCATCGCAAGGGCCTCGTCGAGGGCGAGTGGTCGCATAGGGTGGGCCCTGGCCCACCGTGGCGACGAATCGGTGTCGGGCTGACGCAACTCGGGGCGATCAACGCGGGGTGACATCCGGGGGCCCGCGATGACACGAGGGGAGTTCGCAGCTTCGGCGGGCCAGGGCCCACCCTATGGGTTAGTGCGGCTACGTCCTCCACAAACTCAGGCGAAGTGCTGGTAGCCGCGCGTCGCCGGGGCGTAGTCGCAGTGTTGGCCGGCGCGCACGAAGGCAACGGCCGGCTCGGCGCGGATGCGTCCGATGCGGGTGAGTTCGCCGCGCGCGAAAGCCGGCAGTGCCTCAATACTCGCTGCATCGCCGCAGACAAGCAGCTCATAGTCGTCACCACCGGCCAATTGCAGCGGCCAGCGCTGCTGGCTGTCCGTCAACAAGGTCTGCAGAGCGATTGAGGCCGGCATCGCATCGAGATCGAGCACCGCGCCGACACCGCTGGACTGCAGCAGGTGGCCGAGGTCGGCGAGCAGGCCATCGCTGATGTCGATGGCGGCGCGCGCCACGCCGGCGAGTTCAAGGCCCAGACCAACCCGCGGCAGCGGTCGATCGAGCCGAGCGCGCAGGGCAGCGACGGTGGCGGAATCCGCGCAGCTCTTCCGCCCCTGGGCCAGCGCCAGACCCGCCGCAGCGTCGCCGAGCGCGCCGCTGACATAGAGCGCGTCACCCGCACGCGCGGCGCTACGACGCAGCGCACGCGCGGGCGCGACGCTGCCGATCGCCTGCACGGTGAGGCTCAAGGGCCCGCGGGTGGTGTCACCGCCAACCAGCGCCACGCCGTGCTCTGCGGCCAGGCTCAGGAGGCCATCGATCAGCGCATCGACAAAGGCCGGATCGGCGCCGGGCAGGCTCAGCGCCAGCGTGGCCCAGCGCGGCCGCGCGCCCATCGCAGCGAGGTCACTGAGGTTCACCGCCAGCGCCTTCCAGCCGATGTCGAACGGCGCGGTGTCGACGGGGAAGTGCACGCCCGCGTTCAGGGTGTCGACGCAGACGCACAGCGCCTCGTCTGGAGGCGGCGACACCAGCAGTGCGGCATCGTCACCGATGCCCAGCAGCACGTCGGTGCTGGTGCCGGCGCGGGCTCGGATGCGCGCGATCAGATCGAATTCAGCGGCGCTCATGCGCGTGCGCCTGCGGCATCAGCGAGCGCGGAACCTGCGCGCCACTGCAAACGCGAAGCGCGCTTGCACGCGCCCGGTCGTGGCATGCCTGCAGACCGTGGGCAGCGCACTCAGCCGCGGCGGCCGCCGCCGCGGGCCTCGGCGGCGCGCCAGGTCTGCGCGCCACGGTCGAGGACACCGTTGATGTAGGTGTGGCCGTGATCGGAACCGAAGCGCTTGGCGATCTCGATGGCTTCGTTGATGACCACGCGATAGGGGACATCGAGCCGATGCAGCAGTTCGTAGACCGCAAGCCGCAGCACGCCGCGTTCGATCGGATCGACCTGCTCCAGCGGGCGATCGATGAAGGGTTCCAAGGCCGCATCCACTTGACCCAGATGCGCTTCGAGGCCCCGCAGCAGGTCCTCGAAGTATTCGAGGTCGGCGATGTCCATGTCCTGCTCATCGCGGAACTGCTCCAGCACCTTGCCCATGGTCGAGCCGGACAGCTGCCACGCATAAACCGCCTGCAGGGCGCGGCGGCGTGCGCGCGAGCGCGCGCTGGGGTCGATGCCATCGGTACGAACATGCTTCATGGTCTGCTCCACGGGCGAGGTGCGTGGCCTCGCCCTGTTGTCTGTGGCGCGCGGAAGATCCCGCGCGGGGTTCAATCGTCCTGGCCGCGCAGGGCGACGATCAGGCTGGCCATCTCCAGGGCGGTCAGGGCGGCCTCCTCGCCCTTGTTGCCGTGGCTGCCGCCGGCACGGATCTCGGCGTCCTCGAGCTTCTCGACCGCCAGCACACCATTGGCGACGGGGATGCCAGCATCCAGCGCAACCCGAGCGAGACCTTGCGCGCAGAGATCGGCGACGTGCTCGTAGTGGCGGGTGTCGCCGCGCACCACACAGCCGAGCGCGATCAGCGCTGCGTGCCGCCCGGCCAGAGCCAGCTCGCGGGCCGCCAGGGGCAGCTCCCACGCGCCCGGCACCCGGATCACGTCGATGTCACCCGCACCGACGCCATTGCCGATCAGCGCGCGCTTGGCGCCGTCCACCAATGCATCGGTGATGCGCGGATTCCAGCGACTGACCAGCACCGCGTAGCGCGCGCCGGGCACGACCCGCAGATCACCTTCGTAATGCGCCATGGGACCGGTTTCTCTTGAGGGGGCGGGAGTTTAGCCTATTCGGGATCTGGGATTCGGGATTCGGGATTCGTCAGAAGCCGGCGCGGCAAGCGCATCGCCAAGCTCGGCGCGCACAGCACATCCATCGCTGAAGTGGCGAGTCGATGGGTCGAAGCACCATTCCGGAACCTGCCCCGCCCCGCTCTTGCGAATCCCCAATCCCCAATCCCAGCTCTCACACATACCCCACCACCTCCAACCCGAACCCGCCCAGCCCGATCTGCCGGCGCGGGGTGCCCAGCACGCGCAGCTTGCCGGCGCCCAGGTCGGCGAGGATCTGCGAGCCGGCCCCGTTGCGGCGCCATTGGCCGGCGCGGGCACCGGCGGGGCCGGCATCGCCCTCCGCCGGCCGGGTCGGCTCACCGGTAATGCGCGACAGCAGCTGCTCGTTCGACTGCGGCTCGGTGAGCACCACCAGCACGCCCCTGCCCTCACGGTCGATCGCCTGCAGCGCGTCGATCGCGGCCACGCCGAAATCCGGGCGCTGCCAGTGCAGCACGTCGGCCAGCGGGTTCTTGACGTGGACGCGCACCAGGGTCGGCTGATCGGCAAGGATCTCGCCGCGCACCAGCGCGAAGTGCAGTTCGTGGCTGAGCCGATCGCGGTAGGTGTGCAGGGTGAAGGCACCGAAGCGGGTCGGAATCTCGCGGCTGTCGATGCGCTCGACGGTGTGCTCGTTGGCCAGCCGGTAGGCGACCAGATCCTCGATCGAGCCGATCTTGAGGCCGTGCTCGCGGGCGAAGACCTCGAGGTCCGGCCGCCGAGCCATGCTGCCGTCGGGGTTCAGGATCTCGACCAGCACGCCGGCCGGCTCCAGGCCCGCCAGGCGCGGCAGGTCCGAGGCCGCTTCGGTGTGGCCGGTGCGCGCCAGCACGCCGCCGGGCTGGGCCGTCAGCGGAAAGATGTGGCCGGGCTGG
>JBIJCA010000026.1:0-25525 GCA_044344935.1 Aquimonas sp. | reverse complement strand
CTGGGCGTGGGTTCAAGCCTGCGAGCGCTGGCTCTGGACGCCAGCGGACGACCGCTGCTGGCTGGCACCCGGATGGCGCCCTCGGTGTCGCCGGCCCAGGCCGGCACCGACTTCTGGCTCGCGATTCCCGAGACGGTGGTTCCGCAAGCCGATACCCAACTGCTGATCTCCGCGGATACCGCCACCAGTGGCTACGTGCTGAACGCAGCGTTGAACATCCGTTTGCCGTTCACTGTCACCCCTGGGCAGGCGACGGTGGTGACCGTGCCGCTCGAAATCGAACTGGGCGGTCCCAACGACAGCGTCTTCGACAAGGCCTTGCGGGTCACCGCCGAGGCACCGATCACGCTGACTGTGCTGAGCGGGCGCAGCTTCGCCACCGATGGCTCGCAGATACTTCCGGCGCGGCTGCTTGGCACCGAGCATCGGATCGCGTCCTGGGGCCGCGGGCTGGGCAACGGTTCGTCCTTTGCCGTGGTCGCCAGTGCCAACAACACCCTGATCACGGTGACCCCTGCGGTAGCCACCCCGAACCGCCCGGCGGGCGTGCCCTTCCAAGTGGGCCTGCAGCAAGGCCAGGTGTACCGGCTGCGCGTCTCGCCGGATGGCGACCTGAGCGGCAGCGTGGTCAGTGCGACCCGACCGGTGGCCGTGTTCGGCAACCATACCTGCGCCGACATCATTCTCGGCAACCCGATCATGGGCTCGCAGTGCGGAGGCATCGTCGAGCAGATGCCGCCGGTCAGGTACTGGGGCCAGGATTTCCTCAACGTGCCGACCCGCCAGCGCCCCAGCGGCGACGTGGTGCGTGTCTACGCACAGCAGGACGGCACCGTGGTCTCGATCGACGGACAGGTCGCTGCGGTGCTGGGCGCTGCCAACTTCCACCAGTTCAGCCGGACCACGCCGACTCGCATCACCAGCAGTGCGCCGGTCAGCGTGGTGCGCTATGCGCAGTCCTGCCGCGTGGATTTTCCGCAGAACCCCTGCATCGGCGATGTCTTCATGCTGGGCATCGCGCCGATCGCGCAGTGGCAGTCCCGCTACTCGGTGGTGGCGCCCGACCGCGCTTTCATTGGTGCCTATCTGCACACGCTGGAGATCATCGCGCCGCTGGCCCATGTCGCGGATGTGCGGGTAGACGGCCAGAGCGTTCCGACCGCCAGCTTCGTCGCCATCGGCAGCAGCGGCTTTGCGTTTGCGCAGGTCACCTCCAGCAGCGGCGCGCACCGCGTCACCGCGCCGGTGCCGATCTCGGTCAATGCCTACGGCTTTCTGCAGGAAGGCGGTGGGGAAGCTTATGCATTCCCTGTCGCGGCTGCGGCCTCGGGCGGCGACGCCGACGCTGACGATGTTCTGGTTCGTTACACTCCGAGCGGCCAGCGCGACCCGGCGTTTGGCGCCGCTGGCGTGGTGCTGCTCGATCACCGCAGCGCCTACGGCACCAGCCTGCCGAGCTTCGACAGCGCCCAGCGTGTGCTGATCGACGCCGACGGCATCCTGGTGGGCAGTGCCAGCGAGAACAGCGCCAGCGGGCAGAGCCTGCTGCTGACCTATCGGCTGCAGGGGGGCTCGGTGTTCGCCGATGGCTTCGAGGGCGAGTGAGGCGGGTTCGGCGTGCACCTTGCGCCGGCGCCACCCCGCGTTGCGGCGGCGCGCGATCCGCGCGCGCGGCCGCTGCGCTGCGGCTTCTGCGGGCTGTAGTCTGTCCGCCAGACCGGCGCCATGGCCACGCGCGCCACTGACTCCGGCAGGGCGGAACGGATGAACCCACAACACTGGCAGCGCGTGCGGGATCTGTTCGAGGCAGCCGTGGAACTGCCCCAGCCGCAGTGGGCTGCCTGGCTGCAGGGCGAGTGCGCCGATGCCGGAGTGCGCGCGGAAGTGCTGGCGATGCTCGACGCCGATGCGCGGCATGGCGTCACCACCGGACTGCTGGAGCGCGCGCCCGACCTGCTTGACGACTACAGCCGGCAGGCCGCCTCGGCGCGTCTGGGCCAGCGCTTCGGCGCCTGGCGGCTGCTGCGGGTGCTGGCCGAAGGCGGCATGGGCACCGTCTACCTCGCGGAACGGGTCGAGGGTGGCTTTGTCCAGCAGGCCGCGCTGAAGCTGGTGCGCGGCGGGTCGGGCTCGGTCGGCGTGATGGAGCGGCTGGCTGCCGAGCGGCAGATCCTGGCAGGGCTTGAACATCCGAACATCGCGCGGCTGCTCGACGGCGGTATGGGCGCCAGCGGCGAGCCCTTTCTCGCGATGGAGTACGTCGAAGGCACCGACCTGTGCAGCTACTGCGATGGCCTGCGCCTGGACGTTCCGTCGCGACTCCGGCTGCTGCTGCAGGTCTGCGAAGCGGTGGCGTATGCGCATGCGCGGCTGGTGGTGCATCGCGATCTCAAGCCTGCCAACGTGCTGGTGTCGGCGGCAGGTGAGGTCAAGCTGCTCGACTTCGGTATCGCCAGGCTGATCGAAGCCGACGGTGCTGCCGCGGCCACCCAGCTGCAGCAGCGCGTCTACACCCCCGGCTACGCTGCACCTGAGCAGATCAGCGGCGCGCTCACCACCACCGCGGTCGATGTTCACGCGCTTGGCGTACTGCTGTTCGAATTGATCAGCGGGCGCCGCCCGTATGCGACGCGCGGGCTGTCGGTGGCCGCCATCGAGCAGCAGGTGCTGCACTGCGAGCCGGCCCGCCCGAGCGGGTCGGCGACCGAGCGTCCGAGCGGGGTCGCCGCGACTCCGGACGCGCCGGGTCCGACCCCGCTCGAAGAAACAGAAGACCCCGCCACGCAGCGCGATCGACTCGCCCAGCTGCGCGGCACCACGCCGGCCCAGCTGCGCCGCCAGCTGCGTGGCGATCTGGATGCGATCGCGCTGAGAGCCCTGCGCAAGCAGCCGCAGGAACGTTATGGCTCGGTGCAGCTGTTCGCCGACGATCTGCGCGCCCATCTGCAGCAGCGGCCGGTTTCCGCGCGCCGCGGCAGCCTTCGCTATGCGCTGGGTCGCTTTCTGCGGCGGAACGTGTGGGCGGTGGGTTCGGCCAGCTTTGCAGTACTGGCGCTGCTGCTGGGTCTCGGCGCTGCACTGTGGCAAGCCGAGGCCGCGCGCCGCGAAGCGGCGACGGCGCGCGAAGCGCTGGCCTTCATGCAGCAGCTGTTCGCGCTGGCCGACCCGGAGGCTGCCCGCGGCCGCGAAGTCAGCGCGCGCGAGCTGCTGCAGACCGGAAGTCAGCGCATCCGCGGTGCCCTGGTCGATCAGCCGGGCGCGCGCCGGGTGCTGCTGCAGGCGATGGCCGAGGCGCATGTCGGTCTCGGGCTGTATGCGGACGCTCTCCCGCTGCTGGACGAGGCTCTGCGAACACCTGCCGCGGACCGCGATGGCGAGTTGCAGCGGCGGCTGGTGCTGACGCGTGCCGCCGCGCGGCAGGGTCTGGGGCAGTTCCAGCAGGTGCTGGATGAGCTCGGCCCGCTGCGGAAAGCCGCAGCGCAGGGCAGCAGCATCGACCGCCTGCACGCAGCCGCGCTCGACTATCACCTCGGCCGCGCCGAGCAGGCGCTGGGACGGTTTGCTGCCGCCGAACGGCATCTGCGCGCGGCGCTGTCGGTGCGTTAGCAGCTGCAGGGTCTCGCCGCGGAAGAAACCCAGCAGGTCGCAGGATCGCTGGTGTCCGTCTATCAGGTGGCGCGGCGCAGGGACGAATCGCTCGCGCTGGCCCAGCGCAGCCTCGCGGCGCTGGACGCCGCGCAGAGCAGCGATGCCCTGCTGCGCGCCAAGGCGCTGTCTTCGCTGGCGATGGTGCAGACCAACAGCGGCGACCTCGGCAGCGCCGAGACGCTGCGCCGCGAAGTGCTGGCGATCTTTCGACAGGTCTACGGCGAAGCGCATCCGATCACGACGGTGGCACTCAACAACCTGGCCGGTGTGCTGTTCGCCCAGCGGCGCTACGGGGACGCGCTGCCGATGTTCGAGACGGTGCTCAGCCAACGCCGCCAGCTGCATGCGCCGGGTCATCCAAGCATTGCGATGGCGGCCAACAATGTGGCGAACGCGCTGCTGTCGACGGGCCAGCCCGCGCGGGCGCTCGAGCATGCCCAGGAAGCGCTGGCCATCCGCCGCCCTGCGCTGGGCGACGTGCACCCGGCGACCGCGCTGTCGATCATCGGCGTCGGCAGCGCTCTGTTGAAACTGGGCCGGCTTGACGAGGCCCAGGCGCACTTCGAAGAGGCGCTGACAGTGTTCGCGGCGCTGTACGGCGCCGACAACACGCAGTCGATATCGAGCTACAACAACCTCGCCCGGATCCAGCTGGCGCGCACGGGAGCGCCCTCGGACTGCGGCTACAGCGAGCAGTCGGTCCAACGCGGTCAGGCGGATCCCCCGGGAGACAGTCCGCCGAAGCTCTACGCACTGGCCTTGCACCGGGCCTGTCAGATCCGTCGTGGAGATGAAGCGATGCGGTCCGCGCTGGACAGCCTGGTCCGCGATTACCGCGCGCGCGTGGCGGCGGACGACCCCTACGTCGCGGTTCTGGAGGCCTTGCCAGGAGGGGGTTGAGCGCGTCGCGGCAGCGCGTCGCTGCCCGTGCTCAGTCGCTGGTGAGTTCTTTCTCCAGAAACGCCTTGGCGACCCGCGTGCCGCGCTTGATGGTGGGCTCGGACACGCCCAGCAGCTCGGCGATCTCGCGCACCTCCAGCCCGCTGAAGAAGCGCAGTTCGATGATCTGCACGAGCCGTGGATCGGCTTCGGCCAGACGGTCGAGTGCGGAATCGAGCTGCACCAGCTGCTCGATCTGCAGATCCAGCGCGATCGGCTGGTAGTCGACGCGCTCCAGGGTCAGCGGCTCGCATCCGCCGCCGCGGCGCTGGGCCTGACGCGCGCGGGCGTAGTCGATCACCACGTGGCGCATGGCTTTTGCGGCGGTCGCGTAGAAGTGCCTGCGGCTGGCGAAATCGGCGGGATCGGTGGCGTGCAGCTTCAGCCAGGCTTCGTGCACGAGCGCGCGGGTGTCGAGCGTGCCGCGGCGCTGGTGGCGAGCCAGTTCGGCGCGCGCGATCCGCACCAGCTCGGCGTAGTGCGCGCCATAGGCGGCGGGTTCGGCCACGTAGGGCGGATCACTGGTGCCGGGTGGAGGAGGCTCAGGGCTCATGCGGCAGGAGCATAGCCGAGCCGCGCTTCTGTCAACGCGGTGACGTCTTACGCAACCCTGCGGCCGCCCGCGCCTCGGCAGTCGTCGACCAGGGCGCGGTCGAGGGCTTCGGTGGGCGTGTCGATGAGCCCCTGTCGCTGTTCGCGCCGCAGCAGAACACGCCGCTCGTGCGCGATCGCGCTCAGGTGCGTGCCAGCGCGATGTCGAAGCGGCCTTCCGGGAACGGGTCATTCGGGCCTGGGACAAAACTCACCACGACCTGCGCGCGCTCCGCCGCGTCCAGCGCATTGAGGAGCCGGTCGTCGGCGTTCAGCGGCTCATCCGCGAAGTACATCTGGGTGGTGAGCTCGCGGTGCTCGGGGTGGGACACCTTGAAGTGCACGTGTGGCGGGCGCGACCAGCGGCGTCCTACCGGATAGGCGCCCGGCACGATGGTGCGCACGCGGTAACTGCCGCTGGCGTCCGTCTGCAGTCGTGCGTAGCCCTGGAAGTGCGGGTCCAGCGGTGCGGGGTTGCGATCGGCGGCGTGCGCGTAGCGGCCGTGGTGATTGGCCTGCCAGACATGCAGCAAGGCGCCCGACAGCGGCGCGCCGTCAGCGCCGCGCACGATGCCGTGGATTTCGACGATACGACCCGCGGCGCGCTCCGTGTGTCCGCTGAGCTGGGTCAGGTCGAAGTCCGACTCGGTCGTGGTGTCGACCGGAAAGAACGGCCCCTCGGTCTGCCGCGGTGTTGCCGCGCCCAGCGGCCGCAGGATCGCGAAACTGGCGAGGGTGAGGCCGCCGACAAGGGCGCGGCGGCGAAGGGGATCGTCGGGCTCGGACATGCGGCAACTCCGGCGCTGCGGGCGCAGTGGGTGTGACGGCGGGGCTTGAGCGCGCAGCGCGGTGCGCGCTCGCGGCTACTGTAAACCCCCGGCGTGCAGCCGCAGCGAAGCTTCGGTCTGCCGCTTCGATCGAGGGTTCTGTGCATGGCTGCGGACGTGGGTGGGCCGAGTGCCCGCACTCCCCGTGGAAGATCGCGTGCGTTCGAGGGCGCGCAGACGGCGAGGATGCGACCTGACGGTCGCTACCCGGCCAAGCCGCAGCCCTGGCCGCGGCCTTCGCTCCCTCAGCCGCCCGCGCGCAGATGCCGCGCCTGTCGCTTCGGCGTGGCGCCCGCCTTCTGCGCATCGCGCTGCCGTGGCAGCGGTGCCGGGCTGTCGGCAGGTTCGAAGTCGAAGCGCGAGCGGCCACCGGCGCCGCGGTAGTCGTCGATGAGGGCACGGTCGATGGCTTCGGTGGGGTTGTCGCCGCGTAGCTGCAGGTGCTCGCGCAGCAGCAGCACAAGTCGCTCGTGCGCGATCGCGTGGGTCTGGCTGATGCGCGCGTACAGCCTGTCGCTGAAGGCGAGAAAGTGGGCGAAGGGTGATTCGCCCAGCAGCAGGCCGAGCGTGCGCGCGAAGCGGCCCGAGTTGGCGACCAGATCCCAGTAGCGGGCAAAGCGCGACAGCCGCTGCAGGGTGGCGAAGTCGAGCTCGCGGGTCGACAGGATGTTGTAGGGCGGGTCCGGGTTGAAGCGCAGGTCGAACCCGGCGGTGTGGCGTGCGATCGGCGCACCGCGCAGGCGCTTCAGAATGCCGAACTGGATCTCGTGCGGGGCCAGCCGCACCAGCCGGTCGAAGCCTTCGGCGAAGCTGGCCATGTCCTCGCCGGGCAGGCCGGCGATCAGATCGACGTGCAGATGCGCGCGGCTGTGCTCGCGCAGCCAGCGCAGGTTGGCCTCGGCGGCGGCGTCGTTCTGGCGACGCGACACGCGCGCCTGCACCTCGGGGTTGAAGCTCTGGATGCCGATCTCGAACTGCAGGCTGCCGGAAGGGAAGCGCGCGATGAGGGCCTTGAGGCGTTCGGGCAGGTGGTCCGGGATCAGCTCGAAGTGCACGAACAGCGGGTCGTCGGGCGCGGCTTCGAGCTTGCCGAGGAAGAACTCGAGGATCGCTAGCGAGGTGTCGACCTTCAGATTGAATGTTCGGTCGACGAACTTGAACTGGCGCGCGCCGCGTGCGTAGAGATCATCCAGCGCCTGCAGGAAAGCCGGCAGCGGGAACGGCCAGGCGGTCTTGTCGAGCGCGGACAGGCAGAACTCGCACTTGAAGGGGCAGCCGCGCGAGGCTTCGACATACAGGTGCCGACGCTGCAGGTCTTCGTCGCTGTACTCCACATAGGGCATGGCCAGCTCGGCCAGCGGCGGCTGTGCGCCCGGGATCAGCTTGGCTGCAGGCGGCGTGCCTGCGAGCAAATCTCGCGCGAGCTCGGCGAAGCTGACATCGCCCCAGCCGGTGATGACGTAGTCGGCCAGTGCGCAGATGCGCTGTTGATCGGTCTCGTGGCTGACCTCGGGGCCGCCCAGGACGATCGTCACCTCAGGTGCGACCACGCGCAGCTGGGCGACAACGCGAGTCGTTTCCTCGACGTTCCAGATGTAGACGCCGAGGCCGAGGATGCGCGGCGAGTCGGCCAGCAGCTTCTCGACGATTTCCTCGGTCTTCTGGCCGATCACGAATTCGCGGATCACCGAGTGTTCGCGCAGCTCGCCGAGGTTGGCGCGCAGGCAGCGCAGGCCCATCGAGGCGTGGGCGTAGCGGGCGTTGAGGGTGGCAAGGACGATGGCAGGCATCCGCACAGGGTACGGGCTGCGGTGGGGTTGGCGGAAATCGCGGGTGCGTGCCGGTTGCCCCGGTATCCCCGGACGCAGGCGCGGGACGAAAGCGGGAGGCTCCTCCCGCGTGGCACGACGCTCGGGTGCGTGGAGAGCCCCGGATGCCATGGTGGGCCAGGGCCCACCCTATGCATTCTCAGAGGCGGCGATGCCCTGACGCTTACTGGCCCGCAGTGCTCAGGCGCATCAGTTCTCGAAAGCACAGGGCAATGCACGAAAGCGCGGATCAACGCGCGAAAGGGCGGATCAACCCTCGAAGGGTAGGGAGGACGCTCGAAGGGTAGGGAGGACGCTCGAAGGGTCGGGTCGACGCTCGAAGGGACCGGGCTACGCTCGAAGGGCTGGGTAGGGTGGGCCCTGGCCCACCATGAGCACGACACCGCCTCACCCCACGTCTCGCTCTGCAGAGCGCGCCGAGCACATCGAGCGCAGCCCGCCGATCACCTCAGCGCTTCTGGAACCGGTAGTGCGCCACCAGCCACTCGTTGCCGCCGGCGTAGCCGAACAGCTCGGCGCAGGCCATCCAGAACATCCGCCAGCGTTGTGCCCAGATTTTTGCTTCGGCCTTGCCGTACACCTCTTCGAACAGGCGCAGGATCTCGTCGGCATGGCGGTCCTGGTTTTCCAGCCAGTGGTTGCTGGTGCGCTCGTAGTGGGTGCCCGACAGGCGCCACTGTTCCTCCAGCCGCAGATGCTCCTTGAAGTTCAGAAAGGTGTCGGCCGCCGGCATCAGGCCGCCGGTGAAAAAGTAGCGGCCCATCCAGTTGTCCTCGCCCTCGGTCTCGAACGGATACATCAGTTCGCGATGGCAAAACACGTGGCAGAACAGCTTGCCGCCGGGGTCCAGCCAGCCGCTGATGCGCTCGAACAGGGTGCGGTAATTGCGCACGTGCTCGAACATCTCGACCGAGACCACGCGGTCGAAGCGGCGCTCGCCGAGGTCCAGCACGTTGACGTCGCGGGTCAGTATCTCGACGTTGTTCAGGCCGCGCTTCGCGCACTGGCCGAGGATGTGCTCGCGCTGGCTGGCCGAGTTCGAGACGCCAAGGATGCGCGCGTTCGGAAAGCGCTCGGCCATCCACAGGGTGAGCGAGCCCCAGCCGCAGCCGAGTTCGAGGATGCGCATGCCGTCGGCCAGCTCGGCGCGCTCGCCGTACAGCGCCAGCATCGCTTCTTCGGCCTGGTCCAGCGTCTCGCGGCCGGTCGGGTAGTAGCAGCTGCTGTACTTGAGGCGCTTGCCCAGGCTGAGTTCGAAGAAGCGCGCCGGCACTTCGTAGTGCTGACGGTTTGCGGCCTCGGTCTCGATCGCCAGCGGGCTCGAACGCAGGCCGTCGAGCAGGGCGCGGAAGCGCGTCCATGCGGCAACGGCGTCGCCGTCGTGTTCTTCGCGCAGGCGCTGCGCGCACAGGCGCCGGATGCCGAGTCGGGTCAGGGCATCGGGCACCAGCCCGCGTTCGCACAGGTCGATCAGGCTCATCGGTGGTGTGTTCTCGAAGGGAAAGGAAGAGCGTCAGTCGCGCGCGCGTCGCGGCGGCCAGGGGAAGAACATGCTCACCTGCTGCTGGTAGCGACGGTAGTCCTCGCCGCGCGAGCGCAGGGCCTGCTGCTCGGTGTAGGGGATGCCGGTGACCCACAGCAACGAGACCAGCATCGCCACCGGGCCGATCAGGGTAAGCCACCACAGGGGCGAGCCCCAGGCCAGCAGCACGTAGGCGAACCAGTGCAGCCACTCGAAGAAGTAGTTCGGATGCCTCGACCAGTTCCACAGGCCGATGCGGCAGGTCTTGCCGCGGTTGCCGGGGCAGCCGCGGAACTTCGCCAGCTGCAGGTCGGCCACGCTTTCGCCGGCAAGACTGCCCACCCACACCAGCACACCGAGTGCCATCGTCAGGCTGAAGCCGGTGTGCGGGTTGGCTGCGACCGCAAGAAAGGGCAGCGAGAACAGCACCACCAGCAGGGCCTGGGCCATGAAGAAGCCGAAGAACTTGCCCTGGTGGCCCTGCCAGTGTTCACGCAGGGCGGCGTAGCGGCCGTCTTCAGCCTCGTGCAGCACGCGCGACAGCAAGTGCAGAGCCAAGCGCACGCCCCAGATGCCGCCGAGCATGGCGATCAACAGGCGCGGCAAGCCGGCGCCGGGCCCGAAGCTGCCGTACAGCAGGGCGGCAACGGCGAGCAGGCCGGCCCAGGCGACATCCACGTAGCCGGCGTTGCGGGTTCGGATTTGCAGCAGCCAGACCGCGCTCATGCCGAGCACGGCGATTGCCGCCACGCCGAGCAGTAGGACCGAAGGTTCGAAGGAGGCCACGTCAGGCGGCCTGCGGCGTGCGTTTCAGGCGCTCGGCCAGCGCCAGCAGCAGCGGTGTCATCACGCCCCAGATCACGCCGATGACCGCCAGCGTGAACAGCACGCTGCCGTTGAGATCGGCCGCATTCCACACGCGCGAAGCGACCCAGTAGGCGAGCGGACCGCCGAGCAGGCCGAGCAGGACGGCAAGCAGCGGGCGTCGCTTGAGCGAGTCCATCGAGTGGTTGAGCGTGAGCGCGAACGCCACCCACAGGGCCACGATCCACACCGGCGCGGCGAAGTCCCAGGGCAGGGGGGTACGGAACGTGAGCAGGCCCGACAGGACCAGCGCGCTGTCGATCGCGAAGCCGACGACGGCAGCGATCGCCATGATCTTCAAATCAGCCCGCGGGGCGCTCGACAGCGGCACCTGCCACGCGGCAAAGGCCAGCACCGCCAGTGGGCCCGCCCACCACCAGCCCTGCGCGGCGCCGCCGACGGTGGCCATCCAGACCAGTTGGAAGCAGACCAGGTTCGCGAGCAGCTTCATGCGCGGACCGCGGCGCCTGAGGCGCTGGCGAGGTCGGGCAGGTATTCGGCGCGGCGGCAGCGCGGCGCGGTGAGCAGCAGCTGCACGTCGCCGATCGAACGCTCGATGAAGCCGCCTTCGCAGTAGCAGAGGTAGAACTCCCACATGCGGATGAAGCGATCGGGATAGCCCTGTGCGCGCACCTCGTCCAGCCGCGCCAGGAAGCGCTGTCGCCAGTGGCGCAGGGTCAGCGCGTAGCTGGGGCCGATGTCCTCGAGGTTGTAGAGCTTCAGATCGGTCGAGCGTGCGATCGCGCCCTGCATGGCATGTATCGAGGGGATGAAGCTGCCCGGGAAAATGAAGCGCTTGATGAAGTCGACGGCCTTCAGCGCGACCTCATAGCGGTGGTCCTCGATGGTGATGGCCTGGATCAGGGCCATGCCGTCGTCCTTGAGCAGACTCCGGACCTTGGCGAAGTAGGTGTCGAGGTACTGGTGTCCGATCGCCTCGATCATCTCGATCGAGACCAGCTTGTCGTAGCTGCCGGTGAGGTCGCGGTAGTCGGACAGCAGCACGCTGATGCGGTCCGACAGGCCGGCTTCTTCGATGCGCGCCAGCGCCAGCTCGCGCTGCTCTTTCGACAGCGTGGTGGTGGTGACGCGCACGCCATAGTGCCTCGCGGCATGGATCGCGAAGCCGCCCCAGCCGGTGCCGATTTCGACCACGTGCTCGCCCGGCTTCAGCGCCAGCTTCTGGCAGATGCGGTCGAGCTTGCGGGTGGACGCGATCTCCAGTGACTCCGCCGGGTCATCGAACACCGCCGCGCTGTACATCAGGTTCTCGCACAGGAACAGCTTGAAGAAGTCATTGCCGAGGTCGTAGTGGGCGGCGATGTTCCGGCGGCTGCCGGCGCGGGTGTTGCGCTGCAGGCTGTGCCACGCCTTCAGCGCCCAGCCGCCGACCCGGGCCAGGCCGCCTTCCATCGCATCGAGCAGATCGCGGTTGACCACCAGGATGCGCACCAGGGTGACCAGGTCGCTGCACTGCCAGTGGCCGTCCATGTAGGACTCACCGGCGCCGACCGAACCCTGGGCCGCGACCATGCGATAGAACGCGGGGTCGAAGATGCGGACCCGGCAGCGCAGGGTCTCGCGGCCTTCGACGGCCCGCCCCAGCTTGACCTGGCCCTCGGCGTCCTCGATCAGCACCTCGCATTCGCGCAGGTCGGAAAGGCGGCGCAGCAGCTGCGCGCGCAGTTTCCGGTCCAGACCCTTGAGGGCTTCCATCGGCAACCCGTCCAGGGAGTTGCCCAGGGTTTCGCCGGCGTCGAGGGAGCTGGCTTCAGTGCGGGAATTCATGCGGTGGTTGCCACTGGCTGCGGGTTTGGAAGACAGCCTGCACCGCGGTGCGTCGACTGCGCGTCATCACGAATGTGTTTTGCGGGGGTGGTCGTACACGGGATTGCGCTTCAGCCACAGGCGCAGGGCCTGCCAGTGGATGCCGAACAGCACCTTGGCAGTCATCCACGGGTGGCGGAACAGGCAGCCGGCGAGCACCGGGCCATCGAGTGGGCGCCTCTGCAGCGTGAGCTTCGCGTCAAAGTCGCGGCCGTCGGCGCGCTCGATGTTCATGTGCACGCGCAGCCGCTCCGCGGGCGTGTTGAAGCGCCAGTCGTAGTCGCGATCCATCGGCATGAAGGGCGAGACGTGGAAGCGCTTGTCGAAACGCCAGCGCAGTGATGTCGCGGCTTCCGCGAGCGCAGGCTCCCCGGGGTCTGCAGCTTCAGCCCCGCTGACCGGCAGCACGTAGCTGTGCCGCTCCTTCCAGGGCGTGTTGGTGATTTCGGCGACGATGCCGTCGAGCGTCTCGCCATCGGCCTGAAAGCAGTAGTAGAAGCTGACCGGGTTGAAGCTGTAGCCGAAGTAGCGAAGGTGGGTCAGCAGGCGGATCGGTCCTTCCGGCCGGCGGCCGCTGACCTCGGCATAGCGGCGGCGCACTGCTTCGTCCAAGGGCAGGGCCGGATCACCCAGATAGTCCTCGCGATGGAAGGCCGCCACATTGCGTCGACCCACCGACCACAGCCAGCGGCCGGTGAACACGCGATCCAGCTCGCCCAGATCGAGGTAGAGCATGAACAGCGGATAGCGGAAGGCGTGCGGATGCGGCGCGTGCCGGCGGTGCTGCACCTGGCCGACGTAGACCGCGCTCTTCAGCGCCGGGCTGTCGGCCTTGGGCTTCATTGCGGCCAATGCACGCCGAGCGCGCGCACCACGTCGACGGCCGAGCGGATGCCGTCCTCGTGGAAGCCCCAGCCCCAGTACGCGCCGGCGTACCAGATCCGGTCGACGCCGTTGATCTCGCCGCGGCGCCCCTGTGCGGCGACGCTGGCGTGGGTGTATTCGGGGTGGGCATAGCGCATGCGCGCGATGATCTTCGACGGGTCGATCGCGGCGCTGCGATTCAAGGTCACCACGAAGGGCTCGCGTGATGTCAGGCCCTGCAGCAGATTCATGCAGTAGCTGACCGTGCAGTCGGCGCTGGGCTCGATTGGGATATGCGCGTTCCATGCTGCCCAGGCGCGTGGATTCTTCGGCAGCAGGCGCGCATCGGTGTGCAGCACGGTTTCGTTGGGCTGGTAGCGGATTGCCCCCAGCACCTCGCGCTCGCGCTCGCTGGGCTGATCCAGCAGCTTGAGCGCCTGATCGCTGTGGCAGGCCAGCACGGCCTGATCGAAGGTCTCGGCGTAGTGCGGCGTGGTGATCTCGACGCCGCCTTCGACCCGGCGCACCGACTGTACGGACGACGCCAGCCGGGCTTCGACCCGCCAGCGGCTTTCCAGCGCGCGGATGTAGGCGCTGGAGCCGCCCTTGACTACCCGCCAGGTCGGGCGCGCGCCAGCGCTCAACATGTGGTGGTTGGCCATGAACTGGGCGAGGTAGCGCGCCGGGAACTGCAGCACTCGGTCCGACGGCGAGCTCCACAGGGCCGAGGCCATCGGAATCAGGTGCTCGTCGATGAACATCGGCGAGTAGCGGTGCTCGCGCAGGTAGTCGCCCAGCGCCGGGCCCTGCGCATCGCCTTCGAGCAGGGCCGGCGCCTCGCGGTAGAAGCGCAGGATGTCGGCCACCATGCGATAGAAGCGCGGCCGCAGCAGATTGCGGCGCTGGCAGAACAGGCCGTTCAAGGTGCCAGCGTTGTATTCCAGCCCGGTGCGGTCGCTGTGCACCGAGAAGCTCATCGTGGTCGGCTGTGTTTCCACGCCGAGCTCGCGGAACATCGCGGTCAGCAGCGGATAGTTCTCGGGGTTGTGGACGATGAAGCCCGAGTCGACCTGGAAACTGCGGCCCTCGCGCTGCACGGTGTGTGTGTGCGTGTGACCGCCGAGGCGCGAATCCGCCTCGAACAGCACCACCGAATGCTCGCGCGCGAGCTGCCAGGCCGCCGCCATGCCGGCGATGCCGGACCCCACCACTGCGATGCGCATGTCAGTCCTTGCCGCGCTTCAGGCCCGCGGGCACGGGCTTCAGATCCCAGACCAGGCCCATCCACTTCATCAGCTTGAGGCCGTAGTAGGTGAGGTCCAGCTCCCACCAGCGGAAGCCCTGACGCGCCGAACCCGGGTAGTGGTGATGGTTGTTGTGCCAGCCTTCGCCGAAGGTCAGCAGCGCCAGCCACCAGTTGTTGCGGCTGTTGTCGCGGGTCTCGTAACGACGGCTGCCGATCTGGTGGGCCAGCGAGTTGATGGTCACGGTGGCGTGGAAAAGCACGACGGTCGATACGAAAAAGCCCCAGATCAGCAGCTGCGGACCGCTGGTCTCAAGCCCTGGCGCGGCGGTTTCCAGCCAGCCTCCGAGCACGAACAGGAAGGTTGCCAGCGCCACCGGAATCAAAACGTCGAAGCGGTCGATCAGGCGCAGCTCCGGGTACTTGGCGAGGTCGCCGATCGTGCCGGTATCGGTGGCGAAGGCGCCGCGCGTGAGGAACCAGCCCATGTGCGAGCGGAAGAACCCGTGCTGAACTGGCGAGTGCAGGTCCTCGGGCCGGTCGGACGTGCGATGGTGGTGGCGATGATGCGCAGCCCACCACAGTGGGCCACGCTGCACGCTCATCGCGCCGATCACCGCGAAGGCGAACTGCATCGGCCGCGAAGTCTTGAAGGCCTTGTGCGAGAAGTAGCGGTGGTAGAAGCCGGTGATCGCAAACATGCGCAGCGCATACAGGCCGGCCGCGACCGCCACCGCGAACCACGAGACGCCCACCCAGATGATGCCGAAGCAGGCCAGGTGCAGCCCGATGAATGGAATCACGCGCAGCCAGTCGATGCGCTCGGGGTCTCCTGTCTGCGCAGGCTGGACGCTGCTGTCGAACCAACGTAGGAAGGCCGCGAGTGGGCTTGGGAGGGTGCGCGGGGTGCGCTGGGAATCGGGATGGGGCGGTTCTGACATAGTCGCGATTGTGAGGCTTGGCGGTGATTTCGCGGTGAATCGGGCGCTGGTGCGGTCCGGCTGGGGCAGACTATGCGATTCCTGCCCTGCCTGTCCCCGTACGCTGCGCACGGTCTTGATGGATGCAGCTCCGTACTCGCGATACCCGCGCCTCACCTATGTCCAAGCCCCCTTCTGCCGTCCGCTATGGCCTGGCTCGCGTGCTCTCCAAGCGCGGCCTGTGTTCGCGCTCGGAGGCCGAGCGCTGGGTGCGGGAGGGACGGGTGCGTGTGCGCGGCCGCGTGGTCACCGACCCCGAGTCGCCGACCGCGCTGGATGAACCGCGCATCGAAGTCGACGGCGACGCTGCGGCCGCGGTCGATCGCGTCTATCTGGCCCTCAACAAGCCGCGCGGCCTGGTCACCAGCGCCCGCGACGAGCGCGGCCGCGACACCATCTACCGCTGCCTGGAGGGTCTCGATCTGCCGTGGGTGGCGCCGGCTGGCCGGCTCGATCAGGCCAGCGAGGGTCTGCTGGTGCTGAGCAACGACCCCATGTTCAACGCGCTGCTCACCGAGCCGCGCACGCCGCTGCACAAGACCTATCACGTGCAGGTTGAGGGGCGGCCCGATCTCGCCTTGCTCGACCAGCTGCGGGGTGGCGTCATCGACGCCGGGGAGCGGCTGGCTGTTGTGTCGATCGACGTGCTGCGTGAAGGCCCGCGCAACGCCTGGCTCGAAGTGGTGCTGGACGAAGGCAGGAATCGCCATATCCGTCGCCTGTTGAAGACCGCTGAGCTGCCGGTGATGCGCCTGCTGCGCGTCGCCATCGGGCCACTGGTGCTGGGCGCCTTGGCCAAGGGCGAGGTGCGCGTGCTGTCGGCGGAGGGCGTGCGGGCGCTGCGCGAGGCGGCGGGCGCCGCATGAGCGCGACGACTCCGCCGGTGCCGTTTGCCGAAGCGCTGGCTTTGTGGTGGCGGATCGGCTTGCTGAACTTTGGCGGGCCGGCCGGTCAGATCGCGCTGATGCATCGACTGCTGGTCGAGGAGAAGCGCTGGATCGACGAGGCGCGCTTCCTGCACGCGCTGAACTACTGCATGTTGCTGCCCGGCCCCGAAGCCCAGCAGCTCGCGACCTATGTCGGCTGGCTGCTGCACGGGGTGCGCGGCGGTCTGGTCGCCGGCCTGCTGTTCATCCTGCCGGGCGCGCTGGCGATCCTCGCCCTGTCGTTCGTCTACGTGCTGTTCGGCGAGGTCGCCGTGGTCGAAGGCCTGTTCTTCGGCCTGAAGGCGGCGGTGCTGGCGCTGGTGCTGCAGGCGCTGATCCGGCTCGCCCAGCGCACGCTGGAATCCGCGCTGCCGATCGCGCTGGCGGTGGCGGCGTTCGTGGCCCTGTTCGTGTTCGACGCGCCGTTCCCGCTGGTGGTGCTTTCGGCCGGCGCTCTGGGTCTGCTGACGGCCTCGCACTGGCGACCCGCAGGCCATGGCGATGACGCCATCGCCCTGCGCGACGTCCAGCACCCCGGCACCCTGCGTGCCGCTGCGCTGTGCGCGCTGCTGTGGCTGGCCACGGTCGGCGGCCTGCTGTGGCTGCTCGGCGGCGAGCACGTGTTCAGCCGCATCGCGGTGTTTTTCTCGAAGATGGCCATGGTGAGCTTTGGCGGCGCCTACGCGGTGCTCTCCTACGTCGCCCAGCAGGGCGTCGAGGTCCATGCCTGGCTGCAGCCGGGCGAGATGCTGGACGGTCTGGGCCTCGCCGAGACCACGCCGGGGCCGCTGATCCTGGTCACCCAGTTCGTCGGCTTTCTGGCCGGCTTCCGCGAGGCCAGCGGCCTGCCTCCGCTGCTGGCGGCGGCGCTCGGCGCCCTGCTCACCACCTGGGTGACCTTCCTGCCCTGCTTCGTCTGGATCTTCGCCGGCGCCCCCTTCATCGAGCGCCTACGCGGGCGGCCGCGGCTTTCGGCGGCGCTGGCGGCGATAACCGCCGCTGTGGTCGGCGTGATCGCCAACCTCGCGCTGTGGTTCGCGCTGAATACCCTGTTCGCCGAGCGCAGCCGAGTCGAGGCCGGACCCATCGACCTGCTGCTGCCGGTGGCCTCCAGCCTGCAGCCGGCGGCGCTGGCGCTGTCCGCGCTGGCGCTCGCCCTGGTCTTCCTTGCCAAGCGCGGCGTGTTCAGCGTGCTGGCCGTCTGCGCCGCGCTCGGCGTGGCGCTGCGCCTTGCCGGTCTGGCCTGAGTTGCCAGCGGGCATACTTTGCGCGCATGCACCCCGATCGCTCCATTCCGCGCTTCCTGCGCCTGCTCACCGATCTGCGCTGGCTGGCGGTGGCGGGCCAGCCGATCGCGATCGTCGCCGCGATCAGCGGTGTCGGCATGCCCTTCGCGCCGGGGCCGCTGTGGGCCGGCGTGCTCGTTCTGCTGCTGTTCAATCTGTGGGCGCAGTGGCGCTGCCACCGCGCCGCCGCCGCCGCCGGCCCGGTCGAGCTGGCCCTGCACCTCGCCGTCGACCTCGGCGTGCTGACCTGGCAGCTGTACTGGAGCGCGGGCACCGCCAATCCCTTCGTGTCGCTGTATCTGGTGCCGATCGCGCTGGTGGCGGTGGCCCTGCCGCTGCGCTGGGTGGTGGCGGTGGGTCTCGCGGCCTGCGCGGCCTATCTGGTGCTGGCCCTGTTCGCACCGGGTTGGCCGCACATGCATGGCGCGCGCGCGCTGCAGCTCGACCTGCATCTGTGGGGCATGGCCGCGAACTTCCTGCTCAGCGCCCTGCTGTTCACCGTCGCGCTGCGCTATCTGGCGGCCACGCTGGCCGAGCGTGAGCGCGAGTTGTCGAGACTGCGCGAACGCGCCGCGCGCAACGAGGGAATCGTCGCGCTGGGCGCGCACGCGGCGGCCCTGGCGCATGCCCTGAACACGCCTCTGGGCAGCATGCAGCTGATCCTCGACGATCTGCAGCTCGCCGATGCCGACCGAGCGGCGCAGGAGGACCTGGGCACGCTGCGCCAGCTGGCCGCCGAGTGCCGCGCGCGCGTGCATGCGCTGGTGGCGCACGCGCAGTCGGTGGAGTCCGGGCCCATGCCGGCCGGCGAGTTTTTCGGCGACATCGTCGAGCGCTGGCGCCTGCTGCGCCCGGGGCTGCGCCTGCAGGTGTCCGGTCTGGACCGCGGCTTGCCGAGCATCCGGCCCGAGCCATTGCTGGAGCACCTGCTGCTGGCCCTGCTGAACAACGCCGCCGATGCCTCGCAGGAAGCCGGCAGCGAAGAGCTGGGTCTGACGCTGGCGACCGAAGGCGACAGCCTGGTGCTGCGGGTGCGCGACCGCGGCCCGGGCCTGGGCTCGGCCGCGGCGCAACGCCTGCAGTCGCTGTTCGCGACCACCAAGCCGCAGGGGCTGGGGCTCGGGCTCGCGCTGTCGCATGCGACGGTGGAGCATTTCGGCGGCGTGCTGCACCTCCGCGCCCACCCCGAGGGCGGCAGTGAGGCCGAGGTCAGGCTGCCGCTGGTCGCACTGCAGGCACACGCGATGGATCGAGGAGACGAGCGCAATGAGCCGTGAAAGCGCGCTGCTGGTGGATGATGATCCGGTGTTCGGCCGCAGCCTCGCGCGTGCGCTCGATCGCCGCGGTGTGGACTGCGTCTGCGCCGAAGACAGCGCGCAGGCCCTGCAGGCCGCCGGTGTGCGCACGTTCGACTACGCCGTGCTCGATCTCAAGCTTGGCGCAGAGAGCAGCCTGGGCCTGATCGAACCGCTGCGCGCGCTGCAGCCGGAGCTGCGCATCCTGCTGCTGACCGGCTACGCCAGCGTCGCCACCGCGGTGGATGCGATCAAGCGCGGTGCCATCAACTACCTGCCGAAGCCGGCCAGCGCCGAGTCGATCCTGCGCGCCCTGCGCGGGGAGGACGAGGACGAAGAGGCCCCCCTGGCGCCAGAGCAGATGACCCCGCTGTCGCGCATCGAGTGGGAGCACATCCAGCAGGCCCTGCACGAAACCGAAGGCAACCTCTCCGCCGCCGCCCGCCTGCTCGGCATGCACCGCCGCAGCCTGCAGCGGAAGCTGGCGAAGCGGCCGGGGCCGGGGGGGTGAGGTTGCGGCTTGATGAGAGGTGGGTGCGCTGCGGGCGGAATCCCAAGCGTAGTGGGGCTGCGGGCTTTGTTGGAGTGGCTGCGTCAGTCGTAGTCGTAGGTGCGCCGCAGGCGCACCCTACAAGTGCGAATGACGCCTGGCTTCATCGAAGCCGACGAGACCGATCGCGTAGGGTGCGCCTGTGGCGCACCGCTCTGAGCTCATCTTGATTGACCATGCGGTTGCGATCTGCCCGTAGCTTGGACCACCGGAGCGTGTTCCCCCGCAGCATGCGTGAATGTCTGCAGGCTTGTTCCCCAATCCACGCTCAGCACGCCCTCGCGCACATAGCGATGGAAGCTTGAGTGCGGCCAGTCACGCGCGCGCTCGACCCAGCCGTGGCGCACCGGGTTGTAGTGGATGTAGTCGATGTGGGCTCGCAGGTCGTTGTCGTCGCGGATCACGCGCTCCCAGTAACGTCGCTGCCAGATCGCGGCCTCGCGTCGGTCAGTCTGACTTTGACGGAGAAGTCCCCGCGCTCCGACCTGCCGGGTGAACAGCGACTTGATCTGCCGCCAGCGGGTCGCGTTGTCCGCATCGCCGAGCGGAAGCTGCCAGAGCACATGCAGATGCTCGGGCAGTACAACCGCGGCGATCAGATTGAAGGGCCGGTCGCGACGGGTGCGCGCAAAGGCCGCCCGCAATGCATCCACGCGCGCCACCAGCAGATCACTGCTGCGATCCTGCAGGTTCACGGTGAAGAAGAAGGTGCCGCCCGGCAGCCAGACGCGTCGATGCTCGAAGCATGGCCGGCGGGCACGGCGATGCGCGCGTGCAAACCTGATCGGCGCGGCGTAGGAGAACTGCCCGGGCTGGCGTCGGGAATCGCTGCGAGGTGGATCGGGGGCGCGACGCAGGCGTGGCAAGGCGGTGGGCTTCGTTGCAGTCGCGGCGTTACCTGTGATCGCAGGTGCGCCACAGGCGCACCCTACGACAGCGAACGACGCCGCGCCTCCATCGAAGCCGACGAGCCCGATCGCGTAGGGTGTGCCTGCGGCGCACCCACAATCACGAGCGACGCCGCGCCTCCATCGAAGCCGACAAGCCCGATCGCATAGGGTGCGCCTGCGGCGCACCAACAATCACGAGCGACGCCGCGCGTCCATCGAAGCCGACGAGCCCGATCGCGTAGGGTGCGCCTGCGGCGCACCAACAATCACGAGCGACGCCGCGCCACCATCGAAGCCGACGAGCCCGATCGCATAGGGTGCGCCTGTGGCGCACCAACAATCACGAGTGACGCCGCGCCTCCATCGAAGCCGACAAGCCCGATCGCATAGGCTGCGCCTGCGGCGCACCAACAATCACGAGCGACGCCGCGCCTCCATCGAAGCCGACGAGCCCAATCGCGTAGGGTTCGCCTGTGGCGCACCTACAGTCGCGAGTGACTACGCGCCCCCGCTCCCGCACCTCCGCGCCGCCTGATTCGCCGAGGCGACCGGGCCTTGGAGATGCTCGATCAGAACCGGTATTCCCAGCCCAGCCGCAGGCTCCGACCCGGTTCGTTGACCTGCACCGGCGTCGGGTTGAACGGATCCTGGTTGGCGCGGTTGAGGTGTTCGGCGTAGGCGCGATCGAAAACGTTGTCGATGCCCATGCGCAGGCGCTGCGCGCCGCGCTGCAGGACCCAGCCAAGATCGAGCACCGCCCAGCCGGGCGTGCGTCGTGCATCGAGCCCGCTGCCGGTGGTGGTGCTGGCATCCACGCGGTCCTGGCGGTCGGCGCCGCGCAGGCGTGCGCTGAACTCGCCGAGTGAAGTGGATTGGCGAACGCCGAGCGCGAAGGACAGCGGCGCGATCTGCGCCAGCGCGCGGGCGTCGCTGCGGTTCTCGCCGCGTACGTAGTCGAGCTGGGCGTCCACGCGGAGGCCGGAGTCGAGCGTCCATTCCGCCTCGAACTCGGCGCCGCGAAGCTCGGCGCCGACGTTGCGGTACACGGTGGCGCCATCCGCAAGCAGCAGGCCCGACTGGCCGCGCGCGCGATCGCGCAAGATGTAGTCGTCCACACGATCGACGTAGGCGACGACGCTGTAGCGCGCGGTCTCATTGCGCCAGATCAGGCCCGCATCGAACTGCTGGTGCACTTCGTTGGCGAGCTGCGGATTGCCGATCCAGCGCGTCGGGCCGGCGCCGCCGGTCGAGGCGATGTAGCGCTCGGTGCTGTCGGCCGCGCGCACCGAGCGGCTCAGGCCCGCGAACAGCTGAATGCTGGCGTTGAGCGCGTGATCCAGGCGCAGCAGGGCGCCGAGTCCGTCATCCTCGAAGCCCGTCGCGCTGGCGCCGTAGTAGCTGCGATAGAAGTCTGCGGGCGCTGCGACGCTCATGTTGACCCGCTCGCCTGCGCGCAGCGCATCCGCGTCGAAGCGGTCGACGCGCAGGCCGGCGGTGAGCTGGGTGGCTGCGGACAGCGGCCCCTGCGCTTCGACGAATAGGCCGCGACGCTCCAGTTCGGCCTGTGGCCACAGCAGAGCGTTGCGCATCGTCAGGCTGCCGGCGTTCATGCCGGCCGAGCGGATCGCCAGCCGCTCCAGGGTGGCCTGCTGCAGGCCGACTTCGAGGTTCCAGTCTGCCAGTGCGAATTCGGCCGCCAGCTCAAATCCTGTGCTGTCGGCGGTGGCCGGTACGCGCATGAACATGCCGGTCTGCGGACGCAGCGAGAAGTTGTCCATCACGTGATCGACCTTCGCCGACCACGCGCTGGCGCGCAGCGAAGCCGCACCGACGTCGGCGTAGTGCGCGAGCTTCCAGGCGTCGAGGCGGTCCTTCGGTGCATCCATGCCGGCGCCGGCAAACAGCACGTCGCGGCTGTCGCTGTAGTCGAGGCTCAGTTCGCTGCGCTGCGTGTCGTTCCAGGCAAACCCGAGCAGCAGGCTCAGCGCATCGCGCTCGAAGGCCGAGCGCACCTCGGCGCCATCGCCGTCCTCGTAGTTCTCGCGGTTCTCGCTGCTTCCAAGCAGGCGCCAGGCGATACGGCCGCTGTTGCCGCCGACGTCCGCGGCGGTCTGCCACATCCCGGCGTTGTCGCTGGCATTCAGCGCGATGCGGCCTTCGAGGCCGTCCACGCCCCACGGCAGCCGACGCTCGATCAGGATCGCGCCGCCGCTGCCGCCGGGGCCGTTGCGCAGGCTCTGCACACCCTTCTGCACGGTGACGCGGTCGATCGACGCAGGCTGCGCGAACGCGGTCGGCGGGTCCATGCGATTCGGGCAGGCGCCGTGCAGCTCCATGCCGTCCAGGCGCACATTGATCTGGCCCTGACTCTGCCCGCGGATTGAAGGCTCCAGCCCGTGGCCGCCCATGCGCGAGGCCGAGACGCCGCTGATGCTGCGCAGCACCTCGGCGAGGTCGGCGGCGGCGCCGTCGCTGACGGCTTCGCCTTCGAGCGTCGGCTCGGACGGTGTCGCCAGCGTCTCACCGAGCACAACGACGTTCGGCAGGCGGGCGACGCTGCCCGCGTCGGCGAGTGCGGAGGTCGCCAGCAGGGTGGACGCGACGGCGATGGCGAGACGGTGGCGGCAGCGCTGACTGGACATGTCTGATCCGGGCATGGGGCACTCGGATTCTCCGGCGGCTGCAGCTGCGATCGGGAGTGACCGAATGTCGCACCGCGACCTTGGTGCTAGACCTCTCGGCCCCGCGTGCGCACGTCCGATGCCGCCGTGCCGTGTCCGAAGGCAGGCCATCCGGCGCTACAGTGGCGACCCGAGCCTGCGACCCAAGGACCGATACGAATGCTCAGCGCGTTTCCCGAGGCGTACTCCGCCTATGTCAGCGCCCTCGGCCTGGGGCTGCTGATCGGCATCGTGCGCGAGCGCCAGCGCGACAGCCAGCAGAAGATCGCCGCCGGCATGCGCACGCACACGCTGGCGGCGCTGGCCGGTGCGGTCGGCTGGCAGCTGGGGCTGCCGGTGTTCGCGATCACGCTGGCGGCGGTGGCGCTGCTTGCGTACGGCAGCTATCGGCTGAACTCGCCGAACTCGCCGGGGCTGACCGGCGAGGTCGCGCTGGTGCTGACCACGCTGCTCGGCGGCCTGGCCCAGCCCCAGCCCGCACTGGCGGCGGCGCTGGCGGTGCTGGTCGCCCTGCTGCTGCAGTCGCGCGCGGCCCTGCATCGCTTCAGTCGCGAGCTGATCAGCGAGGCCGAGGTGCGCGATGGCTTGCTGCTGCTGGCGGCGGTGGTGCTGGTGCTGCCGCTGCTGCCGAACGCGGCGGTCGGGCCGTACGGCGTGCTCAATCCCGCCAAGCTGTGGCAGCTGGTGGTGCTGGTGATGGCGATCAGTGCGGCCGGCCACGTCGCTCTGCGCGTCGTTGGCAGCCGCTTCGGACTGCCGCTGGCGGGATTCTTCGGCGGCTTCGTCAGTTCGACCGCAGCGATTGCCGGCTTCGGCCAGCGCGTGCGCGAGCAGCCGCTGCTGCTGCGCTCCTGCGTGGCCGCAGCGCAGGGCGCGGCGTTGGCCTCGCTGCTGCTGGCGCTGCCGGTGCTGGGGACGGTGTCGGCGAGCTACCTGAGCCTGGTGCTTCCGCAGCTGCTTGCCTTCGGTGCGGTGCTGGCGATCGCGGTGCTGATGGGGCTGCGTGGCAATGGTGTCGATCCGGAGGCGGCGATGCCGACCGCGGCGTCGCGCATGTTCAGGCTGAGCCACGCGCTGGTGTTCGCAGCTCTGATTGCCGGCGTGCTGCTGCTGTCGGCTTTCCTGCGGGAGCGCTTCGGCAGTGCGGGCGCGCTGCTGACCTCGGCGATCGCCGCCCTGGTCGAGCTGCACGCAGCCATGGCGTCGATCGCCCAGCTCGGCGCCAGCGGTTCGCTCGACCCCGGGCTGGCGGAGTGGGCGCTGCAGGGTGTGCTGCTCGCCAGCGTGCTCGCGCGCAGCGTGGTGGCCTTCACCGCCGGCGGCCGCGCATACGGATTGCGCGTCGGCGGTTCGCTGATGCTGGCTTGGCTGGCGTCGACCCTGGCGATCAGCCTGTAGAGGGCCTTGGCACGCGCTGTGCTCACTGTCCTGCGTCGATCCGCATTTGAGGAACCCGCATGCCGCGAATCCCGGAATCCGGCCCTGGCTTCAGCCTGAGCCTGCGCCTGGCGCTGAGTCTCTCCGCCCTGATCCTGCTGCTGGGTCTCGTGGCTCTGTTCGCGATCGGACGCATGACCGAGCGCTTGCAGCAGGCCGTCGGTGAATCGGCCGGGGCGGTCGGGCGCTCGCTGGTGCAGGTGCTGCGTACGTCGCGGGTGCCGGTGAACGAAGCGCAGATGCGTGCCGAAGACCAAGCGGCCGAGGTCGCCCGCATTGAAGCATTGGTGATGCAGGCGCGCGCTGAAGCGGCGCACGCGTCGGCCGAGCAGGCCCACACCCAAGCGGCGATCGAGCAGGCGAAGCGCGAGGCAGTCGATGCTGCCGCCGCGGCCTCGGACCTGCAGCGCGAGATCCGCGTCGAGGTCAACGGGCGCGCATTGCCGCCTGAGGACATCGCCGCGCTGACGGCGTCGCTGCGCGAGGGCTTCGACCCGGATGCGGTGCGCTTCGAGGTGCTGCGCGAGCGCGGCGAGGCGGGGCTACAGGTCATCGGGCTGGGGCCGGAGCTTCGCATCGCGCTGCCGAGCTCGCCGGTGGAGCGTGCGCTCGACGAGTTTCGGCGGCAGCTGCTGTGGGCGCTGGGGGGCCTGCTGCTGCTCGGCATGCTCGGCGCCAGCCTGATCGCGCGGCGACTGACCCGCCCCTTGCAGGCGCTTGCAGAGGGGGCGGCCGCGCTGGGTCGCGGCGAGGCCGGGGTGCAGGTGCGCAGCGCGGGCCCGCCCGAGCTGCGCGCCAGCATCGACGCTTTCAACCGGATGAGCGCGGACCTTGCGCGCGTCGAGGCCGAAGCCAGCGTCCGCCGCGAGCAGCGCGCCCTTGCCGAGCTCGGCGAGATCGGCCGTGGGCTCGCGCACTCGCTGCGCAATCCGCTGCACGCCCTCGGCCTGAGCCTGGAGGCGCTGGCCGCGCGCAGCGACGGCGGCGATGCGGCGCAGCTCGGAGCCGCCGGGCGCGAGCAGCTGGCGCGTATCGATCAGGCCCTGCGCGGGTTCCTGGCGCTGGCCTCCGGTGAGGGCGCGCAGGCTGAGCCGGTGTGGCTCGGCGAGGTGATCGACGACGTGCTGCTGGAAGCCCGCCAGCGCTGCGGCAGCCGGGTCGAACTGCTGCGCGATCTCGCGCCCGTGTCGCTGCGCGGGGTGCGTGCGGAGCTGCGCATTCTGGTGCACACCCTGGTGCTGAACGCGATCGAGGCCGCGCCCGCGGGAACGACGGTGCGGGTGTCCTGTCGCGCCGAGGGGGCAGGTGTCCGCATCGAGGTGGAAG
>JBIJCA010000200.1:0-8726 GCA_044344935.1 Aquimonas sp. | reverse complement strand
GGCCGTGCGTGTGCGGCTGTTCGAGCCGCATGTGAGCAGCAAGCCGACCGGTGCCGGCATGGGCCTGTATCTCTCGCAGCGGCTCGCCCGCCAGCGCTATGGCGGCGGCATCGAATTGCAGCCGCGGCAGCCGCAGGGCACCTGCGCCGTGCTGCAACTGAACGACCGTCGCGAGGAGGGTGTCGATGCGCGCTGAAACGAAGACCACCAGCAGCGCTGCCGGCGTCGAAGTGCTGCTGGTCGAGGACGATCCGCTGCAGCAGCAGCTGGTGGCGGAGGCCCTGCGCGCGGCTGGCCATGCGGTGCATCTGGCGGCGGCCGAGAGCGAGGCGCTTGCCCTGCTGGACCTGCCGGGACTGGTGCTGGTCGTATCGGACTTCCGCTTGGCCGACGGCGATGGCCTGTCCCTGCTGCGCGCGGTGCGAAATCGACGGCCCGAGTTGAGTTTCGTCCTGGTCACCGCCTACGGGCGCATCGAGCACGCGGTCGAGGCGCTCAAGGCCGGCGCCGATGACTACCTCGCCAAGCCCTTCGAGCGTCAGGCCCTGCTGCTGGCGGTCGACAAGGCGCTGCGCAGCGGCGCCCTGCGTGCAGAGAACCGCCGCCTCACGCAGGCTCTGGGCGAGCAGGAGGGCCTAGTCGAGATGATCGGCCGCGCGCCGGCCATGCAGCGCCTGTATCGGCAGATCCAACGGCTTGCTCCGACCGAGGCAACCGTGCTGATCCAGGGCGAGAGCGGCACCGGCAAGGAGCTGGTGGCGCGCGCCCTGCACACGTTGTCGCGACGCGTCGCCGGGCCGTTCGTGGCGGTCAACTGTGCGGCCATTCCCGAAGGTCTGATCGAGGCCGAGTTCTTCGGCGCCGAGCGCGGCGCCTACACCGGCGCCCAGGCCGCCCGCGCCGGCTGGTTCGAACAGGCCCACGGCGGCACCCTGTTTCTGGATGAGATCGGCGAGCTGCCGCTCAACCTGCAGCCCAAGCTGCTGCGCGCCCTGCAGGAGGGCCGCGTCACCCGGGTCGGTGGCGCCCGCGAGCTGAGCGTGGATGTGCGCGTGCTGACCGCCACCAATCGCGACCTCAAGCGCGAAGCCGCCGAGGGACGGTTCCGCGAAGATCTGTACTGGCGCCTGGACGTGGTGCGGCTCGATCTGCCGCCGCTACGGGAGCGTCGCGAGGACGTTCCCCTGCTGGTCGAGCATTTCATGGCGCGCGCAGCGCGCCTGCATCGCCTGCCGCTGACGCCTCTGCCGCGCGCGCTGCTGCGCGAGCTGATGCAGCGCGACTGGCCGGGCAACGTGCGCGAGCTCGGCAACGCGGTCGAGCGTCTGATGCTGCTGGGCGAGGATGCCGACGAGGACAGCACGCCCGCACCCGCACTCAGCGGTCGCGATGGTGATCTTCGGCTGCCGGCCGACGGGCTCGATTTCGAAGCGCTCGAGCGCTCCCTGCTGCAGCAGGCCCTGCAGCGCACCGACGGCCAGCGCAAGCGTGCGGCCGCGCTGCTGGGGCTGAGCTACAAGACCTTTCTGTATCGCCTGGAGAAGCACGGGCTCGGCGAAAGCTGAGGGCAAGCGACCGAACCTAAGCGCCGACTGCGGCCGGCTGCGCTCTCGCTGCGGCCATCTGCCTTCACTCTGCCCCTTGAGCGCTGCAGTGATTCAGCGTCGTAACCGATCCGCAAATGCGGATCAGGAGTCCCGCAATCGGGTTCGCATGGGCACGCTGGCGCCCGAAAGCCCAGTCTTTCCAGGGTTTGGCGGGCTGGCACGGGGCGTGCTGAGCCCTTGATGCCGGCACGGTCGCCGGCTTCGAACCAGGACCAGGGAGAGACCCATGCATCGAATCTTCAACGCACACAACCTGCTCGGCGCGAGCTTCGCCGCCATCGGGCTGATCGCCGCAGTTGCCGCCGACGCGGCCGACCGCGACATCGCCGAGATCCACGTGCAGGCGAACGGCGCCGAACAGCGCGTCGAGGTTGACATGACCAGCCTGAGTGAGGGCCAGAGCCGCCAGCTGAGCGCGGATTCCGGCCTGCCTGCCATCGTCACCCGCACAGCGGATGGCTTGCGCGTGGAGATGGCCGGTGAGACCCACGAGATCCACCTGCCGCCCATCGAGCTTGTCGATCTGGGTGGCGGTGAAACCGGCAAGCACATCGTCATCAAGCGCGGCGTGGGTGACTCCGCCGACGGCAAGCACGAGGTGCGGGTGATCCACCGCACGCTGGACGGCGCGGTCGACGAGGCGCAGATCGAAGCCATGGTGGCGGAAGCCCTGGTCGAAGCCGAAGCCGCTCGCGCCGCCGCGGACGATGCGCACGGCCAGGCCCTCCAGGCGGCAGAGCAGGCCCGCAAGGTGCGGGTGATCCGCCGCATCGAGCGTGAGCGCGCCGGCGAAGAGGGCTGAAAACCTTGCCAGGCCAGCGCCCGACCGCGCGGTCGGGCGCTGGCGCGCAGGGCTACTGCTGCACCCTGAAGCTCACATCATCCAGATACACGTAGACGTCGAAGCTGGTCTGCGCCCGGCGGATCACCACGCTGTCGAGCGTGACGCTGCTGGCGCTGATCGTGCCATTGCCGCCGACCCAGGCCGACCACTGTGCGGCATCGTCCAGCCGCACCTCATGGAAGGTCCAGGTGTTCGGCGAAAGCGAGCGCGCTTCCGACAGTTCGGTGCCGTCGCTGTCGTCGACCAGGAACTGCACGCTGACCCCACTGGCGCCGGTGTAGAACCAGGCGCCCAGGCGGCCGCCGGCCTTCTGCAGTGGCGCGTTGCTGGCAGGTGTGCCGCCGCCCGAGAGCAGACGCAGAAACCAGTCGGCGCTGCTGCTGGCGTTGTCGCGCAGGAACAGCTGCAGGCTCCAGCTGCCGTTGCGGGCCTGGATGTTGGAGCGCTGCGCGGTCGATGCCGTCGAGAGGCCGACGGTGCTGCCCGATTGCGTCGGAGCGCTGCCGAAGCGGCCGACTGAGCTTTCGAAACTGTCGAGCACAGTGGCTGGCGGCGGTGGCGGCGGCGAGACGGTTGTCAGGCGTTGCACCAGGGTCGGCAGCCAGGGCAGCAGCAGGCCCGGGCAGCTGTTCGTGGTGTGGCCGGACCACTCCTTGTGGCCGAGGATGTTGCTGCGGCTCTTCGGGATTCCGTAGCGGTTCACCACCCAGCGGCTGATGTCGGTCAGTGCATTCAGCTGAGACTCGCGCGGCGAGAAGTTCACGAAGGTGCCGACCACGCTGATGCCCACGTTGTTGGTGTTGTGGTTGCCCACATGCGCGCCGGTGACATCGGGATCGCGGCCCTGATAGACCCTGCCGTCGATGCCGACCGTGTAGTGGTAGCCGAAGTCGCACCAGCCGTTGTTGTCGATGTGGTAGGCCTGCATCTGACGCATGCGTGCAGCCGCACTGATCGAGTCGTTGTTGGGCGTGGCCGTGTGGTGGATGGTCAGGAAGCGCGGGCTGTGCGGGCTGCCGCAGGCGCCGGTGGCGCGCGCGCCCCAGGTCGCCCGCGAGACCACCCCGGGCGGCAGCGGCGCCTTGGCGGTGGCGCGTTCGAAGGGGAGATCGCGCGCCAGTACGCCGCGCTTGGACAGTGCTTCGGTCATCGGCTCGGCCTGAAGGTAGTCGAGCTGGGCCTTGCCGCGCTGCAGCTCCACGCGCTGCGCCGGACGCGGCAGCAGGATGCGTCCTACGTGGGCGGCGCCTTCGGACCAGGTGATCTCGACCTGGCCCGAGTCGAGTGCCGTGCCCGCAGCGTCGTACGAGGTCCAGGTCAGGGCCTCGATACCTTTGCCGTCGAGCTTGAGCCCCACGCCGTGCAGGCTGGCGCCGTCGAGCGCTTCGATGCGACCACCATCGGCGAAGAAGGCGTCGAGGCCCTCGGCCAAGGCCGAAATCTCCTCGCCGTCGACATAGAACGGGGTCTCCGCTGCGAGTCCGCTGCGCAGCGAGTCTTCGACCAGCCAGGGCATCTGCCACGGCTTCAGTGCATCGTCTTCGTTCGCGCTTTTCGTGTTCTGCACGCCGGCCAAGGACGGGACGGCAAAGCACAGCGCCATGAGCCCGGCGCCCAGGCAGGTTGAGGCCGCTCGGCGGCCAGCGGTGATGTGGAGTTTCATGGTTTGAGTTTTCCCCGAAGTTTCCAGCGAGGCGCCCGTGTGCGGGGCCTCTTTATTGGCTGCCCCCCCCGCAGCCGCTTATGCCAGCGGTTCCACGCTGGCGATGAAACCCTGTATGCAAGCCGCAGGAATGTCAACGTACATGACGTTGCAGCAGGACGCGTTCGGGCCAGTGACGGAGCTGCGTCCGGAGGCCCCTTCGGGCGGGCTTCCCAGGGGCAGCGATACCCGCATGGCGGGCATGTTGGTCGAGAAAGTGGAGCGTCTTTCTCTGTTCTGGCGCATCCCGCTTGCGCACGGGCTCGGGGAAGACGAGCATCGGCCGCCTCGTTCCCCCGTTCCTTCCTTCCCTTCGGAGCTCGCCCATATGCGGATCCCCGCTCCTCGCCATGCCACGCCGCTCCGGGCCCTTGCGGCGCTGTTCGTGCAGTGCGACAGCAGGCTCCACGCAAGCATCTGCACGCTGGTGCTCTGCGCCGCGCTGATGGCGCCCGCCGGTGCGCTCGCGCAGGCGACGGGCTGCGATTCTCTCGCTGGGCAGCCGGTGACCCCTCGGGTTGACTACTACACTCAGATCCAGCCGATCTGGGAAATCCGCTGCTCGAACTGCCACGTCAATTTCGGCGGTTCGCCTTCGGCGGGGCTGAGCCTCAACGCGGAGGACGCGTGGCTGGCACTGGTCGCCATGCCGAGCGTGCTGGTGCCGGAGCAGCTCCTGGTTGCGCCTGGTGACGTTTCGACCAGCTTCCTGTTCGAGAAGCTCAACTGCGAAGCCCCTGTGGCCGGCTTGCGCATGCCGCGCGGACGCCTGCCCTTGCCCGCCGCCGAGCAGGCCCTGATCCGTGACTGGATCCGTCAGGGCGCCCGCGAGTTCGCGGTGCTGTTCGAGAACGGGTTCGAGCCGGTGGCGGTGCCGCCCCAGGCTGAGCAATGAGCGCATTTCGCCCGCGAGGTGCTCAGGTTTTTCCGAGCGGTTCCTGGGGCGAGGTGACAGCGGGCAGGACTTCCGGGACGTTCGGCTAACGCCTGCCTCGCTATCGTGTCGCACGGTTTCCACCTTACGGAGTACGCCATGCCCGCTTCGCCGATGTTTGACCGCTCGCCCCTCGTGCTTGCCCTCGCGCTCAGTCTTGCCCTCACGGGATGCTCGGAAGCCGGCCCCACCGCTGCCAGCTCGGCCGCAGCGGCTGCCACTGCCGCATCGACCGCCGAAGCGGCGCGCCAGTTCGGCAGTGAGCAGGGTCCGATCAACGTCAGCACGATCGCCACGGGTCTCGAGAATCCCTGGGCGCTGGCTTTCTTGCCCGATGGCCGCATGCTGGTTACCGAGCGCGGCGGACAGCTGCGCGTGATCGGCACCGACGGCGCGCTGTCGGCGCCCCTGACAGGCGTGCCTGCAGTCGTCGCCGAAGGCCAGGGCGGATTGATGGACGTCCTGCCTGCAGTGGATTTCGCCCAGAGCCAGCGCATCTATTTCAGTTTCTCCGAGCCGGGCGAGGGTCGCCTCGCGAGCACGGCCGTCGCGCACGCGCGGCTGACCGATGCCGGTCTCGAAGACGTGCAGGTGATCTTCAGCCAGACGCCCAAGCTGGATACCCGCCATCACTTCGGCTCGCGGCTGGTGTTCGACGGCCAGGGCCATCTGTTCATCACCCTGGGCGATCGCGGAGTGCGTCCGAGCGCGCAGGATCTGACGAGTCATATGGGCGGAGTGATCCGGGTGAATCTGGATGGCTCGGTGCCGGCGGACAATCCCTTCATCGGCCAGGATGGTGCGCTGCCGGAGTTCTGGAGCTACGGCCACCGCAACCAGCAGGGCGCTGCGTTGAATCCCTGGACCGGTGCGCTGTGGACCCACGAGCACGGGCCGAAGGGCGGCGATGAGATCAACATCCCGCAGCCGGGCAAGAACTACGGCTGGCCGATCGCGACCTACGGCATCAACTACTCGGGCGAAGTCATTCCCGAAGCGCAGGGTGAAACCGTTGAGGGCATGGAGAGCCCGCACCACGTCTGGAAGGTGTCGCCGGGCGTCAGCGGCATGGCCTTCTACAACCATGAGCGCTTCCCCGCCTGGAAGCACAGCCTGTTCGTCGGTGCGCTGGCCCAGCGCGCGCTGATACGCCTCACCCTGGGCGGCGACGCCATCACCGGCGAGGAGCGTCTGCTCGAAGACCTCGGCTGGCGCATCCGCGACGTGCGAGTCGGCCCGGACGGTGCGGTCTACGTGGTGACGGACGAGGTGCAGGGCCGCGTGCTGAAGATCGAGTTGGCGGGCTGAAATCAGACCAAGACGCATGCCGTCAAAGGCCGCCTTCGGGCGGCCTTTGACGTTTCCGAGGGGGCCTGCTTCCACTGCCACAACGCCTGCGTCCGTACGAGCCCCTCTCGCCTTGTGGGAGAGGGGTTGGGGAGAGGGGTTGGGGAGAGGGTGAACTCGCACTCGCTGAAGGCCGGCTGGGCCCTTCACTGGCCTTGGCTAAAGCAGCTTCGCTGGTAGCCGTACGCCATCACGCTGTAGCGTGACCCGCCAGCGCCGCTGTGGATCGAGCAGGTCGGGTTCGAGGCTGATCTCGACCCCGCCGAAGGCGCGCATCACGGCGATGTTGGTCTCGAGATGTGTGCTCGGACGACAGGTAACGAATTCACCGCCGCCGGCCAGCCACAGCGGCAGCAGGAGTTGATCCGCCAGATGCTCGCCGACCGGCGCGCCGTGGGCCAAGTGTCGCTTGAACTCACTGACGGCCTGCTGCGCGACTTCTTCCGAGCTCAGGTCGATTCGCCCCAGAGCGGTGCTGACCTCGCAGGCGTGCTCGAACTGCGCGCGCAGCACCAGCGCATTGCCGGGGCCAGTCCCAGTGCCCAGTTCGCGGCGCCTCAGCTGGGCGTTCGGCAGGGCGCGCTTCAGGGCATCGAGCTCGCGCTCGACGATGCGCGTGGGCAGCTGGCTGACCATGGCTTCGGCAACCAGCTCCGTGAGCGCGCCGCGCTGATCCAGCGCCAGCGGCTGCAGCGGGCGCGGATCGATCTCGACCTCGATGCTGCCGCCACCGGCGGGGAAGAACCCGTGGCGCTGCAGGTGAAAGTCGATGGAAGCGCCCATGCCGCGCAGCACCGGCAGGAACGCGTGCTGGATGAAGTCGGCGCAGGGCGCCATCGGCACATGCGTGCCGCCCTCGATGCGCAGGCGGCTGCGACTGGGGGCCTTCAGCAGTGCCGGCAGCAGCGTTTGCAGCACCAGCGAGGTGCTGCCCGCACTGCCGATGGCGAAGCTGTAGTCGCCGGCCTGGATCGGCCCCGGCCCGAACTCCAGCGCGGTCGAGCCGATCGCGGCGCCTTCAGTCTGCGCGCCACAAACGCGCGCGGCGGCCAGCACACAGGTGAGGTGCTGGCGCATCAGGCCGGGCTTGCGGCGGCCGGCACGGATGTTGTGCAGGCGAACAGGACGGCCGCTGAGCATGGACAGGCTGAGGCTGGTCCGCAGCACCTGGCCGCCGCCTTCGCCCTGGCTGCCGTCGATGTCGATCGGAGCGCGCGCGTTCGCCTGCGAGTGGGGAGTGTTCATTGCCGGGATTCGGAGTTCGTAGGGGGCCGGATCAGTCCGGCTGATTGTGCAGTCCACGGCTGCGCAGCTCGCGATGATTCAACTGCCGCTGGCGCAGAGCGCGAAACACGCGCCTGTCCAGCGTCAGCAGGTCCGGCTGCTTGAGGAGGCCGGGGTCGAGCCGCCAGGCCTCGCCCAGGAGTTCCACTTCCACCGCGAACCACAGGCCGCGCAGACGGCGCAACAGACGCTCCTCGCCGTGATCGAGCAGGATCCAGTCCTTCGGCGTGGCCGGGGGCTCCTGGGGCGACCGCGCTTGCCAACGCAGCAGTCCTGTCCGCGGGTGCACGTAGAGCCCTTCGACGCGATTGCCCCGCCAGCTGCGTTCGACGCTCCTCATGGCCACGCGGCCGTCCATGCGGCAGTCGCGTTCGACCTCGGACAGCGCATGCTCGATTAGATGCTGGCCGGCCACGGTGTCGCGGTCGACGCCTGCGCACAGCTCGCTCCAGACGCAGTCCCAGGGACGACCCACCTGCGCACGCAGCCAGCGTCGCAAGGGTCCGAGGTTGTCGCTGAACCAGCGCGTGCGCTGGCGTTTCGGGCGGTGCGGGCCGGCATCGCTGTCGGCGTCGGCATACTGCTGCACCCGCGGTTTGGCACTGCGGTCAGTCTTGATGCGCAGGCCGCCGCGGTAGCAGTCGATCAGCACCCGCTGCATGTCTGGGCGCATGGGAGTCTCCTGGAATGTGTGCCTGTGCGTTGACCTCGGGCTCCGCGTGGCCACGCCCCGGCGGGCGTGCCGCGCGACCTCAGCCCTTCACGCACACCACCTGGCGAAGGGTGTGGAGGATTTCCACCAGGTCCTGCTGGGCCGCCATCACCTGCTCGATCGGCTTGTAGGCGGCGGGCGATTCGTCGATCACGTCGGCGTCCTTGCGGCATTCGACGTGGGCGGTGGCCTGCTTGTGCTCGGTCAGCGTGATCCGGCGCTTGGCCTCGCCGCGGCTCATCACCCGGCCCGCGCCATGCGAGCACGAGCAGAATCTCTCGGCGATGCAGAGGCCG
>JBIJCA010000146.1:0-10926 GCA_044344935.1 Aquimonas sp. | reverse complement strand
CGTTCGATGCCGCACCGACGGCAATCGGCGCCGCGCGCAGGCTGATTTCAAGACGTGCCAGCAGGCGAATTTCGGTCCGAAGCGGCACGTCAGTGAGGCGCCATCCCCCAACCGGTAGCGATTTCGCACCAAAGGACACCCATGAACATTTCCAACACGCCACAGTCCGCCAAGCCCGATGTGCCCGATGGATCCTTGCGCAGCCATGAGTCCGCAGGATCCGTCGGCAGCCCCGCTCGCAGTACGTTGGCCGAGGATGTTCGACACGTGCGTGCAGACGTCCAGCCCGCCGTGGCCGAGTTTGTTGGCCAGGTCCAGCACCGTGCGCGCGAATCCGCGCAGCGGGTCGGAGAACAGGCGCGCGGGCTTCGCGATGACGGTGCCGAGTACGTTCGCAGGCGGCCTGTGCAGTCACTGCTGATCGCCGCGGGCGTGGGCGCAGCTCTGATGCTCAGCCTGCGTCTGTTGGGGCGCATCGCTGCACACGCTCGCTGACGCCTACATCGGTCCGACCATGTCGATCCTGCGGAGGGCGGTGCCGGGTGACCGAGGACCTGCGCGAGGCGTGCGCGAGAGGACTTCGGCAGCTCCGGATAGGCTCGCCTGGCCTTGGGGGCTGACCCTCGGTCTCGCCTCCGGCATCAGTCTGGCCGGCGCCAGCCTGTTGCTGTGGGCCGCACTCCCGCAGCCACTTGCATGGCCTTGGCTCACCGCCGTGCCGATGGCGCCATGGCTGCTCTCAGGGGTCTTGTGGTTGCACGTCCGTCGTGCGCGGGGGCGGAAGTCGGCAATGCGTCGTCGCGCATCGATCGATGCTCACTGAAGGCCACTTGCGGGTGATGCTCTGCACCGCTCCGCCTGCACGCAACGGGCTTATCCGTGGCCCGCGCGCTGCCCAGGTCTGAACCGCGCCGCGAGGGCTTACACTGACGCCCGTCCTCCACGGCGCAGTCCATGTCCGAATCGATCCGTCTGTCGAAGCGCGTCATCGAACTCATCGGCTGTTCTCGCGCCGAGGCTGAACGGTACGTCGAGGGCGGCTGCGTCAGCGTGGATGGCGAGATCGTGGATCGCCCGGAATGGCCGGTCACCAGCGAGCGCGTTGAAGTCGATCGAGACGCCACCGCCGCACCGCTGCAGCCCATGACTCTGCTGTGGCACAAGCCCGCGGCCGCGCGGTTGGCCGCAGAGTCGCTTGTTCCCGAGAACCAGTGGGGAGAGGACCCGAGCGGGATTCGTCCGCTGCGGAGGCATCTGCGGCGGCTTACGCCACTTCTGCCGATGGAGTCCGCCTTCGCGGGCCTGCAGGTGTTCACCCAGGATGGTCGCCTGCTGCATCGGATGCGCGACGACGGCACGCGATTGGAGCAGGAGTACATCGTCGAGGTTGGCGGCAACGTCGTTGCCTACGGGCTGCATCGACTGGGTCACGGGCTGGTGTTCAACGGGCGCCCGCTGCCGCCCTGCAAAGTGAGCTGGCAAAACGAAACCCGACTGCGCTTCGCCATCAAGGACGTGCGTCCAGGTCAGCTGGCCTGGATGTGCGCGCAGGTGGGACTGCAGTTCCTGGGCGCCCGGCGCATCCGCATCGGTCGCATTCCACTCGCCAAGCTGCCGGAAGCCACTTGGCGCTATCTGCCGCTGGGTGAGCGTTTTTGAATGCGAAGTCCAGCGTTGTGTCCGCAAGCGCATGTGCTACAGCGCGCTCGGTCGGCCGCAACGCCACTGTCGCATCGATCAGCTGATAGGCTGGGCGCATCCAACCGCGCTGAGGATTTCCGCATGCTCACACTCCAGCGTTGCGCTTGCTTGATGGTGGTGGCCTTTGCATTGGTGTACCCGTGGGGCGCCCACGCGGGCAGTGTCGACTGCGAAATGCGCTTCGATCTTTCGGGATGGTCCGCGTTCTACAAGCGGTCGAGCGGCGAGGGCACGATCACCTGCAACAACGGCCAGTCGATGCGGGTTCAACTGGAGGCGCGCGGCGGCGGCATTTCGTTTGGAAAGTCGCGTATCGAGAACGGCGTTGGCGAATTCTCTGGCGTGGATGACATCCGCGAACTGCTCGGCGGCTATGCCAGCGCAGAAGCCCACGCCGGTGCCGGGCGTGCGGCCAAGGGGCAAGTGGTGACCAAGGGCGAGGTGTCGCTCGCGCTCTCCGGCACGGGCAAGGGCTGGGACATTGGCGTTGCCTTCGGCAGCTTTTTGATCAGCGAGCCCTGACCTGCGGCAGGCTTGATCAGACGTGCGCATGGCCGCTACCGGTGGTCACTCGGATCGCAGGTATTGCACTCGCCCTTCGGTCCCGGTTGACCAAGGTCCACTCCGAGATCAACGGAGAGGCGCAAGTTGTGCGCGCCGTATCCATCGTCCCCGGGAGGGCCTGCCGCACCCGCGGGCAGCCACTCAGCGGCGATCCTCGTTATCCCCGCTTTCGCGGCAACCAAGAGCGCAGGGTTCGTCTAGAACACCCGTGCCGCCAAGCGGGACGCGAATGCCCTGGAGAAACACAGGGCTCATGTTGCCTGCTGGTCGTCAGGCCCGGGACTGTTCGGCACTGTCGTGTGTCCATCCGGGCTGGCTTGCCCGCGCGGCCGGAACAGCTGAGGCGCTGGGCCAAGGGGATCAGCCTTAGGCCTTCGCGCAGCGAAGGGCAGGGTTAGAAGCTGAAGCCCAGAGACAGATAGCTCTCGCCCTTGTTCGGTTCGCGCGTACGCGCATTCGACAGATGACCCAGGCCGAGTTCCCAGCGCCCAAGACGTATGCCGAGATGGCTGTGAAACTGGTAGCCGCTGCTCAGATAGTCGGTCAAATGGCTGACGGCGGCCAAGCCAGAAGCCAGGGTGACGCGGCCGAACGTGTAACCGAGCTGCATCGAAGCGAAATGCACGCGTTGATCGCTCCCGGCAGGCGCCATTCCGTGACGGCCGATGCTGCCCAGATTGAGGGCGAGGAAATCGAGCCCGAGCGGCAGGCCGCTGTGCGGTCGGGTATGTCGCAGAAGTGCAAAGTCCGTGTTCGGTGTATCCGGCGCGTCGCTGATGCCTGCATGCAGGCTCGTCCATGGCCTCATCGCGTCGGCCCGCGCGGTGGTCGGGACGCTGCACAGTGCAATCGCTGCGATGGCAAGCGTCGCACCCAGGTATGCGGGTCTCGCGCGGATGCGGAGGGAGCCTGCGGGGTGAGCTGAAGTCATCCGGCGTCCTTGATGGGAGTGCGCGCGCGGTCCGCGTAGAAAGGCGAAAGCCTGCGCGCCGCCGCTTGATATGGATGCGCGCAGAGCGATTTCCAGTAGCCAATGCTCGCGGTACTGCCCAGGCCCAGTCGTGTCCGATGGTCTTGCCGCCCTCTTGCCGTGGGCTTGGCCCGCCTTCGCTCGCTACACTCCCGCGTCTCCACCTGACTTCGAGACACGCCATGAGCGACGCCCGTGCCCGCCTGCTGATTCATGGTGCCTCCGGCCGGATGGGGCGCAGCCTGCTGAGCCTGGTCGCAGAGCATGCGGGCTTGCATCTGGTGGCAGCGGTGGCAAACGCACCGCGCGCCGATCTCGGGGCCCTCGCGGTGCTGCGTCCTGCGCAGATCGGCCAGGCACCGGCGTTCGACGTTGCGATCGACTTCAGCGCGCCAGAAGCCTTGCCAGTGCTTGCCCACGCGTGCCGTGAGCGCGGCGCGGCGCTGGTGTCGGGCACGACCGGGCTGGATGCCGCGGCGCAGGCGGCACTTGACGAGGCTGCGACGCACGTCGCGGTGCTGTGGGCCGCGAACTTCTCGCTCGGGGTGGCGTTGTTGGCGGCGCTGGCGCGGCGCGCCGCCGCGGCTGTTCCCGAATGGGACTGCGAGATCATCGAGACCCACCATCGCCGCAAGCTGGATGCGCCTTCCGGAACCGCGCTCCGCTTGGGTGAGGCGGTAGCCGGGGCTCGCGGATCGAAGCTGGATGACGTCGCGCGACACGGTCGCGCGGGCGCGCATGCGCCCCGCGTCGCGGGCGAGATCGGCTTTCATGCCGTCCGAGGTGGCGATGTCGTCGGCGATCATCAGCTGCTGTTCGCAGGAGAGGCCGAAGTGATCGAGCTTAGCCATCGCGCTGCCAGTCGCGAGGTTTTCGCGCGCGGTGCGCTGAAGGCCGCCGCCTGGGTGTCAGGACGGCCACCAGGACGCTACAGCATCGAGGACGTGCTGGGACTCGCTGCCGACTGAACGTGCGGAGCGAAATCCGATGCGGCTTCGCGACGTGTGATGCGTTCGCAGGTCTGCTGCATTCGCACAGGTGGACAGGATGTGACGCTGAAACGTAAACTTCCGCCTCGCCTGCTTCACCTTTTGCCCCCTCCACTCGACCGCCTCCGGACCTGCTAGACGCAAGCCCGGCGGTTTCGCGCAAGCTGCATCCAGCGAACGTCGTGGGGGTGCCTCTCCAGCTACTGACTAGGCGAACTGCTCGTGACCCAACCTGCTCTACTGGCCCTGGCCGACGGCACCGTGTACCGCGGTGTGTCGGTGGGCGTTTCCGGCTGCACGGTCGGCGAGGTGGTGTTCAACACCGCGATGACCGGCTACCAGGAAATCCTGACCGATCCTTCCTATTCGCAGCAGATAGTCACTCTGACCTATCCGCACATCGGCAATACCGGCTGTACAGACGTGGACGACGAATCCGCGCAGGTATTGGCCACGGGCCTCATCATCCGCGAGCAGCCAACGCCGGCAAGCAACTGGCGCAGCCAGGCCGAGCTGCCCGAGTGGCTGCGTGCCCGCGGTGTCGTTGCGATTGCGGAGATCGACACACGGGCACTGACGCGCCGACTGCGCGACTCCGGCGCGCAGAATGGCTGCATCCTGGCGGGTGAGGGGGCCACCGCCGAAGACGCCCTGCAGCGTGCGCGTGCGTTTCCGGGGCTGAAGGGCATGGACCTTGCCAAGGTCGTCAGCGTCGCCCAGCCGTATTCCTGGAGCGAAGGTCGCTACTCGTTGGATCGCCAGTCCTTCGAGAGCACCGGGTCGCGCTTCCACGTGGTCGCCTACGACTATGGCGTCAAGCGCAACATTCTGCGCATGCTGGCCGAGCGCGGGTGCCGCCTGACCGTAGTGCCCGCTCAGACCCCGGCGGACGAGGTGCTGGCTCTGAAGCCTGACGGCGTTTTTCTGTCGAACGGACCCGGTGACCCGGAGCCCTGCGTTTATGCGATCGCTGCGATCCGCCGCTTCATCGCCGAGCGGCTGCCGACGTTCGGCATCTGTCTGGGCCACCAGCTGCTCGGTCTAGCTGCGGGCGCGCGCACGCTCAAGATGAAGTTCGGGCATCACGGCGCCAACCATCCCGTACAGGATCTCGACACAGGCCGCGTGATGATTTCCAGCCAGAATCACGGCTTCGCGGTCGACGAGTCCAGCCTGCCGGCAAACGTGCGTGCTACCCACCGTTCGCTGTTTGACGGCTCACTGCAAGGCATTGCGCTTACCGATGCGCCGGCGTTCGGTTTCCAGGGTCACCCCGAGGCCGCGCCAGGTCCGCACGATGTGGCCGGACTGTTCGACCGTTTCATCGAGATGATGTCCGCTTCGCGCTGATCCCGTCAGGAGTCCGCCATGGCACGCACGCTTCCCACTCGCAGCGCTCGCAGGGGCTTCGGCCGTACCCTTCTGCGTGGTCTGCTCTGGACCGTCCTCGCGGCTGGCGTGCTGTACGGGCTGGTCTGGTGGCGGGTTGACGCCGGCATCTCTAGGCAGCTGAAGGCGCTTGAGCCTTTCGCCGACATCCAGCGGGGGCGCACTTTCTTCACCCTGGATGGAGAAGTCGGGGTGAGCCGGCTCGAAGTCGCGCCGCGCGTTCCCGGTGCGGGTGCCACGCGCCTGCGCTCAGGTCGGGTGGCGGTCGAGACCCCTGGGCTGTGGTGGCTGCTGAAGGCTGGATTGTTCGGGCCGCCCGAGCAGCTGCCGCGGCGCATGGGCCTGAGCGTGGCCAACATCGAGCTGGAAGGCGCGCCGACAGGCCCGGAGTCCGGCTTTGTCGGCGCCTACAGCGCGCTGCCGTTCGAGGCCGCGGGCTGTGGGGCAAACAGCTTCAACCGTCTGGATCTCGTGCAGATGGGCTTGCCGGACAGCGATACCGTTCTGGCCGCGCGCTTCGAGCATTCCGACGCTGGCATTTTCAATCTGAGCCTGGACCTTGGCACTGCAGGGGTCGGGCGTATGGAGTGGCGGATGGGCATCGCACTGCCGCCCGCCGCAGCCGTGGGCGCGGGCGAAGTCGTCGGTGGGAGGCTCGTGAATCTGAGTCTCGCCTTCATCGACGAAGGTTTTGTCGCTGCCCGTAACGGCTGGTGTACCGATCGCGTGACCACCAGCCTCAAGGACTTCAACGAGCTTCATTCCGATGCCGTGCGCGCACTGTTGCGCACCGTCGGGCTGCAGCCGGACGCCGATCTGCTGAAGGCGTACGCGAAGTTCGCCGCTGACGGCGGGGAGTTCCGCATCGAGACCCGGCCCTCTTCGGCGCAGGGACTGGTGCAGCTCGCCTCGATGGAGCTCGATGACCTTCGGCAGGCTTTGGCACCGTATGTGCGCGTCACCGGCACCGACCCCGTGCGCTTCGCCTTCGCCAAGGTGCGGCCAATGAGCCTGCGCGACCAATTGTTCGCTGCGGAAGTCGCGCGCGCTCGTCTGGAAGACGGTGTGCCGCTTGATCCAGAGATCGAAGAGGTCGTCGGCGAGCCGCCGCGCATTCCAGAGCCGCAGCCGGTGCGACAGACAATCCCGCTCCCGGCCAGCGATGGCCGTATCGACTACAGCCAACTGGGCCCCTATCTCGGACGCGAGATCGAAGTCCTGACGATCTGGGGAAGCCGTCGTCGCGGCGAGCTGGTGAGCCACGCCCAGGCGCGTCTGCTGCTGCGCCTGCCGCCCAGCCAGGGCGGCTTCGACCTCACTGTCCCCGTTGAAACTGTGCAGAGCGTGCGGGTGCTCGACGCCGCCGCCATCCAACCCGATTCCTCACCTGACCTGACCGATGCCCAAGCGAACTGATCTCAAGACCCTCCTCATCATCGGCGCTGGCCCGATCGTCATCGGCCAAGCCTGCGAGTTCGATTACTCGGGCGCCCAGGCCTGCAAGGCGCTCAAGGCGGAAGGGTTCCGCGTGGTGCTGGTGAACTCGAACCCGGCTACGATCATGACCGACCCCGACACGGCGGATGCGGTCTACATCGAGCCGATCAACCCGGCCACGGTCGAGAAGATCATCGCCAAGGAGCGGCCCTGCGCTCTGCTGCCGACGATGGGTGGACAGACTGCGCTGAACTGCGCGCTCGACATGGCGGACGCCGGCACGCTGGACAAGTACGGCGTGGAACTGATCGGCGCGTCGCGCGAGTCCATCCGCATGGCCGAGGACCGCGAGCTGTTCCGCGTCGCCATGGGCGAGATCGGGCTGGAATGCCCCAAGGCGGCGGTCGCGCGCAGCTTCGAGCAGGCAGTCGAGATCCAGGCCACGGTGGGCTACCCGACCATCATCCGGCCGAGCTTCACCTTGGGCGGCAGCGGGGGTGGTATCGCCTACAACCGCGAGGAGTTCGAGGAGATCGTCAAGCGCGGGCTCGAACTCTCGCCGGTGCATGAAGTGCTGGTCGAGGAGTCGGTGCTTGGCTGGAAGGAATATGAGATGGAGGTGGTCCGCGACCGCGCGGACAACTGCATCATCGTGTGCTCGATCGAGAACCTCGACGCGATGGGCGTCCACACGGGGGACTCGATCACCGTGGCCCCTGCGCAGACGCTCACCGACAAGGAATACCAGCGCTTGCGCGACGCCTCGATCGCGGTGCTTCGCAAGATCGGCGTCGACACCGGTGGCTCCAACGTGCAGTTCGGCATCAATCCAAAGAACGGCCGCGTGGTGGTGATCGAGATGAACCCGCGGGTGTCGCGCTCGTCGGCGCTTGCGTCGAAGGCCACCGGCTTTCCGATCGCCAAGATCGCCGCCAAGCTGGCGGTGGGTTACACGCTGGATGAGCTGCGCAACGAAATCACGGGTGGCGCCACGCCGGCCAGCTTCGAGCCGACCATTGACTACGTGGTCACCAAGATTCCGCGCTTCGCCTTCGAGAAATTCCCGGCCGCGGACTCGCGCCTGACCACCCAGATGAAGTCGGTCGGCGAAGTCATGGCGATGGGCCGCAGCTTCTCCGAGTCACTGCAGAAGGCACTGCGTGGGCTCGAAACCGGGCGGACCGGATTCGACCCGATGTTGCCCGCCCAAATCGATGCCGCCGGCGTGCTCGAGTTGCGCCGGCAGCTTCGTGAGCCCGGCCCGGATCGACTGTTCTACGTTGGCGATGCGTTCCGTCATGGATTGAGCGTCGACGACGTGCACAGCTTGTCCGGCATCGACCCCTGGTTCCTGCGCCAGATCGAGCACCTGATCCGCACTGAGGCGCAGATCGGTGCCGGCGGGCTGGCGGCGCTCGATGCGCATCGACTTCGCGCGGTCAAGCGTTTGGGCTTTTCCGACATGCGCCTGGCCAAGCTGCTGGGCACCGACGAGAAGGCCGTGCGTGCGCTGCGCCACGCCTTCGGTGTGCGCCCGGTGTTCAAGCGCGTCGACAGCTGTGCCGCCGAGTTCGCCACTGATACCGCCTACCTGTACTCGACCTACGAGCAGGAGTGCGAGGCCGAGCCGAGCGATCGCGACAAGATCATGGTGTTGGGCGGCGGCCCGAACCGGATCGGGCAGGGCATCGAGTTCGACTACTGCTGCGTGCACGCAGCACTCGCCCTGCGCGAGGACGGCTATGAAACCATCATGGTCAACTGCAACCCGGAAACGGTCTCGACCGACTACGACACCTCCGACCGCCTGTACTTTGAGCCGCTGACGCTGGAGGACGTGCTGGAGATCATCGAGAAAGAAAAGCCGAAAGGCGTGATCGTGCAGTACGGCGGGCAGACGCCGCTGAAGCTGGCGCGGGCCCTGGAAGAAGCTGGCGTGCCCATCATCGGCACCAGCCCGGACTCGATCGACCTCGCCGAAGACCGCGAGCGCTTCCAGCAGATGATCGTCAAGCTGGGCCTGAACCAGCCGCCGAACCGCCCCGCGCGCACGCCTGAGCAGGCGCTGCTGATCGCCCAGGAGATCGGCTATCCGCTGGTGGTGCGCCCCAGCTATGTGCTGGGCGGCCGGGCGATGGAAGTCGTCTATTCGGACGCCGATCTCGCGCGCTACATCCGCGACGCGGTCAGCGTGTCCAACGAATCACCGGTGCTGCTCGATCGCTTCCTCGACAACGCGGTCGAGATCGATGTGGACGTGGTGGCGGATGCCGAAGGCGGCGTGCTGATCGGCGGCATCATGGAGCACATCGAGGAGGCCGGCGTGCACTCGGGCGATTCGTCCTGCTCGCTGCCGCCGTATTCGCTGTCGAAGGCGCTTCAGGACCAGATGCGCGAGCAGGTCGCGGCAATGGCGCGCGAACTGAAAGTGATCGGGCTGATGAACACCCAGTTCGCCGTGCTGCCCGACGGCGAGGGCGGTGGAACGGTTTACATCCTCGAAGTGAACCCACGCGCTTCTCGCACCGTGCCCTTCGTGTCCAAGGCCACGGGTCGTCCCTTGGCCAAGATCGCGGCTCGCTGCATGGTTGGCCAGAGCCTGGCCAAGCAGGGCGCTACCACCGAAATCGTGCCGGACTACTGGTCGGTGAAGGAAGCGATCTTCCCCTTCGCCAAGTTCCAGAACGTCGATCCCATCCTCGGGCCCGAAATGCGCTCGACCGGCGAGGTGATGGGCGTCGGCCGCAGCTTCGGTGCGGCCTTCGCGCGCGCGCAGGAAGCCGCGAGCATCCGCGTTCCGCCGCCCGGCAAGGCCTTCGTTTCCGTGCGCGACCCCGACAAGCTGCGTCTGCTGCCGGTCGCCGAGCTGCTGGTCAAGCAGGGCTTCAGCCTGATCGCGACTGCCGGAACTGCGGCCTTCCTCCGCGACAAGGGATTCGAGTGCGCCGTTGTGAACAAGGTGGCCGAGGGCCGGCCGCACGTGGTGGATCTCATCAAGAACGGCGAAATCGTGTATATCGTCAACACCACCGAGGGCCGCCAGGCGATCGCGGACTCGTTCTCGATCCGCCGTGAGGCGTTGCAGCATCGGGTGACCTATTCCACCACTGTCTCCGGCGCGCGCGCACTGCTGCACTCGCTGGAGTTCCGCGGCTCGGGCGGCGTGCTGTCGCTGCAGGAGCTGCACGAGGAGTTGAACGCATGAGAGCCCCCCTCACGCTGAAAGGATCCCAGCGTCTGCGCGAGGAACTGGAACAGCTGAAGTCGGTGAAGCGGCCGGAAGTGATCCTCGCGATCGCTGAAGCCCGCGCGCACGGTGACCTCAAGGAGAACGCCGAGTACCACGCCGCCCGCGAGCAGCAGGGCTTCATCGAGGGGCGCATCAAGGAACTCGAGTCCGTGCTGTCGCACGCCCAGGTCATCGACGTCTCAAAACTGGCCGCCGGCAGCAAGGTGGTGTTCGGCGCGATCGTGGAGCTGGCCGATGTCGAAACCGATGAAGAGGTCACCTACCAGATCGTTGGCGACCTCGAGTCCGACATCAAGGGCGGGCTGATCTCGATTTCGGCACCGATCGCACGCGCTCTGATCGGCAAGAACGAGGGGGACACGGTCAGCATCGCCGCGCCCAGCGGCGAGCGTCGCTACGACATCATCAGCGTGCGCTACGACGGATGAGCGGCAGCGGCTGCATTCTCCTGTTGCCGTCGCGAGCGAAGCTGCGCGGCGAACTCTCGCAGGCGCCTTCGCTGCAGAAGCTGCTGGGTCGCGGTGACGCTCTGGAAGACGGCGAGGCTGGCGAGCTTGGTCAGCTCGGCAGGCTGTTCGACATCACGCCCCTCGGCCTGCCGGCGGCGGCGCTTTCGCGGCAGTTCG
>JBIJCA010000458.1:0-2511 GCA_044344935.1 Aquimonas sp. | reverse complement strand
CCACTCAAAGAAAAGTGACTCGGGCCGGCCGAAGGACGGACCGAAAGCTCTTGCTCTTGCTCTTCGCTTTGAGCGACGAAGCGACGAAGCGACGAAGCGACGAAGCGAGGAAGCGAGGAAGCGAGGAAGCGAGGAAACAAGACCGAGGCGAGTGCGGAGCTCATGGTGGGTCAAGACCCACCCTATGAGATCGGAACACCGAGGCCGAGGCCGAGGCCGAGGCCGAGCTTATGGTGGGCCAGGGCCCACCCTATGGCCCTCAAGCCATCCGCACCCACCTCACCAAGGTCGCGAAATTCGGCGGCTTGCCATGCATCAGCAACCCGACCCGGAACACCTTGCCGGCGATCCACATCGCCGCGATGGCCGACAGCAGGCCGATCAGCAGGGCCAGGCCGATCTGCCAGATCGGCGGCGGGGTGTTGGAGCTGATCCGCATCACCATCACGAAGGGGCTGACCGGTGGGGTCATGCTGAGCACCGTCGCCAGGGTCGAGTTGGGGTCGCTGCGGATCGGCATCCACAGGATCATCGGCGCCACCGCGAGCAGCACGATCGGCGTCAGCAGGCTCTGCGCCTCGCGGAGTTCGTTGACCGCGGCACCCGCCGCCGCCATCAGCGCGCCGAAGGTAGCGAAGGCGATGAGGAAGAACAGGGCGAACACCGCCAGCTGCCAGAACTCGACCAGGCCGGTCAGCGCGAAGCTGAGCAGGGCCAACACGCCCAGGCCCGCGTACACGGACATCATCAGCAGGCCCACGCCGAGCTGGCCGAGGATCTTGCCGGCCATCAGCTGGGTCGGCGACACCGCCGCCAGCAGCACCTCGACCACGCGGCTCGACTTCTCCTCGACCGTGGTGGTCACCAGCATCTGGCCAGCAGTCATGATGGCGATGAACATCAGCATCATGAAAGCGACCGGCAGGATCTCGCCGACCGCCAACGCGGCGCTGCTGTCGCCCTCTTCACCGACGGTGACCGCGCGCACCCGCGGCAGCTCGTTCAGCGCGCGCACCTGGGTGGCATCCAGGCCGCTGGCCTGCATCCGCGCATCGATCACGGCCGGACGCAGGGCGTCGCGGATCTCGCCCACCACGCGGTCGTCGAGCTTCTTGCGGATGAAGAACTCGTAGCTGCCGAGCGCGCCGGAATCGCCCGCGCGCACCGCATCCGGGGCGATCACCAGCAGGGCGATGCGCCGCGCGTCGCCCTCGCCGGCATCGCGCAAACGCGCTTTTTCGACCTCGAGGTCGGCGTCGGGCGCCAGCGCGGTGACGCGCAGGGTGGGTACTTCACCCAGCGCGGCATCCATGCCGGCCTGCGCCTGCGCGCCGCCCTGCAGGCCGCGGATGGCCTCGGGCATCACCGCATCGATGCGCGCCTGGGTCTTGCGACGGCGCTCGGCGAAGGCTTCCGGCGACAGGCTTTCGGCCAGACGCGCGTCGATGCCGGCGCGGGAAAGATCCAGCACGGCCACTTCGCCACGCACCGCAGGCGTCTTGAAATTGGTCAGCAGCGGAACGGCCAGCATGGCGATCAGCATCATCACCGGCACCGCAACGAGGCCGATGATGAAACCCTTGGTGAGCGCGGTGGAGACGAACTCGCGCCAGGCGATCTGCAGGACCTTGCTCATGCCAGATGCTCCTGCGCCAGATCCGTGCCGACGATGTCGATGAAGATGTCCTCCAGACTGGGCCGGACGATCTCCAGCCTGGCCGGCGGCCACTCGCGCGCCAGCGCGGCGAGGATCGCCGGCAGTTCGGTGCCCTCGGCCAGCGCGATGCGATAGCTGCCGTCCTGGGGCTCGACGCTCAGCACGCCGGGCAGCGCGTGCACGCTGGCGGGCACCGCCAGGCCGGGCAACAAGGGCTCCAGCTGGATGGCGTTCGGCTGATGTCCGGCGCGGATGCCACCAAGCGTGTCGTCCAGCACCTTGCGGCCTTGATGGATCATGACGATGTGCTCGCACATGGTCTCGGCCTGCGGCATCACATGGGTCGAGAACAGCACGGTGCAGCCGCGCGCATGCTCGGCTTCGATCAGGCTCTTCAGCAGCCGCATGTTCACCGGGTCGAGGCCGCTGAAGGGCTCGTCGAGGATCAGCAGTTCGGGCTCATGAATGACCGCGGCGATGAACTGCACCTTCTGCTGCATGCCTTTCGACAGCTCCTCGCAGCGCTTCTTCGCAACCTCCGGCAGGCCCACGCGCTCCAGCCACTGCTGGGCGCGACGCTTGGCATCCGCTCGGCTCAGTCCCTTCAACACGCCCATGTGCAGCAGGAAATCCGCTACTTTCATCTTGCGGTAGACGCCGCGCTCTTCGGGCAGGTAACCGATGCGGTCCTTGGCCTTCAGCGCCGAGTCGAAACCCAGCACCCGCACCGCGCCGCGATCAGGGAACAGGATCGACAGCAGCATGCGCAGCGAGGTGCTCTTGCCTGCGCCATTGGGGCCGATGATCCCGTACAGCGCGCCGCGCGGCACCGTCAGATGCAGATCACGCACGGC
>JBIJCA010000145.1:0-10945 GCA_044344935.1 Aquimonas sp. | reverse complement strand
CCACCGTCGGCGGCGGCGAAGACAACACCGCCAGCGGCTCCAACGCCACCGTCGGCGGTGGAGAGAGCAACTGCGCCGGTGGAATCTATTCGTGGGCCGGCGGGAGGAGAGCGAAGGTTCGTCCGGGGACTGGATCGGGCAACTCGCTGACTGGAACGGCCTGCGAGGGTGTTCCACTGTCAGGGATTAGCGGTGACGCGGGCACGTTTGTCTGGGCCGGCAATCAAACCACCGAGTTCGTCTCGACCGGCGAAAACCAGTTCCTCGTACGCGCGGACGGTGGCATGGCGATCAACGCCAACAATCCGTTCAACAATGCGCTGCGGGTGAATGGCACGCTGCGGGTGGACGAACTGGGCATAGCGGGGGGCACCACGCTGTGCCGAAACATCGGCAACGTGATCGCAGCGTGCTCCTCCAGCGCCCGCTACAAGCGCGACATCGACGATCTGGAGCTCGGCCTCGCGGCGGTCCTGCGCCTGCGCGCGGTCGGCTATCGCTGGAAGGACAGCGGGCAGGCCGACGTGGGCTTCGTGGCGGAAGAGATCGCAGCACTCGATGAGCGCCTGGTCACGCGCAATCAACGCGGCGAAGTGGAGGGCGTGAAGTACGACCGCCTGACCGCGGTGCTGGCCAATGCCGTGCAGGAGCTGGCCGCGCGCGAGAGCCTCGCCGCGGAGCGACTCGGCCGCGTGGAGGCCGACAACGCAGCGCTGCGGGCAAGGCTGCAAGCCATCGAAGCCCGACTCGGCCTTACCGATTCGAGCGCCCACTGATCGAGGCCTGCCTGTAAACCCGCTTGACCGCCATGCCTGCAGCGGGGTGTTTTCGATCGCCCGCTGCGGCCGGACCGCTCAGCGCCTATTCGAATCCATTGGCGAACAGCGCTGCCGAGCGCTGGTAGAGCGAGCACTTGCTGAACTCGGAGGTGCCCGACAGCGGCCCTGAGGGCGATGTGCCAGAGAAGCGCGTGGCTGTCGCCAGCACGTAGCGCGGCTGGTCGAAGAAGGTGGGGGCGTTGGCGCGGCTGATCGGCACGCCGCTGAACGACACGCTGCCGTCACTGCCGCTGCTCGCGTTGGTGATCTGCACTGTGGTCGAGGTCAGCCGATAGCGCCCCTGGCCGGCATCCGCGGCGATCAGATTGGGGCAACTGTCGGCGGCGTAGAAGTCCAGTCGATACCAGCCGTTGCGCGAGCTGTAGCTGCCGCTGATCGTGCCAGCCCCTGCCCCTCCGGCTGCGGCTCCCAGCACCGGCGCATTGATGTTCTCGTTGCCCGCCTGCACCGGCAGCGTGAGCGAGCTGTCGTTGTTGTTGGCGGTGAATCCGTCGTCGCCCAGATCAATGCCTTCGCCGGCGTTGCTGTAGATCGCGTTGGCGTAGAAGGGATTGCCCGCCGCGGCGACCACCGCGATGCCGTCCCCATCGTTGTGGGCGATGTCGTTGTTGCGCACGGTGTTGCGGGACGCGCCGTCGCGGATCAGCACGCCGTGCGCGCCATTGCCGTTCGAATCGCAGGGCCCGAGCACGCACAGCGGCGGCAGTCCGATGGTGTTGTACTCGATGATGTTGCCGGTCGCCAGGCTGCCATCCAGCTCTATCGCGCTCTGCAGGTTGTTGGAGATCAGGTTGTTGCGGATGCGGTTGTTGAACCCGCGCACCACGATGCCGCGCTGATTGGGCTCCGCGCCGCCGCCGCCCGGCGTGGTGCCGATGTAGTTGTTTTCGACCAGTACTTCAGAGGGCTGCACACTGGCCGAGCCCGCGATCGAGATCGCCGCCACGGTGGCATCTGCGAACACGTTGCGGTCCGACAGCAGCGGCCCACCGATATGCACGCCAGTCATGTCGCGCCCCACCTGCACGCCGTAGCCGCTGGGATCGAGCGCCGTGGCGCCCAGACTGCCGCCGAAGCGCGAGCCACTGACCGCGTGATCGCTGCCGCCCGAGAACGTGATGGCCGCGAGGTCGAAGCCGCTGAAGGCAAGGCCGTCGGCACGCACGCTGGTGCCCGCGGCAACCCCCTGCGGCACCACCATCGCCGACAGGCTGCCCGAGCCGGAAAAGCCGTTCAGCACGATGCACACGCTGGCGTTGCTGCCGATCTCGCTGCTGTTCTTCACCGCGCCGGGCTGGCTGTAGCCGTTGATGTGCACCGGGCCGGTGATGTCGGGCAAGGTCGCGCTGAGGTTGATGATGTGCGGCCCGCAGGTACTGCCGATCGCGAACTCGATGGTGTTCAAGTTGCTGGACGCGTTGGCATCCAGCAGGGCCTGCCGCAAAGAGCCCAGACCGCTGTTGTTGGTGTTGGTCACCGTCAAGGTCGTCGCGGTGCTGCCAATGGGCGACTCCAGCGCGCCGCGATCCGCAAGCGGACCGAAGATGCGCGCATCGCCCTTCAAGTCCCTGTCGCTCCAGCTGTTGGCTAGCAACAGGGCGGAGTTGATCGAGCTGGAGCTGCCACCGAGCTCGTAGTCACCGATGGCCGGGTTGACGAACTGCGGATCGCTGTTCAAGGTCGCGGCTGGCGCGGCCAGCATCGGTCGATTGTTCACCAGGGTTCCGTAGGTGCTGTGGGTGATTGCTGCGTCGATCGAACCGCCACCGGCCTTGTTCAGAACGATGTCGTCGCCCTGACTACCCCACGCGATACTGTTCTCCATCACCATGCGCCACTCATCGCTGAAAGCATCCCCCACGCACAAGCCATCGCCGGCACTGTTGGCGATGGTGATCTGACTCAGCGAGACGTACTCGAGGAGGACACCGGTAACCGAGAACGCACAGAGACCAGGCGAATCGGAGACCAGCACATGCTTCGCGAACACTTCGGTGGAGAAGAAACGTACGGGGGCATTGTCGAACCACACCCTTGAGACATTCACCGACTCTCCGCGATAGGCAGCATTGAAGACGGTCTGCAGGGAAACGCCGCCCGGGATGTCGCGGAACGTCAGGTTCTGGAGGCCGATCCCATCTTCGCCACCACCGTTGTTCACGCGGATTCTCACCGCGCCTGCCGGATGCGTCAGCACGGTCGCCGTGGCATTGACGACTTGCGATGCACAGTTGGCCGTATAGCCGCCCTTGATGACGATGTCGCTGTCGATCGAGCATTGAATCTCGGAGCCCAGGCACGAGTCCGTAAGGTCATAGGTGCCTTGCACCAGCCGCACCTCCACCTCCGCTTCTTCGTTGATCTGGACGGCGGCATCCAACTCCGCGATGGTGTCGACACAACGCACCTCGGCGTTCGCAGCAAGCGCAGACAAGAGAAGCGCGAGCACCGCAACAACCTGGCGCGGGTGGGAACAGCGAAGAACGTACATAGCGACTCCAGTGGAGGGATCCGGTCGACCGCGGAAGCGGCGCGCAGCCGTCGGTCACTCCTATGGAATGCCGCAGACTGGCAAAACCGAACCGGCGCATGCATGCGAGCGGAACACAGGGGCAGCACGGTCAGCGCCATGGCGAAGGCGAAGCCGGGGAGACCAGCGCTGAGCGACTGGAACGCCCTCCCCGCCTACGCGAGGACAGGCCTTCGTGGGGATCACGAATCCAGCGAGATCCTCAGCTTCGCGGCGGTAAGGAACCCTTGTTTCCTCAAGAACAACCGACCCGCCGCGTGGGGCTGAGAGGCGCTCAACTGAGCTCCACCGTGCGGCGCTCGGCAGCGCTGCGCATCGCGGCCTCCAGAACCCGGATGACGCCCAGCGCTTCCTCAGCGCGCACTGGCGGCGGCGCGCCGGTGCGAAGGGCACGAACGATGCCGGTGTAGAAGTCCTGATAGCGCCCGCACAGCGACTCAAGGGCGGTGACCTTGCCGTCGTGGCCGAGCAGCTCGGCGCGCCCTTCGCGCAGGCGGCCCCAAGCTTCGCTGCCGGGCCGCAGGCCGGCCTTCAGATCGGCCTCCTGGCTGTCCAGGCCGAAATGGCGGAAGCCCGCGGCATCACCGTGCAGGGCAATGCGCGGGCCGTGCGCGAACATCAGCGAGCTGGCATGCAGCACCACGCGCGTGCTGCCGTAGTCCAGCAGCACGTGGAAGTAGTCATCGACCTCGGCGCCTGGCCGCTGCGCCAGTACGTCAGCGCTCACGGCTCGCGGCAGGCCGAACAGGCAGCAGGCCTGATCGACGAGGTGCGAGCCCAGGTCGTACAGAACGCCGGCGCCCTCGCCCGGCTGCTCGCGCCAGCGCGGCTTCAGCTGCGGGCGGTAGCGGTCGAAGTGCAACTCGGCGTATGAGATCGGCCCGAGACGCCCGTCGGCAATCGCCTGCTGCGCGGTGAGGAAATCGGCGTCCCAGCGGCGGTTGTGGAAGACGCTCAGGCAACGATCGTTGTGGCGGGCCAGCGCGATCAGGTCTTCGGCCTCCGCAGCCCGCAGCACGAAGGGTTTGTCCACCACCACGTGCTTGCCTGCAGCCAGCGCCTGCCGGGCGAGTGTGGCGTGGCTGTCGTTCGGCGTGGCGATCACGATCAGCTCGATCGCCGGGTCGCGCAGCACCGCATCAACGCTGTCGCAGCGCACACCTGTGGGCACCTGCTTGCCCTCGAAGCTGCGGCTGCCGATAGCCGCCAGCTGCAGCCCCTCGCAGGCCTGTATCAACGGCGCGTGGAAGACCGAGCCGGCGAGACCGAAGCCGAGCAGGCCGACTTGAATCTGCGACATGTTTCGTCCTCTGGAGCGGGTCAAGGCGGGCACGCCCAGTTGCGCGTGCACTCGGTGAAGCGGCTTTCCGGAAGTACCCAGCACGGCGATTGGGCCTGCCAGGGTGCTGGCGCCGGTGTCGATGGACTTCCGACACCTGGCGGGCGCACTGGCGAATGTGACCCTGCAAGCATGAACCTTGTAGGGCCTTGCCAGCGGCGTCGAACGAGCTGCTGCAGGCGACAGGCCAGAGAATCGGCACGGGCGGGAACCGGGTGCGTGGCCCCTGCGCCAGTTGAGGCGACCGGCTGGTGGATGCGCTGCGCTTATCCACCCTACAACCACGAGTGACGCATTGCCTGCAACGAAGCCAAGGCCCTTTACACCTCGCGCTTCGTTGCGCGACAGCGCGCTTTCGCTTCGCAAGCAGCGAGACCGAGTGCAAGGGTGCGCGTAGGGTAGATAAGCGCAGCGCATCTACCAGCCCGTCCAAACGACGCGCTCGGCGAAACGAAGACTGGGCCTGCGCCGTGAGCCCGTTGCGTGCGGGACCGTGCATTGCGTCAACACGGCACCCTTGTTCAAGGTAAGCTCAAACGCCGTTTGCCTGGTGTCTGCGCACATGCTCGAACACGCGCTCTGGCGCTGCGTCGCTCAGCGCACGCCCTCAGCAAAGAGGCGGTTTCGGCGAGCCTGCCGATGAGCGACGAGCACGTGCTTCTCGATCGAACGCAACTTGAACAGATCCGGCAGCTGGAGTCGTTCCGGCCGGGCACCGCAGCCCGTCTGCAGGCCCTGTTCGAAACCAATGTGGGAGACCGCCTCGATGCGCTGCGGCGGGCCGCTGACGCGGGCGATGTCGAGGCGATGCGCGGTGCGGCGCACTCTTTGAAGGGGGTTGCGGCCAGCCTCGGCGCCGCCGAGCTGTCGCGACTGGCGGCCAGTATCGAAATCGACGCGGCGCAGAGCGCGGTGCTGGCACCCGAGGTTCTTGCCGCGCTCGAAGCCACGATCCAGGCAACGCTGCGCAGCCTGTCGAGCTGGTTGGCCGAGGCTTGAGCGTGAGCACGCTCGATCGCCACCACTTGCCCGACTCCAGGCCCAAGGCCGCGCTGCGCGCGCGCGCCTTCCGCTGCGATGTCCCGGCCAGGGGCACAGCCGCCCGCAGTTTCGCGCTCTTCGTACTCAGCCTGTTGTGGACCGCCGTGTGCTGGGCGCAGACGGCCACTCGCCCCTTCGACCCGGACTTTGCCGAGTCGGCCCGAAGCCGTCTGGCCGCCGCCGAGGCGCGCGGTGACGTACGCGAAGTCGCCGCGGCGCAGCTCGACCTCGCGAAGTACATGCTGACGCGGAGCCTGTCGGGCCAGGCGCTCGAATTCGCTCGACTGGCGCGCGCGGGCTATCCGCAGGTCGACGCCGATCCGCTGTCGCTGGAAATCGACATCGCGCTCGCCGCAGGCCTGCAGTCGTCGGGACGCACCGCCGAGGCGCTGGAGATCCTGCTCGAAACCACCGCCCGCGCCGAGCGACTGGGCCTTGTCGAGCTGGAACAGCGTTCACGTCTGAACCTGTCGTCCACCTACGGACGCAGTGGCCGGCTCGACGAGGCGCAACGCGAGATCGAGCGTGGGCTCGCGCTCGCCGAGCAGCGCGGCGACGCGGCCTCGCAGGCGCGCTTTCTGATCAACGCCGGGCGCGTTTCGATCGCGCGTGGGGACGGCCAAGCGGGTGCCTGGATCGCGCGGGCCGAGTCGATCGTGATCGACCCGCCCGACGCCGAAGTGGAGCGCATGGTGCTGCTGGCAGGCGTGACGGGCGCGATGAATGCCGGAGACCGCGCACAGGCCCTGAGCCGCGCCGAGCGCGCTTTCGCGACGGCCACCGCCCAGTCCAACGACTACTACCGGGCCTTCGCGCTGGAGTACATCGCGCGCCTGCGCTGCGAACTTCCGCCGGACGCGGGCCCGGATCCGCTGGCGCAGTTCGCCGAAGCCGCAGCGGCCTTCGAGCAGCTGGATCAGCCCCACGACGGCGCGCGGCTGCATCGGCTTTGGGCATCGTGCCTGGAGCGGTCGGGCCGACATCAGGAGGCGCTCGCCCTGGAGCGGCAGGCCGGCGTGCTGCAGATCCGCGCGCACGAGCGCCTGCAGGTGGAAGCGATGGAGGCCAGCGAAGCCGCGTTCCGCACACGCGAGAGGGCGCTGGCGCTGGCCCGGCTGGAAGCCGACAACAGCAAGCTGGCCGAGGCCCAAGAGCTTCAGAGTGCGCGCGTCGCCTGGCTGGTCGCGACGCTGGCGCTGGTCGGCATTGTCGTGATCTGGCAGGCCGCCCGGTTCCGTCTGCTGCAGTCCAGACGCGACCGGGAGCAGGCCGTGGCCCAGCGTCAGGTCGAGATGCTCGCTTTCACCGGGCATGAGATCCGCAACCCTGCGCAGTGCCTGCTGGGCATCCTCGAGTCGGGCTCGCTGCGGCCCGCGTCTGAGGAACCGCGCGCTCTGGATCTGGCCCTGTCGGCGGCGCGGATGGTGGCGCGGCTGGCCTCGGATTCGCTGCAGCTCGCAAAACTCGAGCAGGGCCTCTATCGCGCCAGCGACCTCGCGCCCGTGTGCCTGCGGAAGCTGGCGTCGGAAACCGCGATGCTGGCCACCCAGGCGAGAAGTGTTTCCGAACAGAAGATTGCGATCGAGTTTGCCGACGATGTTGCGGAATGGGTGTCCAGCGACGCCGCCCGGCTCTCGCAGATTCTGCTGAACCTGCTCGGCAACGCCCTCGCCTATTCGGACAACTCGCCCGTACGCCTGCGATGCAGCCGCCAACCGAGCGGTGAAGGCGTGCTGATCGAGATCATCGATCAGGGCCCGGGCCTGTCGAAGGAAGACATCGACAACGCCGGAGCCAGCTTTCGACGCGGCGAGTCGGCAGCCCGCAATCCGCAGGGCAGCGGCCTGGGCCTCGCCATCAGCATGCGCCTGGCCACGACTCTGGGTGGGGCACTGCGGCTTCGCAACGGTGAAACCGGTGGGGCCGTGGCCGAGCTCAGCCTGCCCTGCCGCGCCTGCGCAGGGCCGGCGCCCGAAGCCTCGCCGATCGACGCCAGCGCACGCGCGGCCGACAGTGCGCTGCGGGTTCTGGTGGTCGATGACGATGCGCTGCCGCGTCACGGTCTGGCCATACTGCTGGCCAGCCTGGGCTGCGAGGTGGACGAAGCGGAGGACGGCGCAGGTCTCGCCCGCGCCCTGGAGTCCGGGCGCTACGACCTGCTCGTGCTTGATCTGCACCTGGGCGATGAGCACGGCACCGATCTCGCGGAGCGCCTGCTGGGGGCTTCAACCAACGCCCCGCACAGGCCGAACCTGGCCATCGTCAGCGGCGACGCCGAAGACGCGCGACTGCGTTCGGCGCATCCGATCATCGATGCCTGGATCAGCAAGCCCGTGTCCCGCCAGGATGTTCTGGGCCTGCTCGATCTGGTGCGTCGTAGCGCAGCAGCGAAACCCTAGCGTAGCGATTCGCATAGGATCGAACCTATCCGTCGCGCCTGAGCGCGGTCGACACTGTCGCGGCCGGGAGATTTCGCCGCGGTGGTTCGCATGTTGCGCCGTCCATTGCCGGCGACCTCGTAGAGCGGATGGCTGATTCGGCAACTGGTCAAGCAGCAGCAAGGAACGCGGTTTGGGTAAGTAAACCTGACCCCCTTCTTCGATTCAACATCTTGAGGCCGCGCATCTGACCCGTGTGCTGGCCCGTGTCTCGAAGCTACAGCCTGAACTCACGCCACACCCGCGTGGAGCGTTGCGGCCACTGCGGGCAGAGCGCTTCCACCACCTCCATCAGATCCAGCCAGGCGGCGATGGGGTCTTGCGGTGCATCTGCCTTGCTCTGCGGCAGCAGGTCCGCACCCGAGAAGTGGGCAAGGCGCGCAGGATCAGTCGTGGTCGGCAAGCAGTTCATCCAGAAGCGCCTCGCGTTCGAACAGCTGGAAGTAGCGCCGCACCTCGGTCAGGTCGAGTTGCCCGCGGGTGGCGCGCAGCAACTGCCGGATGTCATCGAGGTCGCGGTGGCGGCTAGGGTCGTTGTGGAGCGCCTGCAGCTTGAAGCCGATCAGGCCTTCCGCACTGATCACACGCATGCGCCCCAGCGGCGTATCGCGTGGGTGCGCACGACGCAGCAGGTCGGCGGCGACCGGGCGGTACGCGTACAGCACGTCGAACCCCTCATCACCGCGCACGTAGTTCGCCGCGTCCGCGCTGCGGTGCACGCAGCGGTAGCCGAGCGTCAGCAGCAGACCATGCACCCCAAGTTCCGCACTTCGCGCGCGCAAACCAGTCGATCTCCGGCTTGGGACGCTCGCCGAATCAATGACTTGCGAGCCCCTCGGGCCAGAAAAATCGAAAACGCTGTAGTGTCACGCCTAGCCTCTTCAGTGGCTTCAAATTGGATCTTCGCTGTTGTAGCGTGGGCACATGTACACGCGCCTTTCGCGTTCCGGCGGACGCACCTACCTGCAGATCGTCGAGTCCTTCCGGCAAGAGGGTTCGGTGCGGCAGCGCGTCGTCGCCAATCTCGGCCGGTTGGATCAGCTGCAGGACAAAGATCTCGACCCGCTGATCAATGGCCTTAACCGCGCGCTCGGCCGGTCGGCCGAGCCTGCCCCGCGCATCGAGTACGACAGCGCCCTGGCCTATGGAGACCTGTTCGCGCTGCATCAGCTGTGGAGTGAACTCGGCCTCGCCGATGCTGTTCGGCACGCGCTGCGCTCATCCCGTCGAGGCTTTGATGCCGAGGGGCTGGTGCGCATGATGGTGTTCAATCGTCTGTGTGCGCCGGACTCCAAACTCGGCTGCCTGGAGTGGCTGGACACGGTGGCGATGCCGGGTCTCGCGGAGAAGCCCAGTCACGATCATCTGCTTCGATGCATGGATGCGCTGGCCGAGCAATCGGAGGCGGTCGAGGATCGCGTGGCCGAGCTCTTGCGGCCGATGCTCGATCAACAGCTGTCGGTGGTGTTCTATGACCTCACGACGGTGCGCATCCACGGCGAAGCGCAGCTCAAGAATGATCTGCGCTGTTACGGCATGAACAAGGAGACCGGCGGCATCTCGCGCCAGTTCGTGCTGGGCGTGGTGCAGTCCGCCGAGGGCCTGCCGCTGATGCACGTGGTGCATCCGGGCAATGTGGCCGAGACCAAGACCCTGCAGTCGATGCTCGAAAAGGTGCTGAAGCGCTTCGAGGTGCAGCGGGTGATTCTGGTGGCCGATCGCGGACTACTGAGCCTCGACAACGTCGCTGAGATCAAGCGCACGGCCGAAGCGGCTTCGCGTCGACTTGAATTCATCCTGGCCGTGCCGGCGCGCCGCTACGCCGAGCTGGGCGGCACGATTGAGGGCCTTACGTTCAAGGACGGCTTGGCCGAGGGGCAGTTCGCCGAGCATCGGCTGGTGGTGGCGCACGATCCGGTGCGTGCGGCTGAGCAAGGCGCGCGTCGAAAGGAGCGGATCGCCGAACTCGAAGCCTTTGCGACGAAGCTGGTGTCAAAGCTTGATGCACAGGACGCCGGCCAAACCAAGCGGGGCCGCCGCGCCAGTGATCGCGGCGCATACAGTCGCTTCAATCACGCGGTGCGCGAGGCCGAGCTCAGCCGCTTCTTCAAGATCGATCTGAGCGCCGATCGTTTCAGCTATGAACTGAATGAAGAGGCCGTCGCGCATGCCGAGCTGTTCGACGGCAAGCTCGTGCTGCTCACCAGCGTGGCGGACTTCCCGGCTCAACAGATCCTTGAACGCTACAAGGCTCTCGCGGACATTGAGCGTGGTTTCCGCGTGCTCAAGAGCGACATCGAGATCGCGCCCGTCTACCACCGTCTGCCCGAGCGGATCCGCGCGCACGGACTCATCTGTTTCCTGGCGCTGCTGCTCCATCGGGTCATGCGCCAACGCCTTAAGGCGCACGGCAGCCCGCACAGTCCGAGTACCGCTCTGGAACTTCTGCGCCGCATCCAGCAGCACCGCGCCACCATCGGCGAGCGCAGCTATACCGGCACAAGCAAGACCACGCCCGAGCAACTCAGGCTGTTCGAGACCCTCGATCTGCGGTCGCCGTAGGGCTGTAGTGGCATTTTTGAAGACCCGGGCCTAGGGAAATCAATAACTTGCGTGATTAGGTGCGGAACTTGGGTCACCCGGCCCGAGGTCGCGGCGGCCATCCTCGATCTCTGTGGCTACACCGCCGACCGCGCCTTGCATCGCCTGCGCCTGCTGGAGCCTTCCTTCGGCGGTGGTGACTTCCTGCTGCTGGCGG
>JBIJCA010000431.1:0-2871 GCA_044344935.1 Aquimonas sp. | reverse complement strand
TCGCCTTGTGGCGCGAGGCGTTGGCCTTCACCTTGGTCCCGTCGATCGCGATCGTGCCCAGCTTCACCAGGCCACACTCGCGTGCCAGCTTCACCACCTGTACGAACAACGCGGACAGCTCCGCCAAATGCAGCGCGCGAAAGTCGCTCAGCGTCCGATGTGCGGGAAAATTGCCGGCTGCCAGAACGCGGAAGGCGATGTCATCGTGCAGCCGCTTGGCGAGCTTGCGCGACGAAAACACGCCCGTCGCATAGCCGTACAGCAGCACCTTCACCATCATCTGCGGATGGAAGGGCTGGTTCCGCGGGCCACCCTTGGCGTAGCGCGCATGAAACGCCGAGAGATCAAGCGCCTCCACGGTGTCGGCAATGAAGTACGCCAGATGCCCCTCGGGAAGCCAGTCCGCCGCTGACACCGGCAGAAGGTGGGCTTGGTTGGGCTGGTAGGGCAGGTACGAAGTCGTCATGCCCCAAGTGTCGCGCAATCAAACACCGCGTTGGGCTCTGCCGCGCAGGCTCCTAGGGCGCGCTGAATCGAGAACTCCCGAGCGCGCTCGGCCACCCTTGCCATCAGCAGATGAATGATGTTCACCAGGGTAATGACAAACAGGCCAAGCGTTCCTGCCAACAGCAGCGGCGCCACCTCGGCGGCGCTGCCCGCAATCATCTGCTGAGCGGGAGTCAGCTCCACGCGGGTGGACCAGCCCTGACGGTCGCCTGACCCCGCGCCGATTTCTTGAGCCCAGCGTGTGCTCAACAGCTGCGACAGTCGCTCGCCCACGCGCTCACCATCAGTCTCTGGCGGCAGATGACCTGCAAGCGTCAAGGTCTCGGTATTGGCGGCCCAGCCCCACTGCCGCGGCGACGGGTTGAAGGCCCAGGGCAACCACACCGCCGTGCGCTTGCCGGGGCCGCGGAACTCGGGCTCGACAAACTCGCGAGCGGTGACGCCGACCACCTCGAAGTCCACACCTGCGGCGGTGCGGAGAAGCATGCCCAGCACGTCGCGGCGCAGGTCAAACAGATCGCGCCAGGCCGTGTGGCTGATCACGGCGAGCGGCCGCTGTTCGCCGCTGTGTTCGCCCACCGCGGGAAACCGGCCCAACGCCATGGGGGGTGCGAACAGCGCCGCATAGCCGTCGCTGACATAGCCGATCGTCACCAGCGGCTGGGCCGGATGCGAGCTCACCACATCCCGGGCCTGATCCATCATCACCGAGGCGCTGAGGATGCCTTGAGCCTTGGCCTCTTGATGCAGCAGCTCGATGGCCGGGTAGGAAAGATCGCTTGAGTGCCGTTGCGCGACCTGATTGAAGGTCACTTGCTCGATGACGACCAGGCGCGCCTGCTCGGGATACGGCAGGGGCTGGGAGGTGATCAGATGGGTGAACTGAATGGCGCAGACGACCACGCCCAGGGTCAAGCCGAGCGCAGTTACGACAAGTGCGAACAGGCCCTTGTTCCGGGCATGACGGATCCACGCTTGGCGAAGGCTTGAGATCCACATTGTTGGAACTGGAACTCGCTCAAGGGGCGCAGGTGGGCGGCAGGCCGGCGGCTTGCTCGATTGCCGGTTTCTCATCGCATCGCATCGCCTTGGAAAGGACGCGCGCTGCGCAGGGCCGACATCGCTGCAGCACGATACCCGGAAGTCCGGCCGAACGGAGCGGGCTCAAGCAGCGCGAAGCGAAGGCAGATGGATGCCGCAGGGGCATCCCAATTTCGCAGCATTCCGCACCGCTTGCGCGTGCGGGCCAGCCGCCATGGAGCACGCGGACAGCCTTCGTCAGAGCCATCGACGCGGCGATCTCGAACGCTGCAATGTTGGGCCGCGCTGCGCTTGGCCCAACCTACATGGCTTCGCGGAATGCCGCGCTGGGCGCGGGCTGCGCATAGGGTGGGTCTTGACCCACCGGCTCTCCGTGCCGGTGGGCATTTATGATCGATGCGGCGATCTCGAATGCTGCGATGTTGGGCCGCGCTGCGCTTGGCCCAACCTACATGGCTTCGCGGAATGCCGCGCTGTGATCGGCGTCGACGCGGGGTCACGTTGTGCGGCCGCGCTGCGCATAGGGTGGGTCTTGACCCACCGGCTCTCCGTGCCGGTCTGCGTCGTTGATCGGTGCGGCGATCTCGAATGCTCCGACGTTGGGCCGCGCTGCGCTTGGCCCAACCTGCATGGCTTCGCCGAATGCCGCGCTGTGATCGGCTTCCACGCGGGGGCGCGCTTGTCCCGACGTGCGCGGCTGCGTTTGGCGTGGCACGACCTGCGCTGCGCGGCCGCGCTGCACATAGGGTGTGTCTTGACCCACCGGCTCTCCATGCCGGTCTGCGTCGTTGATCGGTGAGGCGAGCTTGAACTCCGCGACCTTGGGCCGCGCTGCGCTTGGCCCAAGCTACGCGGCTCCGCGGAATGCCGCACTGTGTCTGGCTGCGTCGCCTGAGCCGGGGCCGATCGCGTCAGCCCAGGTCCCGCATCACGGCCGCTGGCGATTCCGCCAGCAGCGGCCGCGCCGACAGATGACAGGCGAGCACCGCCAGCAGGCTCAGCGCGCCGAAGGCGATCGCGAGATCCTGCAGGCCGATGTCGACTGCAGGCAAGCCGAGCCAGGGGCGCATGGCAGGCAATGCCAGCACGAGGGCGGCGATGCCCAGCAGGCTGCCGAGGGCGAGCGCGGCCAGGTTGCCTCTGATCAGCATCAGAACGATATGGTGCGCGCGCGCGCCGAATGCGAGCCGCGCGCCGATCTCGCTGCGAATCACCCGGGTGGTGTAGCGGACCATGCCATACAGACCCAGGCCCGACACCAGCACCACCAGCACTGAAGTCATCACGGTAGACGCCGCGATCAGGCGACGCGGCAGCAAAAGG
>JBIJCA010000144.1:0-10973 GCA_044344935.1 Aquimonas sp. | reverse complement strand
AATTCTTGTAGGTTGGGCCAAGCGCAGGGCGGCCCAACGTCGCAGCGTGCGCGTTCGCCGTAACGTGGATTCCGCCAGTGCTTCGACTCGACCACAGCGCCGCGCGCGACGGGGCGCCGAGGTGGTTGCGCAGCCTCCTTCGGGTCGATCGATACGCTTGCGAGAGATTGAAGTCGGCGACGTTGGGGTGCGCCTTCGGCTTACCCCAACCTACCGATGCCGGCATTCCCAAACGCCCCGCGCGCTGGTCTCGAATTGGTTTGGATTGAGGGGAGATCGAGCGTAAGGGTGCGCGTTCGAATCCACCTTGCTTGGGCCAAGCGCGAGGGCGCGCGTTGGAATTCACCTTGGTTGGGCCAAGCGCAGCGCGGCCCAACGTCGCGGCGCTCGCCCTGCCTAGTCCTCCAGAAAGAAATCCGAATCCAGTCGCTTGAGCTGGTACGTCGCCGCCACAGATACGCCCAGGTCGTGCTCGATCATCAGCTCGGCGAGGCGGGCGCCATCGATGAGGACGATGCGGTAGGAGCGACTGGTACGCGCCGCTTCAATCGCCGAGGGCGTGAAGTAGCTGGTCGTGATGAACACGCCCTTGTGCGCGCCTTTGGCATCCAGTGCGCCCTTGAAGTCGCGAATCGGCCCTTCACCTACCGGCCCCTGCCACCGCTTCGCCTGCAGATAGATCGCATCGAGGCCGAGCCGGTCTTCATTGATGATGCCGTCGATCCCACCGTCGCCCGAACGACCCACCGCGCGCCCGGCCTCTTGCCGGCTGCCGCCGTAGCCCATCTTCAGAAGCAGTTGCACCACCAGCTTCTCGAAGAACTCGGGATCGCAGCTCTTGATCGTGTCGACCAACTCGGCCGCCAGATCCTGATGCGCGCTCTTCAGCGTGCGCGCAATCCGCTCGTCGGGCGCTTCATCCAGCGCTTCTTCGGTGTCGTCATGCGGCACCTTCGCGTTCGGCTGTGGCGCTGTTGCAATCTGCTGCGCCTTCCATTCTTCATAGCGTCGATTGACCTCGGCCAGGTAGGCGCGGGGTTCGAACGCCTTCGCCAGCACGGCCCGTCCCTCCGCCGTCAAGGTCCACGTGCCGCGCTGCTTGGTGACATAGCCCGCCTTCGACATGCCCACCGAAGAAAAGGCAAAGATCGAGCGCCAGCGCGTGTTGCCGGTGCTTTCGTACACCTCACGCGCCCAATCATCCAGCGGCACAGCCGTCTCGATCGCAGCAAGCAGCTCGCCCTGCTTGAGCTGGCCGCCAGGTGCCGCAGCCAAGGCCTTCAAAGCCGCCTCATGCATCGCGGCGATGAGCTGATGCGAGCGGGACAGGGGTTTGCTCATGGCGGACTCTGAGTTCGATGAGGTGGGTGTCGCGCGGACAGTGCGCGGCTAAGCGGGTACGCGCCCGAAGGCAAGGAACAGGTCGAAGCACTCAGCTTCGTGGCAGCGACGCCGCCACATCCCGGAAGGCCGCCAGCGCCGCTTCCAGGTGCTCGATGATCTCCTGCTGCAGAACATCCGGCGGCGGCAGGTCGTCGAGGTTGTCGAGGCTGTCGTCCTTGAGCCAGAAGATGTCCAGGCTGGCCTTGTCGCGCGCCATCAGTTCGTCGTAGCTGAAGAACCGGAAGCGCTCGCTGGCGACGCGCTCGTGGCGGTTCTCGGGGTGGTAGCAGCTGATGAATTCCTGCAGGTCGTCGAGCTTGAGCGTGCGCGTCTTCAGGGTGAAGTGCTTGTTGGTACGCAGGTCGTAGAACCAGATCCCCTTGGTGTGGATCTGGCCGTCCTTGGGCTTGGCGTCGAAGAACACCACGTTCGCCTTTACACCCTGCGCATAGAAGATGCCGGTGGGCAGGCGCAGGATCGTGTGCACATCGCAGGTCTCCAGCAGCTTGCGGCGGATCTTCTCGCCGGCGCCGCCTTCGAAAAGAACGTTGTCCGGCAGAACCACCGCCGCCTTGCCGCCCACCTTCAACATGCTGACGATGTGCTGCAGGAAGTTGAGCTGCTTGTTCGAGGTGGTTTCCCAGAAGTCCTGCCGCTCGTAGGTGAGCGCCTCTTTGTCTTCCTCGCCCTCGGCATTGGTGATGGTCATGCTGCTCTTCTTGCCGAAGGGCGGGTTGGCCAACACGTAGTCCACCTTGCGCTTGGGCTCGCTGATCAGCGCATCCGCACGCTCGACCGAGGGCTCGCCGTCCAGCTCGCCGATGTTGTGCAGGAACAGGTTCATCAGGCACATGCGGCGCGTGCTGGCCACGATCTCGTTGCCATGGAAGGTCTTGTCGCGCAGAAATTCTTTCTGCCGCTTGTCCAGCTGCGCGCCCGGGCGGGTCAGCCAGCTGTAGGCCCCCAGAAAGAACCCGCCGGTGCCGCAGGCCGGGTCGGCAATTGTCTTCATCGGCTCAGGCCGCACGCAGGCCACCATCGCCTCGATCAGCGCGCGCGGCGTGAAGTACTGGCCCGCGCCGCTCTTGGTGTCTTCGGCGTTCTTCTGCAGCAGGCCCTCGTACAGATCGCCCTTGGTGTCGGCATCCAGGCTGATCCAGCTCTCCGCATCGATCAGCTGCACCAGGCGCGAAAGCTTCGCCGGGTCCTGAATCTTGTTCTGCGCCTTGAAGAAGATCGCGCCCAGCATCCCGTCTTCCTTGCCCAGCTGGTTGAGCGTCCTGACGTAGTGCCGCTCCAGCGGCTCGCCGACTTTCGAGGTCAGGCTGGGCCAGTCGTGGCCCATCGGGATATGCGTGTAGCGGTTGTAGGGTTCCTGCGCGTACTCGTGTGCCAGCTTCAGGAACAGCAGGTAGGTGAGCTGCTCCAGATAGTCGCCATAGCCCACCCCGTCGTCGCGCAGGGTGTGGCAGAAATTCCAGACTTTCTGGACGAGGGAGGTAGTGTTCAATGCCCGCCCTCCATCAAGTACCCATCAAACAAAAGCTGCGCGCCCACGTTGTTGTTTCTCATGAGTTTGTTGTTGTCTTCTTGTGCCCGATGCCTGCGCCGAGCAATTGGCCGTCAAGAACGGCGCCTTGTCGTTCCTTCACAACGTCCGCGTAGGGCAGCCAGAGCGCAAGAGAGGTCGCCAAGCAGTCGCCAGCCTTCATTGGATGACATCCTCGAACTGTCGTTCAGGAAACAACGGCGCCCCCGCGGGTACTGACTCCGTGTCAACCTCTGGGTCCAGCTTCAAGGCGCCTAGGTATGTACAGGTTCTCAGCCAAGAATCTGAAGCTGCTTGAGTGCCGCTCTCAACTCATCCGTCAGCCTCTTGAAAGCTCCGAGTTCGCGGAGCTGATCGAGCGATACCTCTTCGCCCAGAGTGTTGAGGTAGGGAGAGGCGCCCTGCTTCCGGCGCCGCCCTGAGGGCTTGGTGGCAAGGAAGGCGGCCCGCAGGACCGCTTTAGGGTCTGCAGCCGTCTCCACTGCACGTCGCGACGGCAGACCCAACTGACCATCGTTCAGGTTCGTGCCAAAGGCAGAGCGTATGGCGTCACCATCGGCTATCGCCCAGGCTTCGGTTTCTCGAACGGGCACGACCGCCACACCGATCCCCTCGCTCTCAAAGGCGTCTCGCAAGAGTCCAAGGCTGGGCTCTACCTGCTCATCCCGAGCGCGCATCGGATCACTGGCGCCATCGGCATGCACAAACAGGATCTGCCATGAGCCTTGCGCTTCCTTCGCCGCAGCGAGAACGCGCTGCTCGCGCGCCTCTTCATTGGCTTCCGATGGGTGATTCAGCGCCAGAACTTCGCTGACTTCTACAAGTGTGAGGGCTTCGCTTGCGCAAAGCTCTGCGCACAGCCGCTGCAGCAGCGGTCGCAGGAAGTGATAGTCAGTAGAACCCTCGGCGTACAGAGCGAGTCCGAGATAGCGCATGGTCAAGCCTCCGCGCTGGCTGTCTCGAGCACAGTCCTGACCTCTAGGTCTGACACGTAGGCCTGTTGAGACCCGCCGAGCTGGAACAGCTCCGCCTGCGCGCGAGGCGTCACGGGACGCAAGCGTGTCTTGCGCCTGATTTCCTTCCGCTCTGGATCGCTGACGGACGCGGTATCGGCGAAGAGAATTGCACCCTCAACGGGATGCCGATCCTTATCCAGAAGCGCGGACAGCACGACGGGGGAGTGGCTGTTCAGGAGCAACTGGCTCAGGGGCGCGCCCTCATCGTCCTCGGTGAACGCGCCAGGATTGCTAACCATATCGCGCAAGCGTTGAACCAGCAGCCTGACCCTTGCCGGATGCACGCCGTTCTCTGGCTCCTCAAAGCAGATCAGGCCCCGATGCCGCGGATCGTGCAGCAGCGTCAGCAAGGCCAGCACCCGCAAGGTGCCATCTGAAATGACTCGAGAGGTGAAGGGCAGACCGTCGCGCATGGTGAGTTCGATGCGGTACTCGCGGCTCGCATCGTGCAGTTCAGCATGCAGTCGACTCACGCCGGGAATCAGGTTGTTCAGTTCTGCAGCGATGTCACTCAGCACGCCATTGGGACGAGCGTCGGACCGTGTTTCCGCCTTGAGCTGCGCCAGGACAGCGGCCAGATTGGAGCCGTCGGCATTCAGAACATCCGACGCCGTGGCGGGCACCGGCTTGCGAAGCAAGGCCGGGTCGAGCTGCAGCAGGCGCCAGTGCCGCATTTCTTCCCGCAGAGCAAACAGGTGAGGAAACTCGGCGTTGGTGATGCTGTAAAGCACCGTGGCCTCGGCAGCACTCGCAGGGCGATTGCGGCCCTGCTTGCCATCCTGATGGATGTTAAACGTCTGGCCTTCCGGCCGCATCTCGGTCGTCAGCCAAGGTTTGCTGCGCGCGTAACGGAGATGCGCCTTACGAAACGCGCTGGAGGGACGCATTGCAGTCGCCCATGGATCATCCTTCCTGAGGATAGGAAGCACGGCCTCATGGGCGACCTGTATTCGTTCGATGCCGGGCCGGGTTTCACGTCGCTCCAGCGTCACCTCATAGCGCATCCGGGTGTGGGTGAGTTTCACCTCGCTACCCCAGGGATCGCGCACCATCGGATCCACCAGCACTTCAGCCGCCAGCCGGATCTGCCGCGCACGTCCTGAGGGCGTCTGGCGGAACAGCTCCAAGGGTTCGCCCCGCATGTCCTTGACCGCCTCAGTCACATCTCGGGTGGCGAGGTTGGACAGCAGTTGAACCACATCGAACAGATTGCTCTTGCCCGCTGCGTTGCTGCCGACGATCGCAGTGAAAGGCGTCAGATCGATGATCTGCTCCTCAAAGGTCTTGAAGCCATCGATTTCGAGTCGGGTCAGCATATTTCTTCCTTGGAGTGCCGGACGACAGCGCTCTTCCGTCTGCCGTGCGCCTGGGCATTCTGTCGCCCGGCACGAATGCGTTCCAGCAGCACGCTGGCGGGTTCGTCGTTCGGGTCCTGCGGCACCAGCTGGCCGGCGAAGGCGGCGCGCAGGATGTTTTGGCGTTGGGCTGCAGCAATCCTGAGGCCATCTCGAACCTGTGTGTCCACTGCCTTGGTGCCGGAAAACAGCTCGTCCGCACGCTCGACTATGGCGTTCTGTTCCCCGAGCGGTGGTAGCGGGAACGGTGACGCGCTGAACTTCTCAAGCGTCAGATGCGCGATGTTCGTTGTGATCGACGCAAGCCTCTTGAAGACTCCGCTCGCGACGTTTGCTCGAAAGACGAGCTGAGCAAAGCGGTGGGATGTAACGAAAGGATCTGCGCGGAATCGATGAAGGGTCTTCTGGAAGCAGAGATCCTCCGCGAACTCTTCGAAGATCGCGCTCTGTCCGACGAGGTCCGGACTTTGACCCTCGCTGACAAGAATGTCACCCGCCTGAACTCTGTACTTCTCGAAGTGCGTCTCATCGAAATCCATCATCGCGAGGTCACTGAAGTCGATCCAGTCGCTTCTGATGTTTGCGACGCGCAGGTACTTCCTCGAGTACCGACCGGTGAGGAACTGAGGGGCCCTCTGCCGTCCGAGCAGAATGTCACCGACCATTGACGCGCTCGCCCACACCCATCCCTCCGGCAGCTCCGGCAAGCCGGTGGTGTCGGGTTGCACGGGCTCGGGGTACTTCTTCTGCCAGTCCTTGGGCGGGGTTTTGCCTTGCTCCTTGAACTTGGCGAGCTGTTTGGCTTCCCAGCGCGCGCGGCGTTCGCTGAGGATGCGTTGCAGCAGCTGGGCGCCGGTTTCGGTGGGCGGGTTGTGCGCGCGCCAGTCGGCGGTGAGCGCGCCTTCGACGGCGGCTTTCAGCAGCGACTGGCGGTACTGCGCGAGCTTCTTCTGCGCGGCTTTCAGCTCGGCCACGCCGGCATCGAGGTCGGAGAGCAGTTCTTCGAGCTTGGCGATGATGCGAGCCTGTTCGGCGAAGGGCGGCAGTGGCAAGCAGATCTCGCCGATTCGAGCTTGGCCGATGTTGCGCATCGACTCCTGATTGCCCGACGCCAGAGCCTCTATCTGCTTGCGACCCTCATTGCTGCGAAGAAAATGCATCGCCCAAGGCTTGTGTTCCTCGTGAGCGAAGTGGAGCCGCAGGATTTTGTCGCTGAGCATGATGCGCTGGCGAGTAGCACCCACGATGACGCATGCGCCAACGAGTTGGATGGTATTCGCGCGTGAGAACAGAAAGTCTCCGGGCTGAACGAAGAGCGATGGGTTCACGCGCTCTGAGTCAGTGCAGGTCTTGCTCTCCTGCTCGCGGTACTCGCCCCAAGTCACTGCACTGACCTTGATCACCCCGATCTCTTCGGGGGTTGGAGGTCGCTCATCACACTTGAAGCTCTTGCCGGCTTCGATATCAACGACAAGATCGGCTATGGACGCAGGAGCCCATCCATCCGGCAATTGCTCACTCACGCCACCAACTCCACATTCATCTCATCCATCAGCCCATCCAGCTCCTTGCCAAACAGCCCCCACGCCTTCTGCAGCCCGCCCTTGTCCGCCAGCGCGGCATAGTCGAAGTCCTCGCGACTGATGCTGCAGCTGCTGGCGATATGGTCCTTCATCAGGCGCAGCCACTCGGTTTGTTCGGGGGTAAACGCGCTGCCGCGCTGGGCGTTGTGGCGGAAGATCCAGGCCTGGAAGCGCTTGTCTACTTCGTCGGCGAAGGGTTTGAGTTCGCTGTCCAGGCCCAGCGCGAAGCGCAGCAGTGAGACCAGATCGGTGAGCTGGCGCTTGCGGTCGGCGCCCTTGACCTGGCTGGCCTGCACGCGGGCGTAGGCGCTCCACAGGCGCTCGGTGGTGAGCATCAGCGGCGGTTTGGCCAGGCGCTCGTGCAGGTCTTCGATCATGTCGAAGGTGAGCGCGCGGCGCTGGTAGGGCTGCTGGTAGAAGTAGCTCAGCGCGGCGATCTCGTCCTTGTGCTGCCGGATGTAGTCGGCAAAGGTCTGGATCAGCGCCTGGGCCTGCGCCTCGGCCTGCGCGCTGAAGCCCGAGAAGGTCACCTGATCGAGGTTGATGTGGTCGATCAGCTGTTCGCGCTCGCGGCGGGCGCCTTCGATTTCATCGCGCAGCTCGGGTGTATCGAAAGGCGCACAGGCGGCGGCCACGCGGGTGGCGCGGGCGGCTGCGACCTCTTCGGGCAGTAGGGTGTCTTCGCTGCGGGTGAAGCCCTGTACGCGCGCTTCGGCCAGTGCGGCCTGCACGATGGCATCGGGGTTCAGCGCGGCGATCAGGCCCTTGCCCAGCTCGGCCACTGGAATGCCGCCGCTGGCCTTGGCGATGCGCGCCTGCGCTTTCGGGTCCAGCTGCTTGGCCAGCCGCACCAGGCGGTTGGCCAGCGACAGCACGGTGTCGTCGTCGCGATGGCCCAGCGCCACGCCCTGCAGCAGGTCCTTCAGCGCCACGCCGGGCTTCTTCTCCAGCGGGCGGCTTTCGGTCTTCAGCGATTTCTCCACGCCCACGGCGTCGATCAGTACGAAGCGGGCTTTGGCGCCGTCGGCCGAGTTGCTGACGCGCTTCAGGCTGTCGCCGTCGAGGCTGCGCACGCCGCGGCCTTTCATCTGCTCGTAGTAGCCCTTCGAGCGCACGTCACGCATGAACAGCAGCACTTCGAGCGGCTTCACATCGGTGCCGGTGGCGATCATGTCGACGGTGACGGCGATGCGCGGGTGGTAGTCATTGCGGAAGCTGCTGAGGATGCTGTCGGCGTCTTCATCGCTACGGTAGGTGACCTTCTTGCAGAACGCATTGCCCTGGCCGTAGACCTCGCGAACGATCTGGATGATGTCGTCGGCGTGGCTGTCGGTCTTGGCAAAGATCAGGGTTTTCGGAACCTCTTTGCGGGTCGGGAAGATCTGCGTTTCCACGGCCGTCTTCATGGCCTGGATGACCTGGCGGATCTGGCTCAGGTTGACCACCGAGCGGTCCAGCTCCTTGCCGGTGTAGGCGGTGTCCTCCTCGGTTTCATCCCAGCGCTTCTTGCGGGTTTCGCGGTCGCGGTGGTCCACCCACTGCTTGGCCTTGAGCTCGGCGCCCTTCTCGGTGATCTCGGTTTCGATGGTGTAGACGTCGTAGCCGACGTTGACGCCGTCGGCCACGGATTGCTCGTAGGTGTACTCGGCGACGATGTTCTCGTTGAAGAAGCCGAAGGTGCGCTTGTCGGGGGTGGCGGTCAGGCCGATCAGAAAGGCATCAAAGTAGTCCAGCACCTGCTTCCACAGGTTGTAGATGCTGCGGTGGCACTCGTCGATGACGATGAAGTCGAAGCTCTCCACCGGCACGGCCGGGTTGTAGCGGACGAACTTCTCCTGCTTCGCCGTCTGCTGCACTTCGTTGAGCGAGAGATCTTCCGCGGATTCGTCGATCGGCTCGCCGGAGAGGATCGAGTACATGCGCTGGATGGTGCTGATGCAGACCTGCGCGCCCTGATCGATGGTGGATGAGGCAAGCCGCTGCACGGTGTACAGCTCGGTGAACTTGCGGGCGTCGTCGGGCGGCGTGTAGGCCATGAACTCCTGATGCGCCTGCTTGCCGAGGTTGCGCGTATCGACCAGGAACAGAACCCGCTTGGCGCCGCCGAACTTGAGCAGGCGGTAGACCGCGGTGATCGCAGTGAAGGTCTTGCCGGCGCCGGTGGCCATGTGCACCAGGGCGCGGGGCTTGTTCGATGCGAGCGACTTTTCCAGGCCGGTGACGGCGCTGATCTGGCAGTCGCGCAGGTCGCGCTCCGGCAGTGCGGGCAGGGCTTGGCGGAGGCGATGACGCAGCGTATCGGGCTGACGCGTCCAGTCGTGCAGCTGCTCGGGGCGGAAGAAGTGGAACACCTCGCGCGAGCGTGGTGCCGGGTCACGGCCGTCGGTGAAGCGCACGATCTCGCCGGTGGCTTCGAACAGAAAGGGCAGCGGGCGGCTGTTCTTGCGCCACTTCAGCGTGGCATTGGCATAGCGCTCGGTCTGCGCTTCCGTGACGGTGAGGCTGGCGCCTGCGTCATCGCGCTTGGCCTCGATCACGCCGACGGGTTCGCGGTTCACGAAGAGCACGTAGTCGGCCGGCCCGCTGTCGGAGCGTCCCGCACCGCCACGCCGGGCCCAGCGGACACGTCCAGCCGCTTCATGTCCTGCACCACCCAGCCGGCCGCCAGCAGCTTGGCATCGATCCGTTGGCGGGCGAGGGCTTCGGGGGTCATTGCGCGGCTCAGGCCAAGGGCAGTGAAGACGAAAAGAAGGGCCCGAGACGATAGCAGGTCATCGTAGACGCAGGGCCTTGCCCAGACCCTCGGTGAACGCGTTCCGAGTGCAAGAAGGTGGGCGCGTAGCACTCCCATTCGTGTCACAGAGGCCCGAAGCGGCTTCGGCGCTGGCGCGCAGTCCGGGCACGCTTGAAGGCGGCGACGTTGGGGTGCGCCTGCGGCTTACCCCAACCTACCAACGCCGGCACTCCCAAACGCCCCGTGCGCCGGTCTCGAATCGGGTTGGATCGAGGGGAGATCGAGCGCGAGGGCGCGCGTTGGAATTCATGTAGGTTGGGCCAAGCGCAGCGCGGCCCAACGTCGCGGCCTGCGCGCTCGCCGCGACGCCGATACCGTCAGCGCTCGGGGGCGCCCGCAGTGCCACGCGCGACGGAGCGGTGAAGCCGACCCCGTAGGCTCTTCCGGCCTTTCCAAACTCTGACGCGAGATTGAAGGCGGCGACGTTGGGGTGCGCCTGCGGCTTACCCCAACCTACCAAGGCCGGCATTCCCAAACGCCCCGCGCGCCGGTCTCGAATTGGTTTGGATTGAGGGGAGATCGAGCGCGAGGGTGCGCGTTGGCATCCATGTAGGTTGGGCCAAGCGCAGCGCGGCCCAACGTCGCGGCGCGGTTGCTCCTCTTTCTGCACTGCGTCCTCGCTCCCCGTCCGCCACACTGCCGCCCATGCACCTCACCGTCCGCCACCTGTCCCGCCGTTTCGGCGAAACGTCCGTCCTTGATGGGCTGGATTTCGATCTCGCGGCCGGCGAGTGCGTGGCCCTGGTCGGGCGCAGCGGCGCGGGCAAGTCGACCCTGCTGCATCTGGTAGCGGGCATCGATCGCTCCGATGGCGGTGAGATCCGCTTCGATGACACGCGGCTGGATACGCTGGATGAAGCCGCGCGCACGCGCTTCCGGCGGCGGCATCTGGGGCTGGTGTTCCAGAGCTGGAACCTGGTGCCCAGCCTGTGCGCGTTGGACAACCTCTGCCTGCCGCTGGAGCTGATCGGCATCGGCGGCAGCGAGGCCACGCGGCGCGCGCAGGCGCTGCTCGATCAGTTGGGGCTCGGTGAGCTGGCGAAACGCTTTCCCGATGAGCTCTCGGGCGGCCAGCAGCAGCGGGTGGCGGTGGCGCGCGCGCTGGTGCATGGGCCCTCGGTGCTGCTGGCCGACGAGCCCACCGGCAGCCTCGATGCCGAGAGCGCAGCGGCAGTGATGCGGCTGTTGATCGGTGCCTGTCGCGAGGCCGGCGCCAGCCTGCTGCTGGTGACCCATGCGGCCGAGGTGATGGGCCAGGCCGATCGCCTGCTGCGCATGCAGGACGGCCGACTG
>JBIJCA010000430.1:0-2882 GCA_044344935.1 Aquimonas sp. | reverse complement strand
CGAATCGACAACACCAGAAACAGAGCCGAGGGCAGAGAGTGAGGCTGAGCGTCCGACTGCCGAGTAATGAAGTGGTCAGTCAATGCCAAAACAGAGGCCACGGAGCAAATTCATTGAACGGCGCGGAGATTATGGGGATCGCGGCTCAAGTCTAGACTTTAGACCGATCACTTGATGGCTGATCACTTCGACGCGAAGCCACCCAAGGGCCTCCAGCACGATACACAGCGGAGGCCGACTTTCGAACGCAGACGCAAAGGCCGCTCGACTCCGTTGATCTCGCTCGACGATCCGCCCGCCGGCGTCGGCAGTAGCAGCTGGCGTCGGGGAAGTCGAAGTTTTCAAGTCAACATCGCGGCCGCGCGCCGCTGAACATCGCGCTACGCAGCACAGGCCATCTCACAGCCATGTCAGAGCAATCCGCAGAGTCCGTGGTTCGCGAGTTCTGGCGCTTGATGGCGACCAATGACTTTTATTCGGCCAAGCCCTTGCTGTCGCCCGAGTTGATCGTCGAATGGCCACAGTCCAGGGAATGCATTCGCGGGCCGGAGCGCTTCTGCCAGATGAACGCGGAGTACCCGACGAACGCGCGCTGGCACTTCCAGATCAACCGCCTTGTCGCCAGCGGCGAGTCGGTTGTCACCCAGGTCAGCCTCACCGACGGCACGCAATCCGCAGAGCCCATCTCTTTCTTCACCGTGCAGGCGGGCAGGATCACCAGGCTTGTCGAGTACTGGCCTGAGCCCTTCCCACCGGCAGAGAACCGGCGTCACCTGGTCGAGCCCATGCCTTGATGGCGCGGCTCAATGCAAGCTGCGGGGTCAAGCACCTGCGAGGTCAAGGCTAGCTTTGTCGCCCCTTGCGCGGGTTCTTCCGGTGGCGGCGACCCGGCGCGACTTTGCCACCGATGAAGCCTCCTCGCGGTGCGCCTGACTGCGGATCGGCCCGTCCCGAGCGCGCGGTAAGCGGAGGCAGCGGCTGCGCATCGCACTGTAGGCGCAGCAGGCTGTCGGCTCGCCATCGAGGGCTCAAGGCGATGCATTGAGCGCTGCTATCCTGTCGCCCCTTTGTTGCGAATGTGCACTGTCCATGCCCACTCGACTTTTCCGCCGTTCGTGTTCGATCGCCCTGATTTTGGCCGCCGTGCTTGGCAGCGCTGCGTCGGCTCGGCCGCCGCTGGCCTATGCCCCGGCCGATACGCCCTACGTGTTTGGCGCCATCGATCCGCCCTCGGCTGCGATCTCTGATGCCTGGATAGCCCGCGATGACGCGCTCCCGCGGATGTACGCACCGATGCTGCGCGAGTGGCTGGGGGCCGCCGCCGATACTGGCGCCGACAACAAGCAGCAGCGCGCCCTGTTGAAAGCGATCAATGCGGAAGTCGAAAACCGCGGCCTCGGCGAACTGATGGAGCGCTGGGGCTTGTCGCGACAGCCGCGTGCAGCGCTGTTCGGGCTGGGCCTGCTGCCGGTGGCGCGGGTCGAACTCGCCGATGCCGAGCGTTTCCGCGAAGCCTTCCTGCGCTTCACCCGAAGCGCGGCGGTGCAGGTGCAGACAGCCGATATTGACGGCCAGACCTACTGGCTGCTGGGGCCGGACACCTCGGAAGGCGGCCTACTGCTGGCGCTGCACGACGGCCAGCTGGTGCTGAGCCTGCTGCCGCGCAGCGCGACCGCCACGGTGTTGCGCGCCGTGTTGGGCCTCGATCCACCGGCCGATTCGGTGCTCGACGCTGGCAGCCTGCAGGCGCTGAATGCGCGTCTTGGCCTGCTGCCGCAGGGCTCTGGGTACCTCGACTCGGCGCGTCTGTGGGCCCTGATCAGCGGCGCAGCTGAAGGCCCGGAGGCGGCACTGATGCGCGAGCTCGGTTGGGCCCTGCCTGAGCAGGTTTCACCGGCCTGCGAGTCGCAGGCGCAGGATCTGATCCAGAGCTGGCCGCGCATGGCGGCCGGCTATGCCGCGCTCGACGAACGCGGCTATCGGCTGCGCTATCTGCTGGAGGCCAAGCCCGCCCTGGTCAAGAAGCTCGCAGGCCTGCAGGCGCCGCTGATCGCCAGCGCGGATGCCGATGCCGCCGGCGCGCGCCTCGCGCTGAGCTTGCGCAGCGATCGGCTGATCGCCTTGATCAACTCCTGGAGCGGTGCATTCAACGGTGAGTGCACCGGCGGCTTGCTCTCGGCACTGAAGCTGGCCGAGCTCAGCAGCGCGCTCAACAACCCGGTGGCCGCCTGGCTGGCTCAGCACCTGCCGAGCCTGCATGCGCAGATCGACCACGTGCGCTGGCCGGTCGGTGACCAGACGTTCGAACTGCAGGCCAGCCTGCAGGGCTACACGCCGGACCTGACGGCCCTGCTGGCCGACATGACCCGCCACAATCCAGACTTTCCGGCCGACCTCCAGCCGGGCGAGCCGCCACGTGCGATCGAGCTGCCCTCGGGCCTGCCTCGCGAGGCCACGACGTACATCGCAGCGGGCGCTCAGTCGCTGGGCTTGGCGGTGGGCGACCGCGTGGTCGCCGCACTGCCTGATCGGCTGGCGTCGGTACCCAGCGCGCCCACCCTGCTGCAGCTCGCTTACAGCGGCGCCTTCTATCAGTCGGTGATGGAGCAGGTCCTTGAGGGCCAGCCGGACACCGAGCCAATGCTGGCGCCCATCCGCCACCATGGTCAGAGCCTTGATCGCGCGCTGTACAGCGTCGAAGTCAGCGAGTTCGGCCTGGAGTTCGTGGGCGAACTCAAGTTCCACTGAGCTGGAAGATCGGTTCGAGCATCGACCTGAAGACGTGCGATCACCGCGAAGTGGAGCCGCTTGTCTCCCCTCTCCCCTTGTGGGAAGCAAAGGTGGGCGTTTGTCGGCTGCCGGTGGCAGCCGACGCCCGCCTG
>JBIJCA010000429.1:0-2901 GCA_044344935.1 Aquimonas sp. | reverse complement strand
CTGGCCCACAGCAAGGCGCGGATGGCCGGGTTCGATGTCCGTCGGGGCAGCAGCCGGCGCGAACTCCGCATCAGCTCACCGAACTTGACCTTCGCCGGGCATACCTGCTCACAGCGTCCGCACCCCAGGCAATGCTCCAGCGCGCGCACACTGCTTTCCTCAATTGCGAGCGGTGTGCGCGCCAGCGTCTGCGCCAGCATCACCCGTCCGCGCGGCGACTCGGACTCGCGACGGTCCAGCTGATAGGTCGGGCAGTGCGGCAGGCACAGCCCACAGAGAACGCAGGCGTCGGCCAGCGCGAGCAGTTGCTCGGCCGCCTGTGTGGAGGGGGGGCTGGCGTGATCGGACATTTGTAGTCAGAATACGCGGCTTCGCCGGGCAACGCCCCAGGCAGATCACTCCGAGGCGCGCAGGCTTGCGCCCCTCGATCAAGGCCGCTATGCTTCGCGGTCTTTCGTCCTCGCTTTCCCTTTGGGAGCTGTCATGAAGACCTTCAGCGCCAAGCCGGAGACCGTCAAGCGCGACTGGTATCTGGTCGACGCCAGCGGCAAGACGCTGGGCCGCCTCTGTTCCGAGATTGCGCTTCGCCTGCGCGGCAAGCACAAGCCGGTATTCACCCCGCACGTCGATACCGGCGATTACATCGTCGTCATCAACGCCGAGAAGATCCACGTCACCGGCAACAAGCTGCAGGACAAGATGTACCACCGGTTCACCGGCTACATCGGCAACCTGAAGTCCGAGACCTTGGGTCAGGCGCTGGATCGTCATCCGGAGCGTGCCATCGAGATCGGCGTCAAGGGCATGCTGCCCAAGAACCCGCTGGGCCGTGCAATGTACCGCAAGCTCAAGGTCTACAAGGGTGCCGAACACCCGCATACCGCCCAGCAGCCTCAGGCGCTGGACATCTGAGACAGGACGGATAGACCCCATGGCGCTCAACCAGAATTACGGCACCGGCCGTCGCAAATCCTCCACCGCCCGCGTGTTCCTGCGCAGCGGCAGCGGCGCGATCGTCGTCAATGACAAGCCGCTCGACCAGTTCTTCGGTCGCGAGACGGCCCGCATGATCGTCCGTCAGCCGCTCGTGCTGACCGAGATGGCCGAGAAGTTCGACATCAAGGTTACCGTCGCCGGCGGTGGCACCACCGGTCAGGCCGGCGCCATCCGCCTCGGCATCGCCCGCGCGCTGGTCGAGTACGACGAGACCCTGAAGACCCAGCTGCGCCGCGCCGGTTTCATGACCCGCGATGCGCGCGAAGTCGAGCGCAAGAAGGTCGGCCTGCACAAGGCCCGCCGCGCGACCCAGTTCTCCAAGCGCTGATCACGCTTTATACTTGCCGCTTCGCGTGGCGGGTGCCGATCCGGTTCTTGGGGGATCGTCTAACGGTAGGACTGCAGACTCTGACTCTGCCTATCTAGGTTCGAATCCTAGTCCCCCAGCCATTCAAAGGGTCCGCGAAAGCGGGCCCTTTGTGTTTGTGGAGTTGGAGGTACGAGCGGAAGCAGGGCCTATAGCTCAACGGTTAGAGCAGGGGACTCATAATCCCTTGGTTCCAGGTTCGAATCCTGGTGGGCCCACCGTCCTCCGCCGCGCGCCTGTCGGCATTGCGTGTCTTCAGGTGCTCGGTGTCCCAAACCTGTTCCGGACTACCCGTCGAGGGATCCGCGCGATCCCGAAGGCGCCGGCTTCGACGCCAGCATTTCGCGCAGCTCATCCAGAGTTTCCCGCAGCCAGGCGCGCGTCCGTTCGCTTTGCAGCCAAGCAAGCAGGGCTTGCTGGTCGGCCTTCGGCCACGGGCACTCGGTGGTATCGAGATCCGCAATGCGCACTTCGCTGATGTAGGGCTCGCCGCGGTCAGGATTGTCCATATCCGGCGCCGCATGGCCCTCCTCGTACTCGATCAGGTCGATCAGCGGATGCAGATCGTCGGCATCCGCGCTGAGGCTGACCAGTTCGGCGAGCGCGGTGAAGCCTGCCTGCTCGGCCCAGTCGTACAGGCGGTCCTGGCTGAGGCCCACATGGCGGCCGCTCGGTAGTTGAGGCATTGGGGGATCTCGCGTGGTCGGGAGCCTCAGGATGCCCGAACGGTGCGCTTTCTTGGAGCGCCTTGTTCGATCTGGAAGGTGACGCTCCGCCTTGCCGAGGACCGCGAAGATGGGGGTCGCGGTGGCGATGGGCTCTGTCTGCGGCCCAGTGAGCCGCCGCCGCCGATCCCCGCTCCGGGCGCCTCGCAGGCACTCCTGCTTGCGAGTGGATCTGCGCAGCGCAACCCTTACCGCAGCCTGGCTGATGCTAAGCGCTTGATTCGTCGGGCGCGTTGGCCCACGTGTTTCGCCCCCACCGAAGGCCGCGTCGACAGCCCGGTGCTGCCCGCAGCGGCAATGCTGCATCCGCAAACCCTTAAGCAATGCGGCTTCCCGGCGAAAAACCGTTGACTTGTGCGCGCATCCGAAGCAGCCTTCGCAACGTGGAAGGCGCTTCGCCTTCCCATCTCCCCCTGACGGGCGTTACGCCCCCCCTATGCAAGGAAGTTTCCGATGAACAAGGCTGAGCTTGTCGCTGCCATCGCCGACCATGCCGAACTGACCAAGACCCAGGCTGCGGCCGTGGTCGATGCGTTCACCTCCACCATCACCAAGGCGCTGAAGAAGGGCGACACCGTGACTCTGGTGGGCTTTGGCACCTTCTCCGTGCGCAAGCGCGCTGCACGTGAGGCGCGCAACCCTCGCACCGGCGAAACCATCAAGCTGAAGGCCAGCAAGGCCCCGGTGTTCAAGGCCGGCAAGGCGTTCAAGGACGCCATGTAAGGCGTGAGGCGTCCGCGCTGCGGATGCCACGCTCCAGCCTGAGCCCTTCGTGGGCAGGTGTCCGTGCAAGAGCAGGCCCGCGTGCAAACG
>JBIJCA010000013.1:0-31383 GCA_044344935.1 Aquimonas sp. | reverse complement strand
GCTTTCGTCCACGACCACCTTCGACACGTTCTCCATCGAAGGCAACTCGAACATGGTGTCGAGCAACACCTGTTCGAGAATGGTGCGCAGACCACGCGCGCCCGTCTTGCGCGCCAAGGCCTTGCGCGCCACGGCGGTCAGCGCATCGGGGCGGAACTCGAGCTCTACGCCTTCCAACTCGAACAGACGCTTGAACTGCTTGGTAATCGCGTTCTTGGGCTCGGTGAGAATCCGCACGAGAGCCGCTTCATCCAGCTCCTCAAGCGTCGCAAGCACAGGCAGGCGGCCAACGAACTCGGGAATCAAGCCGAACTTGATCAGATCCTCGGGTTCGACGTCCGCAAGCAAGCGGCCTACGTTCGGCTTCTGGTCCTTGCTGCGAACATTGGCGCCGAAGCCGATGCCGGAATTGTCCAGGGAGCGCTGCTGGATGACCTTCTCCAACCCGGCGAAGGCACCACCACAGACGAACAGGATATTGCGCGTGTCGACCTGCAGAAACTCCTGCTGCGGATGTTTGCGCCCACCCTGCGGCGGCACCGAAGCCACCGTGCCCTCGATCAGTTTCAGTAAAGCCTGCTGAACGCCCTCACCGGACACATCGCGAGTGATAGACGGGTTCTCGCTCTTGCGAGATATCTTGTCGATCTCGTCAATGTAGACGATGCCGGTCTGCGCCTTCTCGACGTCGTAATCGCACTTCTGCAGAAGCTTCTGGATGATGTTCTCGACGTCCTCGCCCACATAGCCGGCTTCGGTCAGCGTGGTGGCGTCAGCGATCGTGAAGGGCACGTTGAGCAGACGAGCCAGCGTTTCCGCCAACAGGGTCTTGCCCGAGCCGGTCGGGCCGATCAGAAGGATGTTCGACTTCGAAAGCTCGACCTCATCGTTCCGAGACCGGCTTTCGACACGCTTGTAGTGGTTGTAGACGGCCACCGCCAGCGTTCGCTTGGCACGGGCCTGCCCGACCACGTACTGATCGAGCGCATCCATGATTTCGCGTGGCTTGGGCAGGTGACTCCGCGTCGAGGCGCTCTTCTCTTCGAGCTCCTCGCGAATGATGTCGTTGCACAGCTCAACGCATTCATCGCAGATGAACACGCTGGGACCGGCGATCAGCTTGCGCACCTCATGCTGACTCTTTCCGCAGAAGGAGCAGTAGAGGATCTTGCCGCCTTCACCCGTCCTGCCCTGTCGCTCGTCGCTCATTCGTCTGTCGTCCCGATGGTCCTGTGAAGATGCAGCGGAGACCCCTATGGTCTCCCGGTGGCGCCCATCGCTGCGCCCCGATTTGCAGCCATTTCAATAGCCTGTATCGGCTGCGTCGGACGTTTCCGGCCGCGACAGTCGATTCGTCCGGAGGATAGCACAGGCCTCGGACACGCCCCGCTGCAGGAATCACGCCTGCAACAGCCCACCAGACCGCCGACCACCCGGCTCAGCCTGACTTGACCGTGTCCTCCGCGCGGCGCTCAAGCACAGCGTCGATCAGACCATAATCGCGAGCTTGGACCGCGGAGAGAAAGTTGTCGCGATCGGTATCCCGCGCGATCTGCTCGACCGGCTGGCCAGTGTGGTGCGCGAGGATGCTGTTGAGTCGATCGCGGATCGTCAGGATTTCGCGGGTATGGATTTCAATGTCGCTGGCCTGGCCCTGATAGCCTCCCAGGGGCTGATGGATCATCACTCGCGAATGCGGAAGAGCGTATCGCTTGCCAGCCTTGCCTGAAGCGAGAAGAAGCGCGCCCATGCTCGCCGCCTGACCGATGCACATCGTGCTGACGTCAGGCTTGATGTATTGCATGGTGTCGTAGATGGCCATTCCCGCCGTGACCACGCCGCCGGGGCTGTTGATGTAGAGATGGATGTCCTTGTCCGGGTTCTCGGACTCAAGGAACAGCAACTGCGCAACCACCACGTTCGCCATGTGGTCGTCGATCGGGCCGACCAGAAAGATCACGCGCTCCTTCAGAAGCCGACTGTAGATGTCGTACGCGCGCTCGCCGCGGCTGGTCTGTTCGACCACCATCGGCACCAGGTTCAGATTGGTGATGCTCATGGAGATTGCGTCCTTGGTGGGCGACTTGCGTGCGCCGGATTCGATGCGAGGTTGGAGGTACGGCGGCCTGATTCAGGGTAGCTCAAAACGAAACGGCCGCCAGCGAGTCGCGCGGCGGCCGTTGCGATCAGTAGCCGGGAAGCAATCAGGCCGCCATGGGGCGCATCACGTCCTGAAAGTCCAGCTTCTGTTCGGTGAGGTCAGCGTGATCGGCGATCCAGTCGATGACTTGATCCTCGATCACGCGGCTCTGCAGACCCTGCATCAATTGGGGTTCGCGACGATAGAGTTCAACCACCTCGTTCGGATCCTCGTAGGTCGATGCGATCAGATTCAAGGTTTCGGACAGACGCGCCATATCAAGACGCAGCTCGTTCTGGCGAGCGAGCTCACCCAGCAATACGGCAGCGGCGACTCGACGCTTGGCGCTGTCGAGGAACATCGAAGGATCCGCGGTGGCGCCAGCGTTGCCCTGCTGCGCTGCCTGCTGCTCGGCCTGGCGCGCCAGTGCCTGGGCCTCGGACTCGATCATGCGGGAGGGCAGTTCGAGATCGGCATGGGCAGCAAGCAGCTTGTCGACCACCTGACTCTTCAGTCGCGCCATCAGCGCGCCCTTGAGCTCGCGCTCCAGATTGGCGCGCACTTCGCGCCTGAAACTCTCCACGTCAGCCCCGGCCACCCCGAAACTGCGAATGAAATCGGCGTCGACGTCCGGCATCTTCGGCTCGGACACGCGGACGATTTTCACCTGCATCTTCGGCGACTTGCCCGCCAATGCCGTGGCACGGTAGTCGGACGGAAACTCGAGTTCGAACTCGGCGTCCTGACCTGCAGACAAACCGATCAGCTTCTCTTCCAGCGCCGGCAGGATCGCGCCGGAGCCCAGGATCGTGCCGGAACGCTCGACGCCTTCGGCGGGCACACGACCGGCGTCCGTCGTCGCGCTCGATTCGAACATCACCATGTCTCCCGCTTCGGACGCGCGCTCGACCGGTGTCCACGTGCGGCGCTGCAGGCGAAGGGTTTCGATCATGCGATCGACATCCGCTTCCTCGACGGTTGAGACCGGCTTCTCGATCTTCAGGCCGGAAACGTCGATCGTGCCGATCTCAGGCATCACTTCAAACGTGGCGACGAATGCGACTTCGCCGTTCTCGCCGGTCGAGGTCGCTTCGATGTTGGGGCTGACGGCGGGGCGCAGATTCTGCTGCTCGACCGCTTCGCTGAAGCCTTTGCGGATGACCTCGCCCAACGCCTCCGCGCGAACCTGCGCGCCGAAGCGCTGCTCGATCACCTTCGGCGGAACCTTGCCGGGGCGGAAGCCTGCAAGGCGAACGGTGCGACCCAGCTCGCGCAGGCGGGTGGAAACCTGCGACTGCAGGCCTTCCGCGGGAAGGCGGACGGTGAGCTTGCGCCCGAGCTTGCCGACGTTTTCAACCGAGACTTGCATGACGACTCCTGGAATGGACAAGGGCAGCTGCCCCCGGGGGTGTAATCCCGGAGCGCGCAACCGCCTGCTCTCAAACGTATGTGTACCGACCGGGCACCGCCCATCCGCCGATCGTGCTCACGATAGAAGCCCTTAGGACTGGTGCGAAAGGAGAGACTCGAACTCTCACGGGCTGCCCCACTGGAACCTAAATCCAGCGCGTCTACCAGTTCCGCCACATTCGCCTGATCCGGTCCGGGGTATTTCCGCGCGTGCTGAAAGGTGGTGGGCCGTCTAGGACTCGAACCTAGAACCTACGGATTAAGAGTCCGCTGCTCTACCAATTGAGCTAACGGCCCGACCTGGACTGTAGCCGTGGCCCCACCCGGAGGGGGACCACGGAGGACGCGCATTGTGCCGCATCCGGATGCTGGGGTGGAAGACGGGATTCGAACCCGCGACATCTGGAATCACAATCCAGTGCTCTAACCGACTGAGCTACATCCACCATTGAACTTTGCCGCTGGCGCGCCTGGCAGGAATCGAACCTGCAACCGCCGGCTTAGAAGGCCGGTGCTCTATCCGATTGAGCTACAGGCGCATGCAATCGGCAGAACCAGGGGCGAATCCGCGGCGCCGCCCGAAGGCCTCGCCCGACTGACCCCGCACGCGTGCCAGGCTGGTCGGGGTAGAGGGATTCGAACCCCCGACCTTCTGCTCCCAAAGCAGACGCACTACCAAGCTGTGCTATACCCCGGGCTCCGCGGCAGGAGGTACCACGCTTGCGCGCGACACCTCAAGCCGCCGAAGCATAATGGTCGCCCGCCCCCGCGTCAAACCCCCTATCCGAGCATCCTCTTCATGCGCTTCGACGGCAGCCCCAGCTACATCGCCACTCCCGAACTCAAGCAGGCGGTCAACGCCGCCATCACCCTGCAGCGGCCGCTGCTGATCAAGGGCGAGCCTGGCACCGGCAAGACCCTGCTCGCCGAAGAGCTTGCCGCCAGCCTGGGCGCCCCCCTGATCAGCTGGCATGTGAAGTCGACCACCCGCGCGATCCACGGACTCTACGAGTACGATGCCGTCAGCCGGCTCCGCGACTCGCAGCTCGGCATCGCCGGCGTCGAGGAGGTGCGCAACTACATTCGACCCGGCAAGCTTTGGGAGGCCTTCACTTACGCCCAGCGCTGCGTGCTGCTCATCGACGAGATCGACAAGGCGGACATCGAGTTTCCGAACGACCTGCTGCAGGAACTCGATCGCATGGAATTCTTCGTCCACGAGACGGGCGAAACGGTGCGCGCGAACCATCGCCCGATCATTCTGATCACCTCCAACAACGAGAAGGAACTGCCGGATGCCTTCCTGCGCCGCTGCTTCTTCCACTACATCAGCTTCCCCGATCGCGAAACCCTGAAGCGCATTGTCGACGTGCACTTCCCCGGCATCGCAGGCAGCCTCGTACGCGAGGCGCTGGATGTGTTCTTCCAGCTGCGCGAGGTCCCCGGCCTCAAGAAGCGTCCCTCCACCTCGGAACTGATCGACTGGCTGAAGCTGCTGCTGGCCGATGAAGTGCCGGAGTCGGTGCTGCGCGAGCGCGACCCGCGCCGCGCGATTCCCCCACTGGCCGGCGCGCTGGTCAAGAACGAACAGGATGTTCAGCTGCTCGAACGCCTCGCCTTCATGACTCGGCGCAGCCCGGGCTGAACGGATGTTCCTCCGTCTTTTCGACCGCCTCCGCAGCAACGGCGTACCCGTCAGCGTGCGGGAACTGCTCGATCTGCACGCGGCACTCGAGCACGGGCTCGCCTTCGCCGACCTGGAGGCGCTGCATGCAGTGGCGCGCGCCGTTCTGGTCAAGGACGAGCGCCACTTCGACCGCTTCGACCGGGCTTTCGGACAGTGGCTGGAGGCGCAGGAAGCGATCGATTCAGGTCTGCGCGAACAGGTGCCTGCGGAATGGCTGCGCCGCGCGATCCAGCGCAATCTGAGCGAGGAGGAGAAGGCCCTGATCCAGTCGCTGGGCGGTCTCGATCAATTGCTGGAGGCCTTTCGCGAGCGGCTCGCCGAACAGAAGGACCAGCACAGCGGCGGCAACCGCTGGATCGGCACCGGTGGCAGCAGCCCGTTCGGCGCGCACGGTTACCACCCCGAGGGCATTCGCCTCGGCGCGCAGTCGGCTGGGCATCGCAGAGCGGTCAAGGTATGGGAAGCACGCAGCTTCCGCGATCTGGATGACTCGGTGGAGCTCAACATCCGCAGCATCAAGCTGGCCCTGCGCCGACTGCGCCGCTTCGCCCGCGAAGGCGCCGCCACCGAACTGGATCTCGATGGCACCCTGGCCGGCACTGCACGCAATGCCGGCCTGCTCGACATCCAGCTGCGCCCGGAACGCCACAACGCGGTCAAGGTCCTGCTGCTGCTCGACATCGGCGGATCAATGGACGACCACGTGCGGGTCTGCGAGGAGCTGTTTTCTGCGGCACGCAGCGAGTTCAAGCACATTGAGCATTACTACTTCCACAACTGCGTCTACGAGTCGGTGTGGCGGAGCAACGCGCGCCGACGCAGCGAACGAACGGCGACGCTGGATCTGATACACCGGCTGCCGTCGGACTGGCGCCTGGTGATGGTCGGCGATGCCTCGATGGCGCCCTACGAAGTCACTCATGTGCACGGCAGCGTCGAGCACGACAACAGCGAGGCCGGCGCGGTCTGGCTGCAGCGCCTCTTCGCCCACTTCCGGCGCGCCGCCTGGATCAATCCCCTGCCACGTCCGGCTTGGGACTACACGGTCTCGGTCGGACTGGTGCGTCAGCTGATCGAACAACGCATGTTCGCGATGAGTCTTCGCGGCCTCGACGAAGCGATCCGCTCCCTCTCTCGCTAGCGGTAGGCAGGAACGCATTGGCGGTCTTGCGCGGGCCTGCCGCGGTCGTCAACACACGCCCAATCGCCGGTCTCCCCGTGCCGGGAAGCGAGCGTCACCGAAGGCAGCGCAACGGGGTTGGGCATCAGGACTGCCCCTCCGCGATGCGCTCCCAGCCTCGATCGCGCTGAGGACGAATCCCGAGTTGCCGATTCCTATTCCGGGCCTCCGGAAATCCGGGCCTCGATCTCCGCCTTGGTGACCGGCCCCAGCCAACGGTGCGCGATCGCGCCCGCGGGGCTCAGCAGGTAGGTCATGGGCATGCCGCGCGGGACCTCGAAAGCGGCCGGCGGCGCGTACACATCCACGATCGCGATCGGGTAGCTGACCGGCCGCTCGGACAGGAAGGCACGCATGTCCTCCACGGCGATTTCCTCGAAAGCCAGACCGAGCACTTCGACGTCTTCGCGCTCACGGTGCAGCGCGTCGAGTTCTGGCATCTCCTTGCGACAGGGCGCGCACCACGTGGCCCAGAAGTTCACCACCACCCAGCTGCCACGCCGCTCGGACAGGTCGAAGCTACCGTGATCCAGCGTGTTGACGCGCAGCTCGACCGGCGGAACCACCGCCACAGCGGGCTCCGCTTCGCTCGCCTGTACGACGGCGGACAACGCGAGCATTGCTGGCAGGAGAAGCCCGCCCAGACCACGAGCACTCAGTGGGCAGCGGCCGGACAGAAGAGGATTCAGGGCGTTCGAAAGAAAGGCGCCAAGGCGCGAGCGGCTCGGTTTCAAGGCAGGGTTTCCGGGAACGGTCGTGAGGGTCGGGAGGCATCGGGATCGATGCCGCAGGCGGTAGGAGCATCCCGCAACCACTGCGATAGCGGTGTATCGAGAGCGCTGCCGATCTGTCCAGCAAGCGCCTGCAGGCGAGTGCCGATGCGCTGACCGATGGCATCGGCCAGCAGCTCCCCAGGCGGAGACTCCAGCGGCACACGCAGCCGCGCTCCGCGATAGAGCTCGGCCAGCGTGATCTGTTCGAGATCTCGAACCAGCAGCCAGCCGCCCGCCTCGGCACGCTGCACCACCTTGAGCTCGACCAGATTCTCCAAAAGGTGCATGAGGGCATCGTCCGACAGTGAAGATTCAAGCTTGCGCAGCTCGTCGACTTCCAACGCCCGCCCGAACTGCTGCGCCTGCGCGAAGCGCGCCAGCAGGCGAAGCAGACCGAACAGCTCAAGCCCGGGCGGCAGCTGACGCTCGCGCGGCAGATAGCGAAACGCACTGAGCGAGGCCGCCAGCGATGCCCCCAGCAGTATGGCGATCCAGCTCAGGTAGACCCACAGCAGAAAAATGGGAATCACCGCGAGCGCGCCGTAGATCTGCTCATAGGTCGGCACCTGCCGCAGGTACAGCGTCAACCCGGCTTTCGCCGCCTCGAAAAGAGCGGCAGCGACCAGACCACCAGCGAGGGCATCGCGAAAGCGAACGTGCCGGTTCGGGACGATCATGAACGCCGAAGTGAATCCGGACAAGGCGAGCAGGAAGGGGGCGAAGCGCAGGACAGTGCCGGTCGCCCGCGCGCCGTCAGCCAGAACCGGCAGCGAGAACAGGTAGGAGGACAGGGCCAGACTGACGACCACCAGCAGCGGGCCCACCGTGAGCGCGGCCCAGTACATCAGGAAGCGTGCAACGGCGCCGCGCCCCGTCGGGACACGCCAGATGCGGTTGAAGGTGTCCTCGATACCTTTCATCAACAGCAAGGTGGCGATCAGCAGCCCGACCACTCCCGCCAGCGTCAGCCGCGATGCGCTGGCCGCCGATTCGCGCACGTAGGCTTCAACCGTACGCGCCGCTTCGGGCACGAAGTTGTTGAACAGGAAGGTGCTGAGCTGCTCGCTCCAGGCTTCGAACACCGGAAAGGTGCTGATCACGCCGAACACGGCGGCAGCGAAGGGCACCATCGCGAACACGGTGGCGTAGGCAAGTCCGCTGGCGGTCTCGAAGCACCGGTCTTCGACGAAACGATGGCCCAGGAAGCGGGCAAAGGCCTGCAGGCGTCGCCTGTCGAGGAGGCTGACGATGTTTTGCAATTCGACTCGGTCCATGCAGGAAGCCTAGCAGGCCTCGCTGCAGCGCCTTGCCGTGCCCGTCAGCACCGGCCCCGGACGGCCGAAACCCGCTGCCTCCCTGACTATGCGGCGCCTGCGGCGGGTCGGCAACCCGGCAGCGGGGCAAACATCGCCCCGCCCGGGAACCGACTGCCCGTGTCCTCGAAAGCCTTGCACTGCGGCAGCCGACTTGCGACGCTGCGGCCGCGGTTCACGTGCCTGCTTGATCTATTGATGCTGCAGTGCGATAAACCGGCCAGCCCCCCCGATACCCACAAAAAAGCGCGCCCACCGGCGCAGTGAGGTCAGCATGCAGAATCGACTCGCACGTTCAATCCATGGGGCCGTCGGCGCCCTTGCCCTGTCCACCCTGCTCGTCAGCACCGCCGGCGCGGGCGAACTCTCTGGCGACGTCGGCGTCGTGTCCGACTACGTCTTCCGCGGCGTCTCCCAGACCGACGAGGACCCGGCGGTACAGGCCGGCCTCACCTACAGCCTCGACTCCGGCTTCTACGTGGGCACCTGGGCGTCGCAGGTCGATTTCGGCGGCGAAGCCGACCTCGAAGTCGATCTGTTCGCGGGTTACGGCTTCGATGTGTCGGAGACGGTTGCGGCGGACGTGCAGATCCTGCGCTACGTCTATCCCGATGACGGCGGCCTCAACTACAACGAGCTGCTCTTCAGCCTGACCTTCTCCGAGCTGGTCACCACCACGCTCGGCTACACCAATGATGTCTACAACAGCGGTGAGACAGGCTGGTACTACGGTGTCGGACTCGACTTCGCATTGCCCGCCGAACTGACGCTTTCGCCCGGCGTGGGCTACTCGCGCTTCGGCAGCGGTGTTCTGGAGGACGGAAGCTCGAGCTATATCGACTGGAGTCTCGCCCTGTCGCGTGACTTCGGCCCGATCAGCACCGCGCTGACCTACCACGACACCAACGGCAACGCCGAAGACCTGTTCGGCTATCTGGCCGATTCTCGCGTGGTCCTGAGCGTCAGCTTCGGCTTCTGATCCCTTCAGCAGCGATGCCCGACGGCCGGATGTGCGAACGTCCGGCCGTCTGCTTTTGGCTGCCAGTCACGCCCCTCCTCGTTCAGGGCGCATTCTGGGGTGGTCATCGCCCTTGCGGGCGGCCCCCGGAGCGACTGCGACGCCACATCGCACCGGAGCTCACTCCCAAGGCGGCATCGTGGCATCGCGTGCCGGCAGGAGCCCGGACAACGCGCACCCTTTGCGCGTCCGGCTTTGACGCCCCACATCGAGTTCGCGCGGCTCCACTGAAGCTCGCCAGGCAGCACGGGATCAGCCGGCAGCGCGCGCCTGCTCCAGCAGTTTCGCCAGGCGTTTGGCAGACACCGTTTCGCGGGTGCCCAACTCCTGCGCGAACAGCGACACACGCAGATCCTCAAGCGCCCAGCGCAGCGCCTGCCAGGCGGGACGCGCATCGATACCTCGGCGCCGGGCGTCGTCCAAGGCTTCGCGGAACTGGATCAGCTCCAGCATGCGCGCCTGGTCCTTGATCGGGTCCTGGCGCAGACGTTCGCCTCGCAGGCGCATGGCCTTGAGATACCTCGGCAGTTCGCTCAGGCGTTCGTAGGGGGTGTCGCGCAGGAAGCCCGGATGCACCAGGGCTTTCAGCTGTGCGCGCAGGTCGTCGTAGCTGGCCGTGCCGTGGCCCATGAGCTTCTGCTCCAAAGCCGGTACCAGTTCGGCGTAGGCGGCGACGATGCGCTCGGTCAACTCGAGTCGGCGCATGGATTCAGCGAACAGGCCGCGTGAGATCTCCGCGGCCAGCGACTCGAAGGCCTCGCGCGTGCGGATGCGTGCCGGCTGCTCGCCGGCCAGGGCGTTCAGCGCCGCCTCGACCAGGTCCTCGCGCAGGCGCTCGCTGCTCTCGACCGCCGCATACATCAGCCCCGTCTTCGGTGACAGCGGCAGCTGATTGCGCGCCGGCTGGAGCTTGCCCGACAGCGCGCGCATCAACAGCGCGCGCACGCCGGCAGGATGCGCGGCCTGCGCCTGTTCGCGATCGGCGTAGACACGGATCAGCACGCCCTCGCCTTCCGCGCTGAGCGCAGGAAACGCCGGCACGCCGGCGGCGCCGCGAATCTGCTCGGCCACGCCGGCCTCGGGGAAGTGCTCCACAGCCTGCCCATCCAGCCGGCGTCCGGCTTCAGCCGCAAACGCCGCCTGCGCGCGCTCGCCGTAACGGGTTTTCAGATCCGCCAGATCGCGGGACTCCTCAAGAATCCGCTTGCCCTCGGCCAGGCGAAGGTTGAAGCGCAGATGCGGCGGCACCGCGGTTTCATCCCACTCGGATACCGGCACGGCGACGCCGGTGCTGCGCTTCAGGAACTCTCCCAGCGCTTCAGCCACGGGGCGGTCGTGACTGAGCGTGCCTGCCGCTTCGGCGAAGGCGCGGGCGAAGTCCGGCACCGGCACGAAGTTGCGGCGCAGGGCCTTGGGCAGGCCGCGCAGCAGCTCGGCGACCTTGTCCTCCAAGAGGCCGGGCACCAACCACGAGAGCCGCGCGGCATCCAGCGCATTCAGCAGATGCAAGGGCAGATGCAGGGTCACGCCATCGTCCGGCGCCTTCGGCTCGAAGCGATAGGACAGGCGCAGGCTGAGCTCGCCCATCCGGAACGTGTTCGGGAAGCGCCCCGCATCGGTTTCCTCGGCGGGAATCAGATCCGGCAGCGACCATTCAAGCGCCGCACGTTGTTCGGGCGTGAGCCGTTTGTACCAGGCTTCCAGGCCCTGCGCGGTGCTGATGTCTTCGGGCAGACGCTTGCCGTACCACGCGGCCTGCGCATCGACGTCGATGACGATGCCGACGCGGCGAAGCTTGGCCTCTTCCTCCAGCGCCTGCAGCAGCACTTTCTGGTTGCGCTCGAGCAGCGGGATGCGCAGGTTCACTTCGCCCGGCACCAGGCCCTCGGCGATGAAGATTTCGCGCGCGTGACGGGCATCGATGCCGGCGTAGCTGATCGGCCGCTTCGGCGCCAGCACCAGCCCGTGCAGGCTGATCTGCTCGGAGGCGATCACCCTGCCCTGGCTGCGCGACCAGTGCGGGTCGAAGTGCTTGCGGGTCAACAGATGATCGGCCACTTCGATCACCCACTCGGGCTCGATGCTGGCGTTGATCAGGCCGTAGACCTTCTGGGTTTCCATCACCACCGCCGACACCACCCACGGCGGTGGCTTGCGGGCCAGATTCGAGCCCGGGAACAGGGCGAACTTGCGCTGCCTCGGCGCCTCGAACGGCCCCTTGTCGACGCGCTTGCCGATCTGCGCGGGAATGCCGGTGAGGATGGCCTTGTGCAGCTTGGCGTAGCCACTCGCCACAGCACCCGGCGCAGGCTCCGGCTCATGCGCGAGTGCGGCAGCATGGGTGTCGATGCCGAGCTCGGCGCAGTTCAGCAGCAGCTGCCTATGCAGCTCGCGCCACTCGCGCATGCGCAGGAAATTCAGGAAATGCTTGCCGCACCAGTCGCGCAGCCTGTTGGCGGTGAGGTCTTCGTGTGCGGTCTGATACGCCTCCCACAGCTTCAGCAGGCCGACGAACTCCGAGCGCGGATCGGCGAACAGCGCGTGCGCATTGTCCGCCGCCTCGCGTGCCTCACCCGGGCGCTCGCGCGGGTCCTGGATGCTCAGGAAGGCCGCGATGGTGACCAGCTCGCGCGCGCAGCCGAAGTCGTTCGAGGCCAGCAGCATGCGCGCCAGCTTCGGATCGATCGGCAGCCGTGCCATCTGCCGGCCCAGCGGCGTGATCTGCCGGTTCGGTGCGACGGCACCCAGCTCGATCAGCTGCTGCCAGCCGTCGCGCACCGCGCGCTCGTCGGGCGCGTCGATGAAGGGAAAATCGTCGATGCGCCCCAGGCCCAACGCCAGCATGCGCAGAATCACGCCGGCCAGGGACGAGCGCAGGATTTCGGGGTCGGTGAATTCGGGTCGAGCGGCGAAATCGCTGTCGGCGAAAAGGCGAAAAGCCACACCCGGCGCGGTACGCCCGCAGCGGCCGGCGCGCTGGTTCGAAGAGGCCTTGCTGACCGGCTCGATCTGCAGGCGATCAAGCTTCTGCCGCGGGCTGTAACGCTTGACCCGCGCCTGGCCGGGGTCGATGACGTAGCGGATGCGCGGGACCGTCAGCGAGGTTTCCGCCACATTGGTCGCGAGCACGATGCGGCGCTGCGGGCCAGGGTTGAAGACGCGGTCCTGGTCGCGGGCCGACAGCCGCGCGTACAGCGGCAGCACGATCGTCTCGCGGTAGTTGCGCCGGCTCAGCAGCAGATGGGTCTCGCGGATTTCGCGCTCGCCGGGCAGGAACACCAGCACGTCGCCTCTTGGGTCTTCGCGATTGATCTCGTCCATCACCGCAGCGATGCCCTCAGGCACCGTGCCGCCGCCTTCATCGCGGCTCAGCAGCTCCAGCGGCCGGTAGCGCAGCTCCACCGGATAGCTGCGCCCCTCGACGCTGATCACCGGCGCGTCATCGAAATGCCTGGAGAAACGCGAGGTGTCGATGGTGGCGGAGGTGACGATCAGCTTGAGATCACGACGGCGGCGCAGCAGGTCCTTCAGATAGCCCAGCAAAAAATCGATGTTGAGGCTGCGTTCGTGGGCCTCGTCGATGATCAAGGTGTCGTACGCCGAGAGCATGCGGTCCGACTGGATCTCGGCCAGCAGGATGCCGTCGGTCATGAACTTGATGTAGGTCTGCTCGCCGACCTGCTCGGTGAAGCGCACCTGGAAGCCGACCGCGCTGCCGAGCTGGGTGCCGAGTTCTTCTGCCACGCGCCGGGCCACCGAGCGCGCGGCGATGCGCCGCGGCTGGGTGCAGCCGATCATGCCGGCCGCACCGCGACCGGCCGCCAGACACAACTTCGGCAGCTGGGTGGTCTTGCCCGAGCCGGTCTCGCCGGCGATCACCACGACCTGATGCTTCCGGATGGCCGCGAGAATCGCATCGGCCTCCCGCGCGATCGGCAGCTCGCTGTCGAACTCGGGCTTGGGCAGGGCTTGGACACGCGCCTGACACGCGGCCGTCGAGACCGCAAGCGCGGTGTCGAATGCCCCACGCCGGCTTGCGCTTTCGGGCTCGCGCTCCCAGTTCGAGAGGAGCTGACGCAGCCGGCGCTGGTCGCGAGACAGCGCAAGCGCGAGCGCCGATCGCGCTTTCGAAAGCGCGCGCTGCGGGGCGACATCGCTGGCAGCGATCGGCACCGAGGGTGTGGCGGGTGTGCTGCTCACGCTTGATCCGGCGCAAGGCCTCGGCAACATGGGCCGGCGATTCTACCGGCTCGCCCTGCCCGCTCGTGCATGGCATGCCTGCGTTCGGCAGCGCACAGTGCGACGAGGCACGGCTGCGCATCCTGCACGGCCATCGCCTTTCCGTTCATCTACAGCCCTGGAGGATTGCATGAAGATCGACATAGGCATCAGCGACAAGCAGCGCAAGAAGGTGGCCGAGGGCCTCGCCCACTTTCTGGCCGACAGCTACACCCTGTATCTGAAGACCCACAACTACCACTGGAACGTCACCGGGCCGATGTTCAACAGCCTGCACCTGATGTTCCAGACCCAGTACACCGAAGCCTGGACCGCGCTCGATGAGATCGCCGAACGCATCCGCGCGCTCGGCTTCTCGGCGCCGGGCTCGTACACGCAGTTCGCCAAGCTCAGCAGCATCGAGGAACAGGATGGCGACAGCGTGCCGAACTGGAAAACCATGGTCGAACAACTCGTGCTCGGCAACGAGGCCGTCTGCCGCACGGCCCGCAAGGTGCTGTCACTGGCCGGCGAGGCCGGCGACGAGCCCAGCGCCGACTTGCTGACGCAACGCCTGAACATCCACGAGAAGAACGCCTGGATGCTGCGCTCGCTGTTGGCCTGAGGCCGGTTCGCAACCATACGAGCGCACAGGGTGGGTTCTGACCCACCTTGGGCTCCTCGCTCACCGCATGCGCAGGCTCTGGACCTGCGATCGGCGCCGCGAGCGAGCCTCGCGCGCCCTGCGGAGCCTGGCTGCGGTGCGGCCAGCTTCGAGCGCGTGGTGGGTCAAGAGCCACCCTATGGGCTGCCGGTGTTTTCGGGTTGGGATCGCGGTGTCGTCGAGGCCTGCCTCGGTTCAGGGACTGAACTCGCCCTCGATCGCATAGCGATTACCGGGGTGCAGCAGCCGCGCGCGGGTGATCATGGCGCTGCGGCTGAAGGTCTCGCGGGTGATCCGCAGGCAAGGGGCGTCCCCGGCAATGCCGAGCCAACGCGCTTCCAGCGCGCTCGGCTTCACCGCTTCGATCACATAGCGCGCCCTCCAAAGAGCGGTGGCGCCGAACAGGTAGTGGGTCGGCGTGATTCGGCTGAAATCCTGCGCGAGATAGTCCGGCGCTTCGTCCGGGTTGACCCAGCGATCCTCCAGCTGGATCGCGCTGCCGGATTCCAGATGCAGGATCACGCTGTGGAACAGCGCGCGCCCCGCTTCCACACCGAACGTCTTGGCCAGCGCCGGCTTCGGCACTTCCGCGCGCAGCAGCTTCACCTCGGCCGTGTGGGTGTGCCCGCGCGCGGCGATCTCGTCATGCAGGTCGCGCAGGGTCAGCGTGCTGGAGACGCGATCGAGCGCGCTGGCGAAGCTGCCCACGCCCTGCACGCGTTCGATCAAGCCTTCGGCGGCGAGTTCATTCAAGGCGCGCCCGACGGTCATGCGGCTGACCCCGAACTCCGCCACCAGGGCCGATTCACTGGGCAGCTGTGTGCCGGGTGCGTAGTCGCCGCGCGCCAGGGCGTGCTTCAGCGCGGCCTTGATCCGCGCGTACGGCGGCAGCTTCGATTCCGTGCCCATGCTGCACCTCGACTTGCCCGGTCTTGTCTAGACAGGTAGCGTAGTCGCTCCGAAGGCGCACCGCCAGCGCGATCGCACCCACGCCATGCGGCGCTCGACGCCACCCACCCGGCCCATGGCCGCAGGAGTCAGCTATGAGTTCCTCCACCGCGAAGGCCCAGCCGCGCCGCGTCAGCGCGCCCCGTGGCAGCACCCTGCACTGCCGCAGCTGGCTGACCGAAGCCGCCTACCGGATGCTGCAGAACAACCTCGACCCTGAGGTCGCCGAGAATCCCGATGCGCTGGTGGTCTACGGCGGCATCGGCAAGGCAGCGCGCGACTGGGACAGCTTCGAGACGATCCTGAAGACCCTTGAGCGCCTGGAAGACGACCAGACCCTGCTGGTGCAGAGCGGCAAGCCGGTCGGCGTGTTCCCGACCCATGCCGACGCGCCGCGCGTGCTGATCGCCAACTCGAATCTGGTGCCGAAGTGGGCCAGCTGGGAACACTTCGACGAACTCGATCGCAAGGGCCTGATGATGTACGGCCAGATGACCGCCGGCAGCTGGATCTACATCGGCAGCCAGGGCATCGTTCAAGGCACCTACGAAACCTTCGTCGAAGCCGGCCGCCAGCACTACGGCGGTGATCTCACGGGCCGCTGGGTGCTGACCGCGGGCCTGGGTGGCATGGGCGGCGCGCAGCCGCTGGCGGCGAGCTTTGCGGGCGCCTGCTCACTCAACATCGAATGCCAGCAGTCGCGCATCGACTTCCGCCTGCGCTCGCGCTACCTCGACGAACAGGCGAGCGATCTCGACGACGCGCTGGCGCGCATCCGTCGCTACACCAGCGAAGGCCGGGCGGTCTCGATCGGCCTGCTCGGCAATGCGGCCGAGGTGCTGCCCGAACTCGTGCGGCGTGCCCAGGCGGGGGGGATGAAGCCTGATCTCGTGACCGATCAGACCTCGGCCCATGACCTGGTCAACGGCTACCTGCCGCCGGGCTGGAGCGTGGAGCAGTGGCAGGCCGCGCAGCGCGATCCCTCGCAGCACGCGGCGCTGCGTGCGGCCGCCGCACGGGGCTGCGCCGAACACGTACGCGCCATGCTGGCCTTCCAGCAGATGGGTGTGCCGACCTTCGACTACGGCAACAACCTGCGCCAGGTCGCGAAGGATCAGGGCGTGAACGATGCATTCGACTTCCCCGGTTTCGTGCCCGCCTACATCCGTCCGCTGTTCTGCGCCGGCGTGGGCCCCTTCCGCTGGGTCGCGCTCTCGGGCGACCCCGAGGACATCGCCAAGACCGACGCGAAGATCAAGGAGCTGTTCCCCGAGAACCGCCATCTGCACCGCTGGCTGGACATGGCCGGCGAGCGCATCGCTTTCCAGGGCCTGCCCGCGCGCATCTGCTGGATCGGCCTGGGCGAGCGGCATCGCGCCGGCCTCGCCTTCAACGAGATGGTGCGGAATGGAGAGTTGAAGGCGCCGATCGTGATCGGGCGTGACCATCTCGACTCCGGGTCTGTTTCCAGCCCCAACCGCGAGACCGAGGCCATGCTCGACGGCTCGGACGCGGTCTCGGACTGGCCGCTGCTGAACGCGATGCTCAACGTCGCCGGCGGCGCGACCTGGGTCAGCCTGCACCACGGCGGCGGTGTCGGCATGGGCTACAGCCAGCACAGCGGCGTGGTCATCGTCTGCGACGGCAGCGCCGCGGCGGATCAGCGCATCGCTCGAGTGCTGTGGAACGATCCGGGCACCGGCGTGATGCGGCATGCGGATGCGGGCTATGCGATCGCGCAGCAGTGCGCGCGTGAGCAGGGGCTGGATCTGCCGATGTTGAGGTGAGGGTGCAGTCCGATGCGCGCTGCATGAGCACTCCAGGTTCGCGAGCGCCAGCGCTGTTCTCCCCTCTCCCCACGGGAGAGGGGGCGGGAGTGAGGGGCGATGCAGCGCGACGCCTGTCTGGCTTGCCTCGAACCGGCTCGGGGCATCCAGTCGGGGCTACGCTCCGACCAGCCCCTCACCCCATCCCCTCTCCCGGTGGGAGAGGGGCTCAAGCTCGCCTCCGTTCCACGGCATCGCTGTGCTACTGACGCTTCACCTTCGAACGCAGCCCACCTTCGAACGCCACCTTCAGCGCGGACCCCACCATGAGCCTGACCCTCACCCCCGGCCATCTGAGCCTCGACCAGCTCCAGTCCATCCATGCCGGCGGCGTGCGCGTCGAGCTGGATCACCATGCCCGCGCCGGCGTCCGGGCCAGCGCCGAACTGGTGCAGCGCCATGCCGCTGGCGATGCACCGGTCTACGGCGTCAACACCGGCTTCGGCAAGCTGGCCTCCACCCGCATCAGCAAGGCGGATCTCGCCCAGCTGCAGTTGAACCTGATCCGCTCGCATTCGGTCGGCGTGGGTTCCCCGCTGTCTCCCGAAGTGGTGCGGCTGATGCTGGTGACCAAGGCGGCCAGCCTGGCGCGCGGGCATTCCGGCGTGCGCGAGGAAGTGATCGACGCCATCCTCGATGTCTACAACGAGGGCCTTGTGCCCTATGTGCCGGCGCAGGGTTCGGTGGGCGCCTCGGGCGATCTCGCACCGCTCTCGCACATGACCCTCGCCCTGCTCGGCGAAGGCGAGTTCCTGGTACATGGTGAGCGTCGCCCTGCGGCCGAGGTGCTCGCCAATCACGGGCTGAAGCCGCTCACGCTCGAAGCCAAGGAAGGTCTGGCCCTGATCAATGGCACCCAGACTTCGACCGCACTGGCCCTGCATGCGCTGTTCGCCTTCGAGCCGGTGCTGGAGTCGGCGCTTGTCATTGGCGCGCTCACGGTGGATGCCGCGCGCGGCAGCGATGGTCCTTTCGATCCGCGCATCCACGCCGTGCGCGGCCAGCCGGGACAGATCGACGTCGCCCAGTACTACCGCGCCCTGCTCGCAGGCAGCGCGATCCGCGCATCGCATGCCGAGGGCGACGACCGCGTGCAGGATCCCTACTGCCTGCGCTGCCAGCCGCAGGTGGTCGGCGCCTGCCTCGACCAGCTGCGCTATGCCGCCCGCGTGCTGCTGCGCGAGGCCAATGCGGTGACCGACAACCCGCTGGTCTTCGCCGACGAAGGGCTGATGGTCTCAGGCGGCAACTTCCATGCGGAACCGGTGGCGCTGGCTGCCGATGCCATGGCTACGGCCATCGCCGAAGTGGGCGCGATTGCCGAACGCCGTATCGCCATGCTGATCGACGCCGGCGTGTCGCGCCTGCCGCCCTTTCTGACCCGCGACGCAGGCTTGAACAGCGGCTTCATGATCGCTCACGTCACCGCCGCGGCCCTGGCCAGCGAGAACAAGTCGCTGGCGCATCCGGCCTCGGTCGACAGCCTGCCGACCAGCGCCAACCAGGAAGACCACGTGTCGATGGCGACCTTCGCCGCGCGCCGCCTGCAGGCCATGATCGACAACGTCGCCTGCATCCTGGGCGTCGAGCTTCTGGCCGCCGCCCAAGGCATCGAGTTCCTGCGTCCGCTGGCCAGCTCGACCACGCTGGAAGCCGCGCATGCCCTGCTGCGCGCGCAATGCCCGAGCGTGGAGACCGATCGCTACCTCGCCCCCGATATCGAACGCGCCGCGGCCATCGTCAAGCGCGGCGAGTTGATTCCGCTGCTGCGCGCCCTGCCCGCCCTGCCGGAGCTGTGGGTGCCGGCGTGAGGTCGCGAGCGTGACGTTGGGGCTGCGGCGAGGGTGAGCTTCGGTGGGTCAAGACCCACCCTATAGAAGTTTCTGGGTGATCGCCTTCAGCACCGCATGCGTGCGGTCGCGGCAGTCGAGCTTCAGCAGGATCTCGGACATGTAGTTCTTCACCGTGCCTTCCGAGAGGTGCAGCACGCGGGCGATTTCCTTGTTGCTGTAGCCGCCGGCCACGAGCCGCAGGATGCTCTGCTCGCGCTCGGTGATGCGCTGTCCTGTCGTGGCTTCGAGAGTGCTCCAGCCGGCGCGCACGGGGCCCAGGCTGACCGGCTGCAGCAGGGTTTCGCCGGCGGCCACGCGCTGGATGGCGGCGCGCAGGTCTTCGGGTGAGGCGTCCTTCAGCAGGAAGCCCTGCGCACCGGCCTCGACCGCGCGCAGCAGCAGCTCGCTGTCATCGAAGGTGGTGAGCAGGATCACCGGCGTCGCGTCTCCCCGCTCACGCAGGGCGCCGATCAGGCCGATGCCGCCCATGCCCGGCATGCGGATGTCGCTGACGATCACCTCCACCGGCCGCTGCGCCAGTGCAGCCAACAAGCTCTCCGCGTCCGGTGCTTCCAGGGCGATCTCGATGCCGAGGTCGGACATGAGCGCGGACAGACCGCGCAGCACCAGAGCCTGATCATCACAGAGGGCGATGCGCACGCTCATGCGACCTGCTCCGGAAGAAAGGCGCGCAGCCGCAGGCCGCGGCCGGATTCTGAGTCAATCTCGATCCTGCCGCCCATGGCCTGCAGGCGCTCGCGCATGCCGGTGAGACCGTTGCCGAATTCGATGCGGCGCGGCGGTTCGCCGTCGTTGCTCACTTCCAGCATCAGCTCCCCCCCGACATGCCCGCAGCGCAGCCGGATATGGCTGGCGCGGCCGTGCCGCAGCGCGTTGGTGATCGCCTCCTGGGCGCAGCGCAGCAGCGCCTCGGCCTGGGCGACCGACTCGACCCGCAGGCCTTCCTCCACCTCGACCTCGATGCGCGTGCCGGCGATCGGCCGGGCCAACGCGCGCAGGGCGGCGTCGAGCTCCAGCCCGTCATGTTGACGCAGCGCACTGACGACGCTGCGGATATCCGCCAGCAGTTCATCCGCCAGCTGCGCGCTGACCGCGACTTCCTCGCGCGCTGCAAGCGCGGGGTCGCGCTGCAGGCGCGCGAGATTCAGCTTGAGCGCCGTGAGCTTGTGCCCGGCAACGTCATGCAGCTCACGCGAGAGCTTGAGGCGCTCGCCGCTACGCGCGCTTTCCTCGAGCAGGCGCTGGGTCGCCAGCAGCTCGGCGTTGACCTGGGCGAGGTGATCGCGACCGCGCTCGCTCATGCCGGCGTAGTAGCCGGTCAGCGTGGCGAAGGCCTGGAACCCCAGCAGCGGCACCAGGTTGAACAGGGCCTGCAGCGGCGTCGAGCCCATTTCAATCCAGCGCATCGCGACCGCGGCGTTCAGCACCATCAACACCAGCACGGTCACGCGGATCGGCATCAGCAGCACCAGCTGCGCGGCGACGATCACCAGCAGCACGATGATCTGCCCCTCCATCAGCAGGCGCTCCGCCAGCACCACCAGCACGCCCTGCAGCACGCTGTTCCAGCGCGCGCCGCGGCAGTCGACGCCGCGCTCGCGCAGGCTGCGCCAGACGAACAGAACCAGCATGCCGACCAGACAGGCTGAACCGATCCACTCGCGGATCTCGCCTGACTGCAGCCTGGCGAGATCCAGTGCCGCGAGCGAGATCGCGGCCCAAGTGATGTAGGCGGCGAAACTCAAGGGCGAAAGCACCGATGTCCATTGGCGCGGCGCCGTGGAGAAATCCGACGCTGGCGCTGATGGCTGGCCTTGAAGGTTCATGGGGCGAGCATGGCAGCGGGCGCGTCCGGGCGAAACCCGTCGGCCGCGATCGGTGACTTTTCTCACCCCCTGGCGGTGACAGCGGACACCTGCCGGTCGCGCGGGCGCTTGCCGAGACTGGGCACCCACCGACCGCGAAGGAGCCGCCCCATGGAAACCCTGTATCCGATCCTCGTCAGCGTGCACAGCCTGGCCGGCGCGGTGTCCCTGCTGACCTTCTGGCTGGCGGCCTTCGCCCGCAAGGGCGGGCCCCTGCATCGCGGCAGCGGCAAGGTCTATCTGGTGGCGATGCTGGGGATCTGCGTGACCGCGCTGCCGATGGCCGCCACGTTCTTCCTGCGCGGCCAGAACGGCATCGCCACCTTCCTGGTGTACCTGGTGGTGATCACGGGGACCTCGATGTGGCTGGGCTGGCGGGCCATCCGCCGCAAGCGCGACCAGGCGGCGTATCGCGACCGTCGCTACGCGGTGGTCGGCGCGCTGAACGTGCTGTCCGCCGCGGTGGTGCTCAGCGTTGGCCTCAAGATCGGCAATCCGCTGCTGATCGGCTTCTCGGCCGTCGGCGCCCTGGTCGGTGCGGGCATGCTGCGTCGACTGCGCAGTCCGATCGATGCTGGCAACTGGTGGCTGCAGGAGCACTACGGCGCGATGCTGGGCTGCGGCACCGCCACCCATGTGGCCTTCTTCGCGATCGGCCTGAAGGGCGTGCTGGCCGCCTTAGGCCTGCAGATGACCGGCAACCTGCAGCTGGTGCCGTGGGCCGTGCCGGTGCTGGTGTCCTTCATCGCCGGCGTGCTGCTGGACCGCCGCTATGCACGCAAGCCGGCCACCAAGCCGGCCGCAAGGGTCGCGACTGGAGCGCTGCCACAAGGCTGAGCGGCACTCGATACATCGGCGCCACGCAAGCACGGAGTGAGGCGGGCCCTCCCTGGCCCCGTGCAGGGATACAGCGCCCTGCACGAATGACGCGCCGCCTGCGGAGACCTCCGCAGGCGGCAGGCATTCAACGACGCGCGGCCAGAGCGTCTGGATCCAGCCCCGCGAAATCCCCGGCGAGCGCCTTGTACAGCGCTGCCAGTGCGGTGGCGCGCTGCACCTGGGCCTCGACTGCGCGCAGCTCGAACTCGATGCGCGTGCGCTCTGCGTCGAGCAGGCTCAAGACGTCGTCGCTGCCAGCCTCGAAGCGCAGACGCGCCAGACGCGCGGCCTCGCGCGAAGCATCCGCCGCTTCGCCCAGGTCGAAGGCCGCGCGGTTGGCGGCCCGGTAGCCGGCCATCGCGTTCTCGGTTTCCTCCAGCGCGCGCAGCACGGTTTCGCGGAACAGCGCCTCAGCGCCGTCTGCCCGGGCTTCCGCCGCGCGCACACGCTGCCGGGTGCGGCCGAAGTCGAGGATGCTCCAGCGGATTGAAGGCCCCCAGTTCCAGCGCTCGGAAGCGTCTTCGCCGAGCTCACCGAACTGCTGCGCGGTCCAGCCGAAGCCGCCGAGCAATTCCAGTTTGGGGAAGTAGTTGGCGACTTCGGTTCCGATGTCCGCATAGGTCGCCGCCAGCCTCCGCTCGGCTTCGCGCACGTCGGGTCGGCGCTTCAGCCAGTCGGAGGGTGTGCCCACCGCCACCAGCGGCGGCAGCTCGGGCAGGCCGGCTTCGGCATCCACCAGCGCGCGTACGGCAGCGACCGGCTGCGCACTCAGCACCGCCAGGCGCTGCTCGGCGCGCACCACTGCAGCTTCGGTCTGCGCGTAGTCCGCGGCCAGCGCCGAGCGCTGCGCCTGCACTGCGGCGACATCCTGGCCGCTGCGGCGGCCGTGCCGCTCAAGCGCACGCATGGTGTCGAGGCTGCGCTGCCAACCGTCGAGGTTCTGCTCAAGCAGGCGCAGCCGCGCGTGCGCGCCGCGCAGCTCGAACAGGGCCTGCGCGACTTCCGCGACCACGCTGACATGCACGTGCTCCAGCGCGGCGGCATCCGCCTGCACACGCCGATCAATGCTGCGCTTGGGATTGCGCAGGCTGCCGAACAGATCGATCTCCCAGCGCGCGTCGAAGCCCGCGCGGTAGGTGTCGGTGCGGCCCTGCTCCTCCGGCAGGAAAGGATCACGACCGCTGGGACTGCTGCGCTCGGCGCCGAGTTCGGTGTCAACCGTGGGCACCAGACTGTAGGTGGAAAGCCCTGCCAGCGACCGGGTTTCGTCCAGACGCGCCAGCGCCTGCGCAAGCTGGGTGTTGGCTTCGAGCGCGCGGGTGATCAAGGCATCCAGCGCAGGGTCGCCGAAGGCCCGCCACAGCGCGGGCTGCACGGCTTCGCTACCGGCATGGCTGCCAGCCTGGTCGAAACGCTCGGGCAGTTCGGCCGCGGGGCGCACGTACTCGGGACCCACAGTGCAGGCCCCCAGGGTGAGTGCGAAGACCAGAGCCAGGGCAAGCGGGTGCTTAGGCATGGGAAGGCGCCTCCTCGGCGGCAGTGCGGCGGGCACGCAGGCGCTCCACCAGCTTGCGGATGACCACGTAGAACACCGGGGTGAAGAACAGGCCGAAGAAGGTCACGCCGAGCATGCCGAAGAACACGGTCACGCCCATCACATGGCGCACCTCGGCACCGGCGCCACTGGCGAACACCAGCGGCAGCACGCCGGCGCAGAAGGCGAAGCTGGTCATCAGGATCGGCCGCAGGCGCAGGCGACAGGCCTCGACCGCGGCGTCGACGATGCCGCGGCCCTGCTTTTCCAGATCGCGGGCGAACTCGACGATCAGGATCGCGTTCTTGCAGGCCAGGCCCATCAGCACGACCAGGCCGATCTGGGTGAACACGTTCATGTCGATGATGGTCGGTGGTGCGGCCGTCATCGGGTCGATCCAACCGAGGATGATCTGCGCGATGTACCAGCCCTCGTTGATCTTGTTGAGTACCCAGATACCGCCGAGCGCCGACAGCAGGCACATCGGCACGATCAAGATCACCGCGAGCGGCAAGGACCAGCTCTCGTACAGCGCGGCGAGCACAAGGAAGACCAGCAGCACGCACAGCGGAAACACCAGGTACTGCGCGATGCCCTGGTTGACCTGCTGGTAGGTCAGGCCGGTGAACTCGAGGTTCATGCCGCGCGGCAGCACCTGGGCGGCCGTATCGCGGGCGATGCCGACAGCGTCACTGCTGCTGACCGAAGCCGGGTCGAAGGGGCTGGCGCTGACATCGGCCGCGGGGTAGCCGTTGTAGCGCACCACGGGGTCGGGGCCGAAGCTCGGCACCAGCTCGACCACGCTGCCCAGCGGCACCATCTCGCCCTGGGCGTTGCGCACCTGCAGGCGGGCCACATCGCCCACCTCGTCGCGGAACGGAGCATCCGCCTGTGCATAGACCGAGTAGGTGCGGCCGAACAGGTTGAAGTCGTTGACGTAGGCGCTGCCGAGGTAGATCTGCAGGGTGTCGAAGACATCGGTCAGGGCGAGCCCGCCCTCCTTGACCTTGTCGCGATCCACCCTGGCGTCGAGCTGCGGCACGTTGGCCTGGAACGACGAGAATGCGGAACCGGGGCCGAAGCCGGGCAGCTGACTGATGGTGCCGGTGAGCGTCTGCGTCGCCACGTTGAGCTCGCCGTAGCCAACCCGCTGGCGGTCCTGCACATAGGCCTCGACGCCCGCAGCGTTGCCATAGCCATTCACCGGCGGCGGCATGAAGGCGAAGGCCATGCCGTCCTGGATGGCGCCGAACTTGCCGGTCAGTTCGCCCGCGATGGCCGCGGCCGGCTTGGGCAGCTCGCCTGGCGGATCGAGGCCGATGAACATCACCCCGACGTTGGGCGTGCTGACGAAGTGGATGGCGTTCAGACCGGGGAACTGCACGACATCAGCGACGCCGGGCGTTTCCAGTGCGATCTCGCCCATGCGCCTCATCGCGGCCTCGGTGCGCTCCAGGGTCGCTCCTTCCGGCAGCTGTACGCCAGCGAACAGGTACTGCTTGTCCTGGGTCGGAATGAAGCCGCCGGGGATCTGCGTGAACCCGAAAACGGTCACGCCAACGAGCACCGCGTACATCACCAGAAGTCGCGGTGCGCGGGCGATCGTGCCGCCGATGCGGCCGGCATAGCGGTCCGAGCTGCGCTTGAAGCGCGCGTTGAAGCCGGCGAAGAAGCGCCCGAACACGCGGTCGATGCCGCGCGCCAGCATGTCCTTCTTGGCGCCGTGGGGCTGCAGCAGCACGGCCGCCAGCGCCGGACTCAGGGTCAGCGAGTTGAACGCGGAGATCAGCACGGACACCGCGATGGTCACCGCGAACTGGCGGTAGAACTGGCCGGTGACGCCGTCGATGAAGGCGATCGGCACGAACACCGCGGCCAGCACCAGCGAGATCGCGACGATCGGCCCCGACACCTCGCTCATCGCCTTGTGCGCGGCGTCGATGGGCGCCAGCCCTTCCTCGATGTGGCGCTCGACGTTCTCGACGACGACGATGGCATCGTCGACCACGATGCCAATCGCCAGCACCAGCCCGAACAGGGTCAGCACATTGATCGAATAGCCGAGCAGCAGCAGCACCGCGAAGGTGCCGACGATGGACACCGGCACCGCCAGCAGCGGGATGATCGAGGCGCGCCAGGTCTGCAGGAACACCACGACCACGAGCACCACCAGCAGCACCGCCTCCAGCAGGGTCGTGATGACCGAATCGACCGAGGCGCGCACGAAGACGGTGGGGTCGTAGGCGATCGCGTAGTCGACGCCTTCGGGGAAGCTCTGCTTGAGCTCGGCCATGCGGGCGCGGACGGCATCGGACAACGCGATCGAGTTCGCGCCCGGCGCCTCGAAGATCACGATCGCCGCGGCTTCGGTGTTGTTGAGGTAGCTGTTCAGCGCATAGGTGTTCGAGCCCAGTTCGATGCGGGCGACGTCGCGAAGACGCGTTACCGCCCCGTTCTCGCCGGTCTTGAGCGCGATGGCGCCGAACTGCTCCGGGGTTTCAAGGCGACCGCTGGCGTTGACCAGCAGCTGCACCGCAGCGCCGCTCGGCTGCGGCGAAGCACCGATCGCACCGGCCGACACCTGCACGTTCTGCTCGCGGATCGCCCCCACCACGTCGAGCGCGGTCAGCCCGCGCGCGGCGGCCTGGTCGGGGTCGATCCACACGCGCATGGCGTAGACGCCCGCACCGAAGGCCTGCGCGTTGCCTACACCGGGCAGGCGCGCGAGTTCGTCCTTGACGTTGAGGTTCGCGAAGTTCGACAGATACAGGCCGTCGTAACGCTTATCCGGCGAGAGCAGGTGCACCACCATGGTGATGTTGGGCGACACCTTGGCGGTGGTGACGCCCAGCGCTCGCACCGCCTCGGGCAGGCGCGGCAGGGCCTGGGCCACGCGGTTCTGCACCTGCATGGCGGCGAGGTCCACGTCGGTGCCGAGGGCGAAGGTGATCGACACCACGACGGTACCGTCCGAGGACGCCGCCGACTTCATGTAGATCATGTTCTCGACGCCGTTGATCGTCTCTTCAAGCGGTGCAGCGACGGTGTCGGCAATGGTCTTGGGATTCGCGCCGGGGTAGACAGCCGTCACCTGCACGGTCGGCGGCGCGACTTCCGGGTACTCGGTGATCGGCAGGTTGGGGATGGCGATCAGGCCGGCCACGAAGATGACGATGGACAGGACCGCGGCCAGAATCGGCCGGTCCACGAAAACGCGGGAAAGGTCGGCGTGGGCCATGGATCAGCCCTCGACGCCGGCCGCGGCGGGCGCGGCAGCGGACGCGGCCTGCACCGTGTTCGGCTGGTCCATCGGCACCTCGATCGGCTGCACGGGAGCACCCGGGAAGAAGATCTTGCGCATGCCATTGACGATCACCCGGTCGTCGGCATCGAGGCCCTGCTCGACCACGACCAGACCGTCGATGGTCGGCCCCAGGACCACGTCCTTGCGCACGGCGCCGAGATGCGGCTGGCCGGTGCCGCCCATCTCCGGCGGCAGGGTCACCTGGTCGGCAACATAGACATAGCGGCGATCCTGATCGGTCAGCACGGCCTGCGGATGTACCAGCAGGGCCTGCTCCAGTTGCTCGCCCAGCAGCTGCACGCGCGCGAACAGACCGGGGGTGAACACACCGTCCGGATTGGCCAGCTCGGCGCGCGCGAAGATCGTGCCTGTGGCGGGGTCGACGGCGTTGTCCAGAAACACCATGCGCCCCTCGTGCGGGAAGCCCTGTTCATCGGCCAGGCCCACCCGCACCGGGTTGGCAGCGTCACGCGAACTCTCGCGCTCGCCGCTGCGGGCCAGCGCTTGGTAGCGCAGGTAGGCGCGCTCATCGCCCTGGAAGCTGACATAGACGGGGTCGAGCGACACCACCGTGGTCAGCACCGGCTCACCGGGCGACACCAGGTTGCCAACGCGCAGCCGCGCGACGCTGGCGCGACCATCGATCGGCGAAGTGATGCGGGTGAAGCTCAGGCTCAATTCCGCCTGATCGAGCCGCGCGCGCGCAGCAAGCACATCGGCCTCGGCCTGAGCGGCTTCGTTCTGGCGGCTTTCGAGCTCACCGGCGCTGACCGCACGCGCTTCGACCAGAGTCTGGCTGCGCTTGAATTCCGTCTCTGCCAGCGTGCGGCGCGCCTCGGCGCGGGCCACATCGGCACGCGCGCTGGCCACTGCGGCGCGGTACTCGCGATCATCAATACTGAACAAGAGGTCGCCAGCCTTGACCGCGCGGCCTTCCTGGAAATGGATGCCGGTGAGGTAGCCGGCCGCGCGCGGGCGGATCTCGATGTGTTCGACTGCCTCGATGCGGCCGGTGAATTCGTCCCATTGCGTGACCGGCCTGGACACCACGGTAGCGACGTTCACTTCGGTCGGCGGCATCTGCATCGCGTCACCGCCGCCGCCCGAGCAGGCGGCCAGCATGGAAATCATCGAGGCAGCCAGAACAAGCCGCGGAGCAGTCCGGAAGCGCGCGGTTGAAGTGATGGGAATCGTCCTTGGGGCAAGAGGAAGGTCGACGGATTTCAGCCCGGTGAGCCTTCGTGGTCGTATGGGGGAGTCGGATTTTCGACACCGGCAGCCCAATCGAGCAGCAGCCGCTCGATCAGCGCCTTCAAGCGCTTGCGCTTGTCCACCGGCACCGGATTCAGGTTGAACACGTCCTGCCAGAACAGACCCTCGGCAGCCGCTAGCAGCAGGTAGCGCCGCAGATCGGCCTCGTCCCAGGTCCAGTCCGCAAAGTCTCTTGCCTGCGCAACCCGGACGGGATCGAGCAGGCTGTCATCCACCATGCCCGCACTCAGCATGCCGCTGACGAAACGCTTGTGGCCCTCGTCCTCGCTCAAATGGCAGCGCAGCTGACCCAGCACAGCGGCGGTACGCGGGCACCGGCAGGCGTCGGGCATGTCCTCGGGAGGTAGCGAGGCCGATTCCCACTGCTCGATATCGGCTTCGATGAGGCCCCGCAGCAGATCTTCCTTGGTCGGGAAGTGATAGGTGATGCCACCGCGGGTCACCTCACTCACCCGGGCCAGTTCTTCGAACGTCAAATGCCCAGCGCCCCGCTCCTGGACGATGCGGCGGGCAGCATCCAGAACGCGCTGGCGGGCTTTAGGGGGGCGAGTCATGGGCCGAAAATATACAGAATGTTCTGTATAGAAATGCGCCAACATACCGCTTTGTTAAGCTCGGCTTCATGTTTGGAGCCCGCTTTCGACCGTCCTCGCGCCGGCACACGCCTTGCACGCCAACTGACATGCGCGCCGATTCCTTCTTCGCCGACCCGATATCCGCCCTTCCCCCAGCCGACGCGGCCCGCGTCCGTGCCGTGCGGGGCTGGTCATGATGAAGCCCATTGCCTCCAGAACCGCTTCTGCGGGCATCGAGCTGTTCGAGGGCACCTCCGTCGGCGCCTTCCTGGCGGATGCCGAAGGCCGACTGATCGGGATCAACTCCGCCCTCCGCGAGCGGATCGGTGGACTGCAGCCACAGACGGTGGTCGAGCTCATCTCGGATCTCGATACCGGCCGATGGGAGCGCCTGCTGGTCGGCATGGATACAAGCCCGACCGCCCTGCTGGCGCCGGCCGCCTTGAACGGCGCCGACGGCAAGCTCGACGCGGTCGAATTGCGCCTGTGCCGGCATCCCGCCCTGAACGGGGTGGTCGGTCTCGCCTTTCCCTTGCTTGATCGCCAGCAGGAGGCCGCGGTCAACCTGCTGCAGCGCGATGTCCTCGAGTCGGTGGCCCTAGGCCGGCCGCTGCGCGCCGTGCTCGACCTCCTGTGCCGCCAGGTGGAGGCGCTGGCCCCAGAAGTGGTGTGTTCGGTGCTTCGTATCGACGGCGAAGGAAAGATCCGACCGCTGGCCTCTCCGAGTCTGCCGATCTCCTATTCGGGCGCTCTCGATGGTCTCGCGATCGGCCCCGCGACCGGCTCCTGCGGCACCGCCGCCTATCGCGGTGAAGAAGTGGAAGTGCAGGACATCGCCAACGATCCCCTGTGGGCGCCCTACAAACACCTGATCCTGCCGCTGGGTCTGGCGGCCTGCTGGTCGACCCCGGTTACCGGCCGCGATGGCAACGTGGTTGCCACTTTCGCCTTCTACTACCGCGAACCGCGCGGACCCAGCCGGTTCCACCGGCGCATGGTCGATGCCTGCATCCAGCTGTGTCGGGTCGCGATCCAGCACGACGACAACCAGGCCGAAATCGAGCGGCTGGCCTTTTTCGATCCGCAGACGGGACTGCCGAACCGGGCCCTGCTGATGGACCGCGCACGCATGGCGCTACAGCAGGCGGCGCGCGACAACCGCAAGCTCAGCCTGGCGGTGCTCGACATAGACCGGTTCAAGAACATCAACGATTCGCTCGGGCACGCCGCCGGCGACGACCTGCTGCGCGAGATCGGCCAGCGCCTGCGCCGCACCCTGCGCGAGTCAGACACCATCAGCCGCTTTGGCGGCGACGAATTCGTGATCCTGTTCACCGACAGCGACGCCAACGAAAGCGCGGTCGCCGCGGAAAAAGCCCTGCGCGCGGTGGCGCAGCGCGTCGAGATCGGCGGCCAGGTGCTGATGCCGAGCGTCAGCATGGGCATCAGCCAGTTCCCCGACGACGCGCGCGACTTCGAGACCCTGATGCGCAACGCCGACATCGCGATGTACGAGGCCAAGCGCGACGGTCGCGGCTGCGTGCGCTTCTTCCTCGCCTCGATGAATGAAAACGCTCGCTGGCGCATGCAGATGGAGAGCGCGCTGCGTCAGGCGATGAGTCGCGAGGCGCTCGAACTGCACTACCAGCCCAAGGTCCTGCTCGGCCGGCCCGGCCTCGCTGGCGTCGAGGCGCTCGTGCGCTGGACCCATCCAGAGCTTGGCCGCGTCCCGCCCGACCAGTTCATCCCGCTGGCAGAGGACTGCGGGCTGATCAATGCGCTCGACGCCTGGGTTCTGGAGCGCGCCTGCGCTCAGCTAGCAGAGTGGCAGTCCAAGGGCCTGCCGATTCCAGCCATGGCGGTCAACCTTTCGGCACAGCGCTTCCGTCAGGATGACGTCCCGGCGCATGTGCGGCTGGTGCTGCAGCGCTACCGTCTGCCACCCACCGCGCTGACGCTGGAGATCACCGAACGCCTGATGCTGATCGACGAGCCGCGCATCCGCGCCGACCTCGACAGCCTCGATCGGCTCGGGGTGCACCTGTCGGTGGATGACTTCGGCACCGGATATTCGAGCCTGTCCTACCTCAAGCGTCTACCGGTGGACGAGCTCAAGCTCGATCGCAGCTTCGTGCGCGACATCGAGACCGACGAAGGCGATCGCGCCCTCGCCAGCGCGGTGATGGGCATTGGCCGCAGCCTCGGGCAAACGGTAGTGGCGGAGGGCGTCGAAACACTTGAGCAGCACCAGTTCCTGCTGCAGGCGGGCTGCCCGGTGGCGCAGGGCTACTACTACGCCAAGCCGATGCCAGCGTCGGAAATCGAGGACTGGCTGAAAGGCGACGGTCTGCGCTGGCTGCGCCCTCAGCTGCGCCCGGTGAACTGAAAGCGGACCCGAAAGGCGAAACATCGGCCCGATTCGCCGATTCGATCAGCGCCGGGCATACTTTCGCGGATGTCACGCTCTCCGACGCGTCACAGCAGCGCAATCGTCCTGCTGTTCCTTCACTTTGTGCTGGTACTGCTTGTCGCTGGATGCGCGCACCGCGCGCCCATCGAGTCCGCCGCCAAGCCACGCCCGACTCCGCTGTTGTTGATCGGCATCGACGGCTTCAGACCCGACTACCTGGCTCTGCCCGAAGCGCGGGTGCTGCGTGGGCTCGCCGAACGCGGCGTGCTGGCCGCGGCCATGCAGCCAGCGTATCCATCGCTGACCTTTCCGAACTACTACACCCTGGTCACCGGCCTGCATCCGGATCGGCACGGCATCGTCAACAACAGCATGCGCGACCCGTCCCTCGGAAACTTCGCCATGCATCTGCGTGCGGCCGTCGCCGACGGCCGCTGGTGGGGCGGCGAGCCCGTCTGGATCACCGCTCGACGAAAATGCCAGCGCACCGCCCCCCTCTTCTGGCCCGGCACCC
>JBIJCA010000380.1:0-3542 GCA_044344935.1 Aquimonas sp. | reverse complement strand
AACGTGCAGGGACAGCATCCGGACGACTGGCTGCCCTACGACGGTGCGATGAGCGGAGCCCATCGCGTGCAACAGGTTCTGGATTGGCTGGGGCGGCCGGAGCCAATGCGTCCCGACTTCATGACCCTCTACTTCGAGCACGTCGACAGCGTCGGCCATGACACCGGGCCGGACTCGCCGGCGCTACGACGGGCGGTTGCCGCGGTCGACTCCGCGCTAGGAATGCTGCTGACCGGGATCGAGCACGCGGGCTGGGCGGATCGCATCAACCTGGTGATCGTCTCCGACCACGGCATGATTGGAATCGACGAGGACCGCCCCATCCTTCTGGAAGAACTGGTCGACCCCCGCAGCTTCGAGTTGATCAGCTTTGGCGCGTCCGCAGGCATCGAGCCCCGGCGTGGCCGGCGGGCCGAGGTCGAGGCCGCACTGTTGCGCAAGCATGCGCACATGCGGTGTTTCCGGCCCGGGGAGTTTCCGCCGCACTGGCACTTCGGCCAGCATCCGCGGGTGCCATCAATCACCTGCCAGGCGGAGCCGCCCTACGTGATTGCGACCCGTCGCGTTCTTGAAGCGCCGGGTCGCCGACCCAAACGGGGCGGGCACGGATACGATCCGGAGCTGCCGGAGATGCAGTCACTGTTCCTCGCCCAGGGGCCGGGGTTCGTGGCGGGCGCGCAAGTGCAGCGGGTCCGTGCGGTGGATGTGTATGCACTGCTGTGCAGGCTGCTCGGCATTGCTCCTGCCGAGCACCAGGGAGATCCCGGAGCGTTTGATGCGCTGCTCAAGCCAGCCCTGAACTGAAGATCTGGCGGGCCGACCATCGCAGGCCCACAGTTCAGCCCGCCTCGGCGGGCGCAGGATCGACGCTGACGCGGACCGCTGCCTCAGGCGTGATCTTCAGGATCGAGTGTCGCAGCTCGCGCGAGAGGATCAAGCGTGCGTCCTTGCCCCAGGCCTCGAGCCGCTCGTCGTATTCGAGCTTGCTGTTGGCGTCGAGGCGGATCAGACCAAGCTCGCGCAGCTTGCCGATGAAGCCGCGGAAGAGGGCGCGGTCGAAGAACTCGGGTGCGGCCTGCGAGTAAAGCAGCGAGAGGCGCTGGGCCGTTAGCTGGCAGAAGTTCTCCAGCTCGCCCGTGGACAAGGTGCCCGAACCGTTCTTCACCAGCACCGCGATCGCGATGTAGTAGCGCTCGAAAGCCTGCTGCAGGCTGTGCGCGACGATGCGCAGCTGGAACACCTCATCGGTCTGACCCGGGCCGCGCTGCAGCGCCCCCGAGTCATCGGATACGAACAGGCCGCGCTCGACCAGCAGGTCGACGGTGGCCTCGATGCGCTGCCCGAACTCTTCGGCCGTCCACGGCAGGAACAGCTCTTCCTGGACAAAGGGATACAGCAGGCGGCCGAGCCGCACCACCGAACTGCGGCTCATCCTCCGGTTGTTCTGGAAGCAGCAGGCCACCCACGAAGCCGCTGCGAACAGATGCACCACGTTGTTGCGATAGTAGGTCTGCAGCACCGCAAGCTCGGCCGGGTAGCGCATCACGTCGCCGAGCGGGTGCTTGACGCGCTCCAGCACCTGAACCGACTCGCCGTAACTGACGATCTCGGGGGCAGACAGCGGCGTGACCGTGACCCGCTCGGAATACGGGGCGCGTTCCAGCAGGGCCTTCAGAAGATCCAGTGCGCTCAGCAGATCGGCCTCGGCCATCGCATGTTTGGGCGTCGCCAGCAGGCTGAGCGCCAGCAGGTTCACCGGATTGACGTCAGCGGCCTGGTTGATGTGTCGTTGGATACGGGTCGAGAGATCATCCACCGCTCGGTTCAACCACTGCGGCTTTTCTTCCGGACTGCTGGCAAAGCGGCGCCAGTCGGGATCGTGTTCGTCAAGCACCCGATCAAGAAAGATCGGCTGGCCGAAGTTGACGGCGACCTTGCCGTAGCGCTTTCTCAGCACGTTGCCGAAAGCGCGCAGGAGGCCGAGCAGGGACTCTTTTTCCTTGGGTGCACCGGATAGCTCGGCGATGTAGCTCTTGCCTTCCATCACCTTCTCGTAGCCGATGTAGACCGGCTGGAATACAACCGGTCGGCGCGGCTGGCGAAGGAAGGCGCGCAGGGTCATCACCAGCATGCCGGCCTTGGGCTGCAACAGACGACCGGTGCGCGAGCGACCGCCCTCGATGAAGTACTCGATCGATACGCCACGGGTGATCAAGCTGGCCACGTACTCGCTGAACACCGCCGAGTACAGGGGGTTTGCCTTGAAGCTCCGGCGCAGAAAGAAAGCGCCGCCGCGGCGCAGGATCGGCCCGACGATCGGCAGGTTCAGGTTGACACCGGCGGCGATGTGCGGAGGCACCACACCATTGACGTAGAGAAGGTAGGACAACAGCAGATAGTCGATGTGGCTGCGGTGGCTGGGCACGTAGATGACCTCATGCCCGGGCGCGACCTGCTTCAGTGTCTCGAAATGACGCATGGTCACGCCGTCGTAAAGCTTGTTCCAGAAAGGCGTGAGGATGAACGAGGCGGAGCGCACTGCCGGATGCGAGTAGTCCGCGGCGATCTCGAGGGCATAGCGCCGCGCCTTGCCGCGCGCCTGTTCCAGACTGATGCCGTCACGGCGCGCCTGGTCGGCGATGGCGGCGCCGACGCTTTCGGCCGAGATCACGGCATCCACAAGGGTGCGCTTGTGCGACAGATCGGGGCCGATCACGGCGGTGCGGACGCGCCGGAAGTGCGCGCGCAGCACCCGCGAGACCTTGCGGATCGTGCGTTCGCGCGGCAGACCTTCGGCCAGTGCCTCGCGCAGCGAAACCGCGGAGGCGAACTGGACGATCGTGCCGCGGCCGTTCAAGAGCACCGACAACGCGCGCCGGAAGCGTCCGACCATGGCCCAGTTCTCGGAGAACAGCACGCGGAACCAGCCGCTCTCGCGGTCAGGTGCGCGCCCCACGAAGATCGAGACCGGAACGATCTGGACATCGAGATCGGGGTGTGTTTCCAGCGCTTCGACCAGCTTGGCCAGACTGGCGGAATGCGTGCGCGAGCGCGGCCGACCGAACCATGTGCTCTGTCGGCGCGAGAGCGCGACAAGTGCACGTTCGTCGCCGAACGCACTGTGCTCTCCGATCGGCAGCAACGGCGACGGTAGCCCGGCTTCGGCGCATGCGCGCGCGAGAATCGCCGTATTGGAGAGCCCATAACGCTCGACCACGTAGCAGACGGGCAGGTCCGGCCGCAGCAGCTGCTCTGCGGGCGACGAGGGTTCGAGGCGGATCGCCACCCACGGCCGCAGGAAGCGGCCGAGCAGGCGCATCAGCAGGGGTTCTTTCGCAGCATGACTGGGGTTCATCTCAGGATTATCGCTGAAGGTGCCCCTGCCAACCGTTATCGGGATGTTTGCTGATGCTGGCGCGGAACGACGAAGGGCGGCCCTGGGGCCGCCCTTCGAGTGTGCACCGAGGCAGCGCCTGCGCTTACTCGGTGACTTCTTCTTCCATGTCAGCCGGCTCTTCCATCACTTCGGCCTCAGCGGCAAC
>JBIJCA010000427.1:0-2932 GCA_044344935.1 Aquimonas sp. | reverse complement strand
ACTTTGGCGACGCGCACAGAATCCAATATTTGCATTAAGCTTTCTTAAGGAAAGTAGCAGATGGTAGTCGGTAACCACGCGAACTTTCGCTGATCCTATGCGCTGCGTTTTCAAGCGCGAAAGGCTGGAGGTAGGATCACGAACAAATGCGATAGCCTTGGCTATCTCTAAGTCCAACTCACCCTCGGCGCGCAGATGCGGGAAGTTGATGAAATCAACTCGTCTGACCTGCTGTCGAAGTGTCTGCTGCGTGAACGCCAAGTCGTACATGCCCCCTCCTGCCACGCTGGTAGCTCTTGCACTCAAAAGGTGATCGACCAGATACGGAGAACTGCCTCGATCCACCAGCAGACGCTGTTCTGACGCATCCTGAAAAAACACGGGTCAGAGTGCAATTTCCGCAGGCGCTTCACGCGTGGAGCTCGGAAGCCTACCGATCTTCGCGTGCGCCCGCCAAAACCCACTCATCGCCCACCGCCCCTCCATCGCATAGAACCCCCGACACTGCTCCCGATACACCCGATGTATCTCCCGCAGATGCCGAGCATACCCGCCGACCGCATCAGCATCCCCCTGCTCGCTAGCCCAGATCACCCCCGCAGCCCGCACCCCCGTATACAGCGCATTCGCAATCCCCTTAGACGAAAGCGGATCAAACGCCAGCGCAGCATCCCCCACCGCAAGCCAGCGCTCCCCGCCTGCGCAGTCAAGCTCCGTACTCCCCGCATCCGCCCCTTGCACCGCCCCATGCGGTCGCCACCCGTGCTCGGCACACAGTGCGTATAGATGCGGCGCCAAGCGCAGCGCATCCCACAGGCCCTCACCGGTGAGTAGCCTGCGTCGCTCAGCAGCACCGTCTTCTCCGCTGAAGTCGCTCAGGTAAGCGATCAGGCGTTCGCCTGAGGGCAGCAGCACGCTGTACCACCAGCCGTCGGCGACCGCTTCGACCCAGGTGCGGCCGTCGCGGTCGGTGGCGGCGCCGCCGATCAGGCGCTGATGGAAGGCGAGCAGGCGGTCGTGGGTGATGCGCTGCGCACCCAGGGCACGCGCGAGCGTGGCGCTGCGGCCGCTGGCGTCGATCAGCCAGCGTGCCTGCACGCGCTGCGGCGCGGCCTCGCCGATGCGCAGTTCAAGCGTGTGCGGCGTGTGCGCATCGCCGCGCGCCAGCAGGCGCAGGCGTGCGCCATCAAACACCTGCGCGCCGGCCACCTGCGCCGCGGTGCGCAGGCCGGCATCAAAGCGTGCGCGATCCAGCTGCAGGCCGTCGCCGTGCAGGCCGAACAGGCTGTCCTCGGTGTGCGGGCTGTCCGAACCCCAGAAGGCGAGGGTGCCGGGGCTGCGGCGGTGCCCATCGGCCAGCACCTGATCGAGCACGCCGAGTTCGCGCAGCAGTGCGCGCGCCGATGGCGGCAGGCCTTCGCCGATTCGCGGCCAGCGGCCGGTGCCGGCGTCGGCCAGCAGCACGCGCTGGCCCTGCTTGGCCAGGGCAATCGCGGCAGCGGCTCCGCCCGGGCCGCCGCCGGCGATGGCGACATCGACTGTCGTCAGCAAGGCGCGAACCTCAGCTGCGTTTTGGGCCGTGGCGCACCGGCAGCGGTGCGGCGGCGGCCTCTTCGTGCGTGGCGAAGTTGGCGCCGCGCGGCAGGGCGCGCGTGCCCAGCTTGGGGTGCGCTTCGGCCGCAGCGGCCTTGAGCATGGGCGCGGGGGCTTCCGCGTGCAGGCTGGTGGCATCCGCGGGCGCGACCTGCGGCCCGTAGCTGGCCACCATCATCGTGGACGGAAAGGCCGGGTCGCCGTGCACGCCCTCGCGCACTTCCACCAGGCCCATCGAGCCGAAGATCCGCACCATCTGCGTCATCTGTTCAGCGGTGGTGCCGTGCAGGGGCGCGTTCCAGTCGGTGCGGCTGACGAAGGCCTCGATGCGGCGATCGCGCGGCTGCGAGGTGTCGATGACGACGTCATAGTCCGCTTCGGCAAGCACCTGGTTGGGCACGCGCGCGGGCCAGAAGGTGGGCGCGAAGGGGTCGTAGGCTTTGTCGTAGCCGGCGCGGCAGAACGCGGTGTCGGCCTGCCAGGGCAGACCCATCCAGCGGTTGATGTCGCCGGGCGACTGCGCGTGCAGGGGGCCGTTGGCCGACAGGGTGGTGGCTTGGTCCAGGGTCGGGCCGTAGTTCGGCGGCTGAACACCCGGCGGCCGGCGGCGGATGCGGAAGGGCCGCTCGAACATCGTCAGATGCCGCATGGGCCAGGTCATCTCGCAGCCCGGGTGGAAGGCATCGGCCAGGCAGAACTCCAGCGCGGCGCGATCGAGCATGGCCGGCTGCTCGGCCAGCGGTACGTCATCGATGCTCGCAGGCGGCGTGGGCCGCGTGGCCCAGTCGTTGACGAAGTCGCCGCGCACCCAGCGCTGCAGCACGTCGTACTGGGTCTGGCTGACGCTGGCGTTCTGGCGCGGGCTCTCGCCCGCGGGCACTTCCATCGCATCGCCGTACAGCCAGGGCCAGGGCATCTGGTTGCCGTCGGGCGGGTTCGGCGGGCGGAAGCTGTTGAAGATCTGGCGGCGGAATTCGGCGTTGGGGTCGAAGGCCTTTGGCGGCGGCAGAGCCGACAGCCGCTCGATCAGGGCGGGGTCTTCGAAATCGAAGCGGCCGCCGTGGCCGAACAGGGTCGCGAAGCCCTGGTTCACCCACTGCAGGCCGCTCAGCCGCTGCAGGATCGGATACACGTCCTGCGCGAACGACACCGTGGCAGCTGCGGGCAGCCAACCGGCCTGCACGTAGAGGTCGTGCAGCAGGTCGTACATGGTGCGCTCGGCCTTGACCTGCGGGGCGTAGTTCGGCGGCGCGGTGACCACCCAGGCCGATTCCACCGGAATGTCGCGGCCTTCGATGTTGACCGTGGCCTCGACCGTGCCGTCGCAGGTGTCGTCGTA
>JBIJCA010000426.1:0-2940 GCA_044344935.1 Aquimonas sp. | reverse complement strand
CGGAACAGGCGCGCGGCGAGGTCTCCACCACCGCCGCGGATCTGTGGAGCTTCGGACTGCTGTTGGGCGAGTTGCTGACGGGCAAGACGCCCTGGCCGGTCGGGCTGGGCAGTCAGGAACTGCTGCGGCGTGCCAGTCGCGCCGAGGTGGCCATCCCGACGGGCTTGCCGCGACTCGAAACCCAGCTGTTGCGCCGCCTGCTGGCGGCTGATCCGCAAGCCCGCCCGAGTGCACGCGAAACCCGCGAGGCGCTGCGTCGGATCATCGGCCGTCCAGCGCGCCGGCTGCGCATGGCGCTGGCTGCGGGCCTGATCGGGATCGGCTTGCTGTCGGGCTGGAAGTACACCACCGACCTGCTCGCCGAGCGCACCACCGCGCTTGCCGCACAGGCACGTGCCGAGAGCGCACGTGCACAGGCCGAAGACCTCGCCAGCTTCATGCTGGTCGATCTCTACGATGACTTGCGCGCCGTGGGCCGGCTCAAGCTGCTCGAACCGGTGGCGCTCAAGGCCGTCGACTACTACGGCGAACTGGGCAGCAGCCAGATCGGCGGCGGCCGTGGCGAAAACGCGCTGGCCCTGATCCGGGTGGCCGAAGTGCTCGACATGCAGGGCCATCTGGCGCAGGCCACCGACGCCAACAGGCGGGCCATGGAGGCGCTGCAGCCACTCGCCAAGCGCCTGCCGGACGACGAACTGGTGCAATACCGGCTGGCCCTGGCCACCCGCGACTACGGTGCCATGTTGCGCTACGGCGGTGACTACGCCGGCAGTGAGCCGCCTGCGCTGAGGGCCATCGAGCTGGCGCGCCGACTCACCGCCGGGCTGAAGCCGGAGGACAGCTCGCCTACGTCGCCGAGCGCCGAGGAGCGCTGGTCGCTGCTGCTGCGCGGCATGTATCTGTATGCCGACAGCCAGGTCCGCCAGGGTCGGGCGGAGGCCGCGCTGGTCTGGCTGGACGAGGCCGAATCGCTCGCGGTGCCGGCCGAGCGCCGGCACCCGGCGCTGCGCCGAGACCTCGCCGACATCCGCTACAAGCGCTGCATGGCCTATTTCGACAGCCAGCGCGCGGATCAGGTCGTCGCCGCCTGTCGGGCCTCCTTCGAGATGGACGAGGCGCTCTACCAGGCCAATCCCGACGACATCCAGTTGCTGAACAACCTGGTCTCGGCGTGGTGGATGCTGGGGCGCGCGCAGGAGCTGGCCGGTGAACTCGCGGCCGCCCTGGAGAGCACCGAGGCGGGTCTGCGTCTGGCGCGGGTGCTTATCGAACGCGTTCCCGAGAACGCCGATCACCAGAACAACCACGCGGTCCTGTGGGTCGCCAAGGGCCGCATCCTGCGGGCGATGGGACAGGCGCAGGCCTCCGCCGCGGCCTTTGCCGCCGTACTGGCGATCACCGAACCGCTGATCGCCAGCGACCGCGACCACGCCACCGTCCACAATCACCTGATCGCCCTGGCCCACCTGGGCCGGATCGAGGAAGCGCGCCCCTTCGCCCGCGCGGTCTACGATTCTGGCTGGCGCCGCCCGGAGTTCATGAAGCTCATCGCCGACTTCGACCTGCTGCCGGGGGTTGCGCCTTGAGCGATGCTCCTGAGCGGGTCACCCTGCTGTTGCAGCGTTGGCAAACCGGCGACATCGCGGCGCTGGACGCCCTGCTGCCCTCGATCTACGACGAGCTCAAGCGCCTCGCCAGAGCCCAGCTGCGCCGCGACGGTGGGGCCTCGATCCAGCCCACCGAGCTGGTCGCCGAGGCCTACCTGAAGCTGGTCGATGTCGACCGCGTCGACTTCGCAGGGCGGGCGCACTTCTATTCGGTGGCGGCGCGCACCATGCGCCGCATTCTGGTCGAGCGCTATCGCCGTCGCGTGGCCCTCAAGCGCGATGGCGGCCCTGTCACGCTCAGCGTCAGCGTCGACCCGGGCAGCGGCGGGGACATCGAGCTCGAACGGCTGGATCATGCGCTCAGCGACCTGGAACGCCTGGACCCACGGCAGGCCGACATCGTCACGCTGCGCTTTTTCGGCGGGCTGGAAGGCGCGGAGATTGCCGCCGCACTGGGCATCTCGGAGCGCACGGTCAAGCGGGAGTGGGCAACGGCCAAGCTGTGGCTGTACCGCGAGCTCGCGCACTGATGGCCCTTCTGGGCTCGCTTCTGCGCAAACGCTCCCAAAGCGAAGTACGGAAACGAACTTCCGACTTGCACAGCGAGCCCAGCCATGACCCAGCACCTCCACACCGCCTACGCCAAAGCCAACGGGCTGATCGGCCTGATCAACTTGAGTTGCACCCGCGGTGCGCGCCCGCGAACCGGAACGTTCTCCTGCTCCGAGACGCCAACCCTGGACACCGCCGTCGCGCGCACCTGGACGCCGAGTTGTCCAGCGGCGGCGACGGATCTGATCTCGGCAATGGCTTCGAGTGAGACGCGGATTGATCGGCTTGTAGCCAAGGGCTGCGATGTCGGACAGCGCTGGGCTCACGCCCGCCTGCTCGAACTGCGCCGTCCCGGTCGCACAAGGGCTCCGCAAGGGTTTCCGCCGAAGTCATCGGCGAATAGACGACACACACTGCAGGGGAATGGACCGTGACCGATCGCTTTTTTTCAGCCGCCTTCCGGACGCTGACGTTGCTGCTGCTTTTCAGCGCCAGCGCCAGCGTCAGCGCTCAGCTCATGACCGGGACCAACCTGGGTCCCATTCCCGATGGCGCCGGAACAGGCCCCGGCAGGTACGGCGCGCCGCGTGATGTGTTTTTCACGTCCGACCGAATCGCCACCGTGCAGAGCATCGATGTGGCGTTTCGCGCCAACCACCCCTTCGTGGGCGATCTGAAAGTCACGCTGATTTCCCCGCTGGGTATCGAGCATGTGCTGTTCGAGCGCACCGGCGCCACGACCCCGACCTCGGCGGGATCGAGTTCGAACCTGGTCTCCACC
>JBIJCA010000425.1:0-2948 GCA_044344935.1 Aquimonas sp. | reverse complement strand
ACTCAAGCCTCTGCCCGTGGATCTCGATAGCCGATGACGGAGCACGGACGGAAGCTCATGCGTGCTTCACTGCTTCAGGTGTGCCACCGAGCTTGCGTTCGAAGTCGGGCAACGCGGACAACATGCGGGAACCGTAGCGACGGGTGAGCAATCGGTTATCAAGAATCACGATTCGACCGCTATCTTCCTCTCCTCGGATCAAGCGCCCGCAGTACTGGATGAGCGTGCGCGTGGCCTGCGGAATCGTCACTTCAACGAAGGCGTTGCGACCCCGCGCTTCCAGCCATTCTGCATAAGTTGCTCCAACCGGATCGGTGGGAACCGCGAACGGAAGCTGCGTGATGACGACCGTCTGGCACAAGCGTCCCGGGAGATCAAGGCCTTCTCCGAAACTCGCTAGTCCGAACAGGGTGCTACCGGCACCCGCGTTTACGGTGGCCGCATGCAACTTGAGTAGCTCGGCTTTGCTTCTCGATCCCTGTGCGAGGACACGCATGCGTCGTTCAGCAGGCAAGGCGTTGAAGCACGCTTCGAGTTTCGCCTTTGAGGTGAACAGGACGAGGTTTCCTTGCGACCAATCCAGCCGTTCGCTCAGCCACATCACAAGTTCACCGACATGCGCATCCCGTTGCTCTGGGGCATATCGCAACGCTGGGACCTCCAGTCGTGCCTGTCGCCTGAGATCGAAGGGCGATGGCAGAGCGAGTGTCTCGGCATGCTCGGGCAAGCCGATTTGAGCGGCATAGCTGCGGAAATCGCCTCCGATAGAGAGCGTCGCTGAGGCCAAGATCACGCCGGCAGCTTGCGGCCACAGCACGCGTCGCAGTGTCGGCGCGGCGGACACTTCCGAGGCGCTGCATAGGAGCCCGCCATCAGGTCCACGCGAGAGCCAACGTGCGCGCGGCAGGGCGATTTCGGGCTCCTGTTGCGCCCACAGCCACCACAAGGCGCCTTGCGCCTCAAGCTTCTCTCTGGCAAGGCCCAGCTCTCTTGCCAAACCTTCGCGGCGATCAGACGGCAGGTCGCTTTCCACGATCGCCTTGAGCGCGGATGGTATCCAGCGCACCAGTTCGGTCGTGTTGTGGCTGAGCTCCTGTGAGAGCAGCCTCCATTGGTCTGGCAACCGACCCAGTGGGGCCCGCCATTGCAACTGCGGATCTGCTTCCTGTCGAGGCCACGTGTTTTCAAGCTCTAGGTTCAGTGCATCGAGGCAATCGAGCAGCCGGTCGAGCAACGTGTCTATCTGTGCGGCATCAAGCCGCCCGATTCGTTCTCGATTCGCAGCCATGAACGCGGCGCGCATGGGGTTGGCCAAACGCTGCAGTCGCCGCCGTGCATCCGGGACAGATACCTCGGCACTGCCACGATCAATCGCCTTCGCAGGCAGATGATGGGCTTCATCGAAGACGTACAGCGTTTCGCGGGGCGGAGGGAGCAGTATGCCTCCAGAACCCTCTTCATCCTTGCCGAGTTCGAGGTCGGCGAGCACGAGATCGTGATTCGCGACGACGATTTGTGCTCCTTGGAGTCTGTTTCTAGCTCGAACGAATGGACAAGCTGTGATCCAAGGGCAACGGCGATTGCTGCAGCCGCCAGCGCTGGTTGTAATGAGTCTTTTGGACTCGTCGTCCACGACTTGGGTACTGCGGTCGAGATCGCCGTCCCAGGCACCGTCCATTAGTGACCCAAGTAGACTTGTGAAGCGCTCGGGTTCTCCGGGCCTTGGCGCGCGCGGCCAGACGGCGTTCGCTGAGCCTGCGCCGAATTCAAAACCTCCTTGGGGGATCTCAGAGTCTTTGCGCGTCAACTCATGAAGATTGCGTGTGCATGCATAGCGCTGCCGACCCTTGGCGAGTGCCACGGTAGCTTGCAAGCCGGTGGCTTGCAGGAATGCGGGTATGTCGCGCTCGACCAATTGCTCCTGTAAAGCGACCGTCGCTGTGGCTATCAGCAGGGTTTTCTTCCGGGCCAAGGCCACCGGCACCGCGGCAAGCAGGTAGGCGATGGATTTACCGGTACCTGTTGGTGCTTCTACGGCCAGCACACCCTGATCTTTCACCAGCACCCGGGCAACCGCGGCGATCATGCTCCGCTGGGAAGGTCGAGCGATGAAGCCTGCCAGTCCGCTGCGGATGGACCGATAGCGTGACCGTATCTCGTCCTGAAGACAGAGCTCGACAGTCTCAGGCGAAGCAGGTTCGCTCACCGCTGCGACCTACTTCGGACCAATCTCGCCGTCTACGTAGAACCACGCACCGCCATCGAGGAGGAACCGACTCCGCTCCGCGATACGCTGCGCAGGGCCGCCCCCGACCTTGACTCGGGCAATGAAGCTGACCTCTTGGCGGCTTGGGTCTAGCAGCCTGTGGGAAATAATCTGCAGGCCAAGCCAGTGTGTCCGGAGTCCTGGTCGATCTGACAGGTCCAGCGTGGGAGGGCGCGTGCTCGGATGCCATGTCGCGAGGAGAAACTCGCTGTTGCGGCGCACGTATGCGGTGTATCGCGCCCGCATGAGCGCCAGTGCATCTCTTGGAAGCTCCCCTGCGTGCAACGCGCCGCAGCAGTGGTCGTAGGACTTGAGGGCCCCGCAAGCGCACAAACTGGAGGCGTCAGCTGTCGAGTTGCTGCCGTTTGCGGTCAACATCGAGGCTTCATTGAACATGGTGGTGTGCTGGTTTCGAGCTGACCGCAAACAATGGGGTCTATCCGGCCGAAGGGCAAGAGCAAAGCGAGGGGCTCAACCGCTTGGGTGAGGCTTCGTTCAGTTGTGCGTGGGCGGTAGAGGGCGGCAAGGCCTGGCCGGGCGATACCGTAACCAATTCGTACCCCTCGACCCGAGCAGGCTGGGGTTCGTCGAACTTGCTTCTGGACCCAATATGGATTCAAGCAGCCCGAGTGTTCTTGGCTTTCTCTGGACTCTAGTTGACGGCAAAGGAAAAGGGCCACCC
>JBIJCA010000389.1:0-3468 GCA_044344935.1 Aquimonas sp. | reverse complement strand
CCTTGAGGCCCAGCGCCTGCAGCCAGTCGTGCAGTTCGATCAGCCGCGGCGCGGCCTGCTGCTGGCGATAGGCGCGCAGCGCCTCGCCGTGGAGTCCTTGGTCCTTGGCCTCGGCCTCGATGCGGTACAGCGCGCCGATGCGCTCGACGGCCTCCTGCGCGAGCGGGCTGCCGCTGGCCTGGACGACGTCGACAAACTTGCGGCGCACGTGCACCCAGCAGGCGAGCTCGGTGACGCCGTCACGAAACAGGGCCTTGTAGCCGGCGTAGTCGTCGACCATGAGTGCGCCGTGCCAAATCCCGAGGAATTCGCGTGCGTGCTTGCCGCTGCGGCTGGTGGCGTAATCGAACACCACGATCGGCGGTCCGGCGGTACTTCGGTAGGCGAACAGGTAGCTCTGTTGGGTCTTGCCGCTGCCCGGATCCAGCGTGTCGACCGGGGTCTCATCGGCGTGCAGGCAGGCTTGTTCTTGCAGCTTCTCGCGGAGTCGATCGGCCAGCGGCTGCAGGGTGATGCCGCAGGCGCCGACCCAGTCAGCCAGCGTGCTGCGCGGCAGATCCACGCCGGCGCGGGCGTAGATCGCCTGTTGGCGGTACAGGGGCAGGTGGTCGGTGTACTTGGCCAGCAGCACCTGCGCCAGCAGCGAGGGCGCGGGCAGGCCGCGGTCGATGATGGCCGGCGCCACCGGCTCGGCGACGACGGTCTCACACCTACGGCAGGCGTACTGCGGATGGACGTGGCGCTCGACGTGGAACTTGGCCGGCGTGTACGCCAGCTTCTCGCTGACGTGCTCGCCGATCTTGACCAGGGCGGCGGCGCAGGTGGCGCAGGTGCAGCCGCTCGCGGGCTCGTGCACGGTGGTGATGCGCGGCAGCTCCGGTGGCAGTGCCTGGCGCTTCGGCGTGGCCTTGGCGGGGCGGGCGATCGGGGCTTCGGCGGGCGACTCGGCCTCTGCACTGTCCGCGTGCTCCAGCGCCTGCTCGGCGGCGGCGAGCTCCTCCGCCACGGTGTCGGCGAACAGCTCGCGCTGCAGGGCGCTCAGCGCTTCGGTCTTGGCGCCGAACTGGATGCGCTTCAGCCGCGCCACCTCGTGGTGGAGGTGCTGGACCGTGAGGTCGAGATTCTGGATCTGCCGCTGCTGGGAGGCGAGGCGCTGGTCGCGCTCGGTGAGTGCCGACTGCTGCTCAGTGATTCGGTGCAGCTGCGCCGCGATCTGCGCGCGCAGCAGGTCAAGCTCAGCGATGGCGGCCGTCGGTTCGGACATGCCGCCATCGTAAGGCCTCAGAACGTGTGTGCGGGCACCACACTCGTAGACAATCGCATCCAATCCACGCCGGCGCACAGCCATGCAAACTGATCGGACGACAGCTCGCATTTCTCAGCGCCAACACGTGGCCAGTGGAAGCGCCCCGCGTGCAGCCGACGCACGCACAGCCACACGCCGGTGCCGTCGATCAGCAGCAGCTTGATCCGCGAGCCGGCGCGGTTGCGGAACACGTAGCCCACCGAACCCGACGCCACGCCGCCGCTGCGCTGCACCCACACCAGCAGCCGATCCATACCGCAGCGCAGATCGATCGGCTCGACCGCCAGGAACCACTGCGAAGGCAGACGCATCAGCGCTCCCTCCGCGTGATCGGCAGCAGTCGAAGCGGCGACACCTCCTGCGTCCATATCCGCCGCCGCCATCCCGCGAACTCCCGCCGCGGAATACCCCACAGCCGGCAGTACGCCGCCTGGCTTAAGCCACTGCACACCTGAGAGCGCACATGCGCCCGCCACCGCCACGCCTCCAAACACGCCATCGACCGGTCCTCCGTTGGGGAAACCGGCGACGGTCGGGAAGATCAGGTCAGGAAGGAAGGTGAGGTGGGCGGACGCTTACGGCCCACGTAGGCTCGGACGATGTCGGAATTGGCGATCCCCGCCCGCACTGGCGGCGCCGGGTCCCACCTGCGGCAGCCGAGCGAAATGGTTGAGGCTGGGCCCCACTGCGACGAAGCCGGCTTGACGGGTGAACTTGCGGGCAGGCTGGACCATTTTCGGGACCATTCGAGCTCACCCGCTGGGCGATGGCAATCGGCCTGAATTGCTCAATCAATTCAACGTCTTTAGCTGCTTTTGAGCGGTTCGGTCACGGATTCGGGTCTCTTTCAGTGCGCTGAAGCCGCGCCTGAGGGAACGATCAAGCGCTTCAACAATGCATCTTCGTCAACGCGGATAGAAGTGCGGAGAAGACATCCTGGAGAACGCACGCACAGCGCGTCTCGCAACAACGCAGCACCGAGCCGAACACGCGGGCCCGCGCCGTCGAGGGATGCGCTTTGGCTCGCCAACTGGGAGGCTTGCGACAACATTGCATCATCGGCCTCCGGCAGACGAGCCGCGATTCCGGCGATGAGGGTGAGTGTTTCAACTTCCTGTCGCGTGACTTCGGATCTTGACAGTAGCGCGCGCAACCGCGGCCTCAAAAGCGCCCATGCCGAGCTGGGCTCATGATCCAGCATCCGTTGGCGGGCAGCAGCGATCAGTCCAAAATCGGATAAATTGCGCCACCCAGTGGTATTGCAGCGCTCAAGGTAGGCGTTCGCACGGCTTCGCATTCTGGCTTCCGTCAACACCCAGGCGAAAAAGCACTGAGTACTGCTGTCGCCCATGCCGCTGCGCTCTACTGCATCAATACCGGCTACTGCGGCGGCAAGTTCGTTTCGCCAGAAGTGGGCTGCCACTCGCGTGGGTAAGGCCCATGACTGTGCGCGTGGATGCGGACTCGGGGCGCCTGCGAGCAAGTCAAGTTCCTCAAGGGCGGCGGCGTAGTCGTGCCCGGCAACAACCTCATTTGCCACGAAGTATGGCAACGGACTGTTGCGTCCATCCAACTGAGCCTCGCGAATGCGCGCACGCACGGCGGCGAGACGCGCGCGCCACGCCTCTACGCGGTCGCGATCCATGCTTGCGAGCAACAAGAGCGCTTCAATCTCGACACGAAGGAGACCGGATGCGGAGGCTTGCTCTCTAGCCAGAGCAAGCGCTTCACGCCGAACCTTGAAGAAATCCCCAAGCAACATCGGTCGTGCGCGCTGCGATCTGATCAAGGCTTCGGCCGCTAACCCCCCATCGCCAAGCCGCGTGAATCCACGTGCCACAGCTTCCCAAACATCCGCCGCAGCTTCTCTGTCTCCACCATGAAGAAAGGCTGTTGCTGAATGGGATTTGAGAACCAGCGATGCGTGACTCCAACCGGCGAGCTCAGCCGTTTCACGCGCTCTCTTGATGAGGTGACTCGCGTTACTCAATTGTTGCGTTCGAAGATATGCAAGAATGATCGCGTTCTGTTGCTGAAGCCACTCGCTCGCGTTGAGCTCGGTGGACTCCAACCGCCGTCCTGCGCGAAGTACACTTGTTAACTCCAAACGCTCGCCATGGGCTATCATCGCCGCCAGTTCGCATGGGTTTCTGCCAAGCAAA
>JBIJCA010000223.1:0-7718 GCA_044344935.1 Aquimonas sp. | reverse complement strand
GCTTTCATCTCAATGCGAGCCTCGTGACTCAGGCCCTGCTCAAAAAGAAGAGGGACAAGAGCCATGCGTGCTTCCAGATTACCTGCATCCAAAGCGATCGCACGACGGTATTCTGCGACTGCAGTTTGCCGGCTAAAGCGGGCCTCAGCGAGCCGCCCGGTTACATACGCGTCTGTCGAGGCACTTGGCGCTCGAATAGGCTTTGCAAGCACCTGATTAAACAACTTCTGAATTTCAATCGGAAAGCTCTCGGCGCTGCCATGGAAACGTTCGTTGATTGTGGTTTTTCCCTGCGTCAGCGACACAGCGACCTCGATGAGACCAGCGCTTTCCCCCAGTACCCTCACCTCGATATGGGGTCCACGGAAGGGGTTTGCTTTCTGGACGCTCTGGAAGATCACGATTTCGGCCTGCCGGAGATGCGCCTCCTCAACGACTGGCTTGAGCACTGCTTCGCGCAGCCACGATAGTGCTGGAGTCGTCACGACCGTCACACTCAACTCAGTTTCCAAGACAATTGAGGCCCGATTAAACCAAGCTGAGCCAAGCGAGACGGAAGTCGCCATAAATGCCAGCACAACCACCGCGAAGTGACGTTTTCGGAGAGCGCTAGGAATCTCGGCTCGTCGATGCAAAAAAGCAATCTCGGATTGCTTTTCGCTGGCCATTGAAGCACTGGAAGGCGCCTCGTTTTGCTCCGCGGAGGGCGAATCAGATAGAATTAAGGAATAGCCACGCTTCGGGCGTGTCACAAGCACGCCTTTATGGCAGTCACCCAACGCCCGCCTGATTTGCCACACACAATGACTGACTGCAGCGTCTTCGACCACTCGCCCGGCCCACACCGTTTCCAGGATTTCCTCTCGCGTTACTAGCCTGTTTGCTCTCCGCGCCAAGACCATCAGAAGGCCCTCGGCACGCGGCGTCAATCCGCTGGGGCCGCCGTCTTTCGAAATGACCAGCCCCTCCTCAATATCCAGCGTGAGTCCGCCCAAAGTGAATCGCCTCGGCGCCTCGGGGGAGGGGGGCGTCACTGGACCAGAGTTGAGATGCTCGTGTGGGCTCATCATTGGAACGCCCTTCAATTCCTTGCTGGAGAATTTCTGTAAACCCTTCTCTTATTCGCTTTCGCCTTCGTACTCTTTCAAATCGGCAGCTCTAATTAACGGGCCGAATCCGTGGCGACACCATCTTTCAGTCGCGGCAATCAACAGGATTCTTGGAGACCGCCGCGAATGGGCTGCAGCCGCTCGCGGGTCACACACCCATCGCGCCCCTCCAATCCCCGATCAAGAATACGCAACTTTTCGCGCGCGAGCGCTTCGGCAAATTGTGCGAATTGCAAAAATCCCGCGCAACAGTACATCTCGCGGGAAGCCGCCCGAACCAGCGCCCACCGAATCAAGCCACGCCGATTCCCGGACTCAGCGACAGGGCTCGAAACGGCGCAGATTCACCTGCCCCTGCAGACCCGCAAACGCATCGCCCGCCAGCCCCGGCGCATCGAAGCTGTACTCCAGCACCGCGCGATCGCAGGCGGTGAAGCGCAGGCGGCCTGTGCCGATCACATGACTGTTCGCGGTCGGCAGCGTGTCCAGCAGGCCGGCCGTGGTGCGCGTCCATTCGATCTCGACCACGCCGGGCTGAGCGGGCGCGCTGCGGCCGCCGAGAGTCAACCAGTGCGGATGCCCGGCCCCTTCATGCTGCACCGGCGCGAATCCGAACCACGCGCCCCAGAGGGCACCCGGCTGACCTGAAGCGCCCGGGTCGATCTGCATCAGAACGCCCTGACTGGGCCGCCCTTCCAGCACCCAGCTGCCGATGGATGCGGCCCGCAGGCCCGACTGTTCGGCAAGCGAAGTACCGCCGCAGGCGGCTGGCGGCGGCCCCAGACGCTGCAGGCGGCGCGCGCCGATCTCGGCGATGCCTACTCCCGGCCGCGCAGGCTCGATGCGGTACTGGAACTCCAGCGTGTTGCAGTCGATCGCGCGCAGCTGCGTTTCGCCGCGGACGATCGTCTGCGGGGCGCCGCCATCGAAGCGGCCATTGGCGCTCGCGAACAGGGTCGCGGCCAGCGGCATGCCGGCCTGCGCGCTGCCCTGGCCCAGCATCGAATACCAGCGCAGCCCTTCATGGCTCGCACTGCCCGCGGCGGCTCCCGCCTCGGTCGGTGTGCGAAAACTGAACCAGGCGGCGAACCAGCGCTGCCTGGGGGCCTCGACGTCGAGCATCAGGCCCTGCCCGCTGATCTGCGGGTCGTACCAGAGCCCGCTGTGTTCCGCGCCGAGCCGCGTGTCTGCTGCGAGCGGCGGGGCCAACAGCGTGCTCCAGCTGAAGAGCTCGAAGGGAGCGTTGCTGAACCTCACGGCTTCCAGGCTCTCACCCACCCGCAGTACCGAGCGCGCCTGGGTGTCCCATGGCAACACCATCTGCGAAGGCGGGCCAATGCGCATGTTCGGGATGTGCAGTCGACGCGCGTAGGCGCGCGAGGGCTCGCGCTGCAGAAGCAGCACTTCGCCGGGTCGGGCGGTCTTCGCGAGCTCCCAGCCACCGGCCTGGGTCGCACCCAGAGTAGGGCGGGTCAGACCACGCACCTCACCCGTAGTTCGAGCGAGCTGCAGCAGGGCGGCTTGACCTCCCTGGGTGACGACGCCGACCCATTGTTCAGCGTCGGTCACATCCAGCCAGCGCGCAGGCTCGACCGCCCCGACGGAGCTCCGCAAGCCCAAGGCGCTCAGGTCAGTGCGCCAACGCAAGGACCGAGCCTCCGACAGCAGCAGGACTTCCTGCAGGCCGGTGCGGTCGCCGTCCAGGCTGAATTCGCCCACCAGGACGTCGCCATCGGCGGCCATGGCCAGCACGCCCGGGCAGCGCAGTCCGAGGGGAAGCGCGTGTCGCCACAGCAGGACGCCGCTGGCGGCATAGCGACGCACGCAAAACGTCTCGCCCTCGCGTTCAAGCACGACGGCGCCATTCGCAGGCTCGGAGGCTAGGGCACGCGATGCGCACTGCCCCTCATTCGCGACAGGAACGACCGCTGTGGTCGGCGTCACACCACTCGCAGGCGCGCGGAGGTGGCGCACTTCATTTCCGCCCTCGTTCGTCGCATGGCGCAGGAAAAGGCTCGCTGCGCCCTCTGCATCCCAGCCGCCGCGCTGCGGATCCATCGGCCACGGAATACCGACCCACCGCTGTACGGGGAGGGCTGCGCCATCGGCGGCTCGGTAGCAGAAGACGGAGTACCCATCCTCCCTCTCAGAGTTGTCGTATGCCGAAACGCAGACACGTTCGGCCTCGGCATGCAGGTAGTTGATGCTGAAGAGCGGCACCTGGTCGAGTGTGCGTCGCCACACGGTGTGCAGGCCCCGCTGCAGAACCAGCTCGCGCACGTTGCCGTGTAGCTTCAGCCGAGCAACGCGTCCGTCATCCAAGGCGGCCTGACTTGGACGCGATTGACTCTCGGGCAGCGCAACGCGGGGGGTCTGCAGCCATTCGGGCGCTGATCCGGCCAGAACCATGGCCAGCTGGGTGCCACCCTCGGCGAAGCGCGAGACCAGCAGCGCGCCGTTGCCCAATCGCAATCGCGGGCGAAGCTCGCCCATGGGCAGCGACCACTCGACCAGACCGCCGGGCAGAAAGCGCAGCGCGCCCCAGCGTGAGGGCTCGCTGGTTTCCGTCGCATTAACGGCCCGGTCGTTTCCATGCACCAGCCACTCGGCCCCGCGCAGACCCGACGCGCTATCGCCCAAAAGCCCGAGCACATAGCCCTCGGCCAGTTCGGTTCGATGCCTGAGCTGCAGGCTGCGGTCCAGCTCGACCAGACTGCGCGCGCCGGCGCGATCGGCCTGGTCGCCGACCGCGAGCAGCAGACTGTCGCCCTGTTCGCGCAGGGCGGCGACACTGCGACCGGGCAGCTGTCCGCGCTGCAGCACCTGCCCGCGCCTGTCAAACACTGCCAGCTCAAGGCGTTCCGATTGCGAACCTGCGCCGGCCAGCAGCAGGCTGCCGTCCTCCAGTGCGCGCAGCCAGAGGTGAGCGATCTGCCCCGGGCTGACCTGCAGCGCGGCCGGCAGATCGATGTCCCAGTCAATCTGCCCGGCCTCGAAGCGCGATAGGCGCAAGCCCGGGGCGGGAGCTCTGTCGTGCACCACGTAGACACCCGGGCGCGCCGGGTGAGCGTCGAAGGCGCGGATCCTTTCCACTGCGGCCAGCGGACTGCAGTCCGGCGCATAGGTGCGCAGGCTGAACACTGTGGAAGGCAGGAACTGCCAGTCGAAGGCGTAGGTCAGCCCCTGGCTGTCACGCGCCACGAGGCCCGCGAGATGGGCCGCATCACGGCGGTCGTTGGCCCAACCGAGACTGCCCAGCGGCGTCGGCACCGGCTGCCCTGGCGGCGGCGTGAACGAGATGTCGGGCGGCGCGGGCAGCACGCTGGCCACGCGCAGCAGGCTGCGACCATCCTCCATGCGAACACGGGTGCAGGCCTGCGTCCTGCGCTGGACCATCACTACCGGATCAAACCCAGCCTGCTGGGGCAAGGCCTGGACCCACACGTCGCTGGGTCGGTAGAAGCTCAAGGGCGTCTCGGTGTAGGCATCGATGCGAAGGTCCAGGAAGCGGCCATCGCCGCCATGGCCGATGACCTGCCCGTGGGCACGCAGCTCGAAGCCGTCATCGCGAGGCAGCAGGGAGAACTCGGCAGGTGACACACCGGACTGCGCCAAGGCAGGCCCCGTCGACAGCAGCAGCGACGACGCAGCGACAACGCAGGCGATCAGCCGATGCACACAGCGCGGCAAGACCTTTGAATCAGACATGGATCGATACTCGGCAGAAAAGAACACGCAGAAGAAAAACTCGGAGGGCAAGACTGCGGTGAGCGCTGGCAGGACTCACGCTGCAGCGGACAGGCGCAGCGCGGAGCACCACCATGCGTCCCGACAACATGCGTCATGCGAACGCCCACGATGCACGCGCCATGCGTTCGCTGCCACGGCGTCGACGCATCCTGATGCGGCCACCAGCTACCCCCGCGCACAGTCTGGACGAGCCCTGTGCGCCCGACTGTCGCGGGAATGTACTTTTTCGTAGCACAGAGGCTCTTCGGGCCGATCAGCGGCCGGGCTGCAAACCCACCGGCCGGAAAACCCCTGCAGCCTGATGAGCGCAGCCGCGCGCCGACCGCACAGGCCAAAGCTGAACTCCAGTTCCTCGGGATCGCGTCCGGCGAAGCGCCGCCGACGACTGCCGATGACGCGCGGATGGCGCGCAGGTCGATGATCGCCCCTACCCCCCCCCGCGCCCGCGAGGACTCACATGCGACGTCGCCGAATCAACAATCGAAGCTACCTCCGTCCGCGCTCAGCCGCGGCTGCCGAAGCGCACCCGGCCGCTCCCGCAGGCCGCGCGCATCGCGTCAGTGCTGCAGTGTCAGCAGCTGCGCTCGCAACAGCCCTGGCCGCAGCTGCTGTGGCCAATCCGAATCCACCGCCACCTGCGACTTCGACGCCGCGCGCTGCAGCCGCGACAGCGGCAGCTCGGCGACAGCCCACGTCTCGCTGGGCGCGTTGACGGCGAGCACGCCGTCGGCCGGCAGGCCCACATCCATCGGTGCGTAGATCGCGGCCTCGCCGGTGTTGGTGTCGAGCGCGGGGCTCCAGGGCAGTTCGCCGGCAGTCACCGCGCGGGCGACAAACATGCGGTTCTCCAGCGCGCGCGCCATGCAGCCGGTGCGCACGCGGGTCGCGCCCGCGGGTGTGTCCGTGCAGCTCGGCACCAGCAGCAGACGCGCGCCGGCTTCGCGCTGGGCGCGCACCGGCAGCGGGAACTCACTGTCGTAGCAGACCGCGATGCCAAGACGCAGACCATCGAGCTCGAACACCTTGAGCGCGTCGCCGGGCTCGATCAGGCCGCTGGCCTTCTCGAAGCCGGTGAGCTGTAGTTTGTCCTGCCAGTGAACTTCGCCCGAGGGCGTGAACCAGAAGGCGCGGTTGCGGTAGCCGCCGCTGGGCTGACGCAGCAGAAAGGTGCCGGCCTGGATGTGCAGATCCAGCTCGCGAGCGAGTTCGAGGTGCAGCGCCTGCCAGGGCTCGAACAGCGCCTGCAGGGCCTCAAGCGAAGCGTCGAAGTCCTCGCGCACGGCAGCGGGCTGAGCGCCTGCCAGCTCCAGCGGCAGGTACTCGGGCAGCACGGCGAGATTGGCGCCCAGCGCCTTGGCCTCGCCCAGCAGTCGACGCTGCTTGTAGGCCCAGGCCTCGAAGCTTGTGATCGTTTCCAGCGGATAGGCGGCGACGGCGACGCGCATCAACCGGCCTCCAGCGCGCGCAGCCAGTAGGTCAGCGGCTTGTCGCTTTCCTTGGCCTCGCCCAGTTCCTTCCAGCTCAGACGAAAGCCCATGCCGGGCTGACGCCCGTAGCCGCGCTTGGCCCAGAACGCGTCGTTGTCGCGATGGTCTGCAGGGCGACGCGGGTCATCAGCGGCACGGTCGACGGCAGCGAATGCCGTCCAGTCGAAGCGCCCGAGTGCGCGCGCATGCGCTTCGCGCGCATCGAAGAAGCGATGCCCAAGGCCCAGCCCCCGATAGGCCGGCAGCAGCACCGATTCGCCGAAGTAGAAGACCCGCTGCGGGTCGATGCCGCGCTCAATGAAGGGCTGCTTGAACGCTTCGTCCTCGTCGCCCAGCGACAGGCCGGTGCTGGCGCCGATCACGCGCTCTCCGTCCATCGCCAGCACCCACACGCTGTCTTCGGACTGCGCGTAGGTGGCGAGGTAGCGCTCCTCATAGCCGACATCGCCGTCGTAGAGATAGGGGAAAGCGCGGAACACCTCGATGCGCAGGCGCGCCACGTCGGCGATGTGGCGCGCGTAGTCGACGGGCCGCAGGCAGCGCAGCTCGACGCTCATCCGCCCTGCACCTGCGCGATCCAGTCCTGCAGGTTGTAGTAGTTGGTGACGCGGGTGATGTATCCGTTCTCGATCTCGAAGAAGGCGCCACCCGGCAGCATGTAACGCTGGCCACGCGCCGGCGGCAGGCCTTCGTCGTCGGCCTTGTACTCGCCGTGCACGACGTACTCCGCGGCCGCGCGTCGGCCATCGGCGGACGCCATCACTGCGATGTCGGTCAGCTGCTCGGCGTAGCAGCGGTCCATGCGCTGCAGGAAGACGCGAAAGGTCTCGCGGCCGGTTTCGCGTGCGCCGTGGTTCAAGTCGTGAGCCACGCTGTCGGACAGCAGGGCGAGCATGGTTTCGCGGTCGCCGCGGTTGAAGGCGGCGTAGTAGCGGTCGATCAGGTCGAGGGTGTCGTTCTGGGGCATGGGATTGGCGTTTGGGTTCGGGGCGAGCGTGGAGCTCCGGTGGGTCAAGACCCACCCTATAGCGTCATAGGGTGGGTCTCGACCCACCATCGCGGCAACGATCGGGGTTTGGATCGCGGCAACCATAGGGTGGGTCTCGACCCACCGTGGCGACAACGATCAGGGTTCGGGTCGCAGCGCCATAGGGTGGCTCTTGACCCACCATGGCGGCAACAATCGGGGGTCGGGTCGAGGCAGCCATAGGGTGGGTCTCGACCCACCGTGGCGGCAACAACCGGGGTTCGGATCGCGGCAGTCATAGGGTGGGTCGCGACCCATCATCGCGGCAACGATGGGGGTTTGGATCGCGGCAACCATAGGGTGGGTCTCGACCCACCGTGGCGACAACGATCGGGGTTCAGATCG
>JBIJCA010000036.1:0-22771 GCA_044344935.1 Aquimonas sp. | reverse complement strand
CTGACTGACCTCCAATCCAAGACCGGAAGTCTGACTATCGGCGCCGCTGAAAGTTCACGGATAATTGCTGCCGGCTCTATAGGCGATGGGGCCCAGCGTTCTTGCCTCGCGTTCAGCGATCGTCTGCGCGACCTTGTCGCGCAGATACAGCGGCTGCACCGCCTCCGGCGTTCGCGAATGGTCTCCGGCGGCAAACGCCCGCGCCGCCAGCCGCGCCAGATCGGCCGCAGAAGGCAGGGCCGAGGGCTCCACTGGCCAGCCCAGCGCCTGTATTCGGTGTGCGAGCACTGCGTCGGCCGCCGCCAAGCCGGTCCCAAGGGCCCAGCCGCTCCTGGCTTCGGGAAGACTCACCGCAGAGGGCGCAGCGAGCTGGGGTGCATCGATCGCCATCGGCAGCCCGTCGCCATCGATCCGGAACGCCGCCGCGTAGACCTCACCCATGCGCGCATCGATTGAAGCGAACACGCTGTCGCCAGTCTGTACGCCGCGTGCGCCAGCGGCCAGTACCTGCAGGGTGCCGATGCCGATCAACGGGCGATCCAAGGCCAGCGCGAGGCCCTGCCCCATCGCGACCGCGAGGCGCACACCAGTGAATGCCCCCGGGCCGATACCGACTGCAATCGCGTCCAGCTGTGCGCGCACCAGACCGGCCTCCGTCAGCAGCGCCTCGGCCCAGGGCAGCACCAGCTCGGCGTGGCGCCGAGGCGCGATCTCGAAGCGATGCAGCAGCTGATCGCCGTAAAGAAGCGCGACGCTGCAGGCTTCAGTGGCGGTTTCGATGGCGAGCAGGTTCATCGGCAGGCGAGGCAAAGTTCGGCCGAGCAGTGTACGGACTTGCCTCCCCGCGCGCGCTGCGGCCACGCGGACCTGTCGCGTCCGAGGCGTCGCTTAGCCGCTGAAAGCTTGGCCGGTGACCCGCACACTCTTCGGCGCAAAAGACGCCGCGGCCTGGCTCCGCTCGCTCACACCACTTCGGGCTCGTCGATGTCGAAGCTGCTGATGCTGCGCGCGCCCGATATCGGGCCGCTATAGCCGACGGGCGCAGTCGGATGGCTGCGGAAGAAGGCTTCGACATCGGCAAGCGCCTGCGTGCGCGGCAGCGGCGGCAGGCTGCCGAGAAAGCTGCGTCCATACCCCTTGCGGGTCAGCCGCGGGTCACACAGCACCAGCACGCCGCGGTCGGACTCGCTGCGGATCAGTCGGCCCACGCCCTGCTTGAACGCGATCACCGCGCTGGGCAGCTGCCAGTCGCGGAACGGGTTGCCGCCGTTGCGGCGGATGTGCTCCAGCCGTGCTTCCAGCACCGGATCGTCAGGCGCGGCAAAGGGCAGCTTGTCGATCAGCACCAGCGACAGCGCCTCGCCGGCCACGTCGACGCCCTCCCAGAAGCTGGCCGCACCCAGCAGCAGGCCGTTGCCGGACTCGCGAAAGGCCTGCAGCAGTCGATGGCGCGGCTGCGTGCCCTGCACGAACAGCGGAAAGGGTGCGTTCGCCGCCAGCCATTCGGCGGCCTCGCGCAGGGCGCGGTGGCTGGTAAACAGCAGGAAGGCGCGGCCTCGCGAGGCCTCCAGCGCCGGCAGGCAGGCGCGCAGCAGAACTTCGGTGTAGCCGCGCTCGCCCGGATCGGGCAGATCGGGCGGCAGCCAGGCCAGCGACTGCTGCGCGTAGTCGAAGGGGCTCGGCTGCAGCAGGGTGTGGGGCGCGAGCAGACCCAGCTGGCTCGCGAAGTGCTCGAAGTGCCCGCCTACCGCCAGCGTGGCGGAAGTAAAGATCCACGCGGCATGGGCCTTGGCGCGGAACTCGGTGAGCGGCCCGGCGATGTCGAGCGGGGTCAGGTGCAGACTGAAGCCACGCGGCGCCAGCTCGTACCAGCGCACGCTGGCGACGGCGTCTTCGCCGCGCGGATGCATGGCGTCGAGACGCTGCATGAGCGTCTGTGCGCGGGTCAGACACACCTCCAGACCGGGGCTGCGCTCGGCCTGGCCTTCAAGCGCTGCGAGCAGCTCGCGAAGTGCGTCTTCGACGGCTTCCAGACTGTCGGCGCAGGGGTCGAGCCGCAGCGCCTGCTCGACTGGCCCGCGAGCGGGCAGCGGGTCCCAGGCCAGCCGGAACTCACGCACCGCCTTGTCGAGCGCTTCGACAGCAGGCTGCAGCGCGCCGATCGCACCTGAGGCCTGCAGTGCTTCCGCCAGAGCATCGCGTCCGAGATCCTGCAGCTGACGCGCGCTGAGGCTGCTGCCGAAGAAGCGCGTCGCCAGTTCGGGCAGCTGATGGGCTTCGTCAATCACGAAGGCATGCGCGCCCGGCAGGATTTCGCCGAAGCCCTCGCGCTTGAGCGCCAGATCGGCGAACAGCAGATGGTGGTTGACTACGACCAGATCTGCGGCCTGCGCCTGCGCACGCGCCTTGACCACGAAGCACTCGCCGTAGAAAGGACACTCGCTGCCCAGGCAGTTGTCGGGCGTGGAGGTGATCTGCGGCCACAGCGGCGAGTCTTCGGGTACGAAGTCGACGCCGGCGATATCGCCGTCCGCACTGCTGCCGGCGAACTGCCAGACCCGCGCCAGCAGCGCCGCCGGCTCACGCCCGCTGAAGGTGCGGTCGCTGCGCGCGCGCTCCATGCGATACCAGCAGAGGTAGTTGCTGCGGCCCTTGAGCAAGGCGGTCTTGAGCCCCACGCCCAGCGCCTCGCGAAGACGCGGCAGATCGCGGTGGTAGAGCTGGTCCTGCAGGGCACGCGTGCCCGTGGAGACAATCACCCGCAGCCCGGACAGCAGGGCCGGCACCAGATAGGCGTAGGTCTTGCCGGTGCCGGTGCCGGCTTCGGCCACCAGTTCGCCGCGCTCCAGAATCGTGGCTGCAACGGCTTCGGCCAGCCGCTGCTGCGCCTCACGCGCACGGAACTCCGGCCAGGCCCGCGCCAGCGGGCCCTGCGCGGACAGCGCAGCGGCCGTGGCGTTGAGCAATTCCATGCGGCAAAGGATACGTGGGTTCGGATCCACCTCCGACCCCTGCGCGCTTCTTGAGGTGCGCCCGGCGCTGCTCCCTCCGGTCGCATCCTGTGTCTGTGGTGCATGACTTCCGGCGGGTGTTCGCCTGTCAATTGGTGTTGTAGTTTGCTACACCACTGCAACGGAGACCCTCATGCTCTCGATCCGCGCACTCACCAAGACGTATGCGAACGGCGTCCGCGCCATTGACGGCGTCAGCCTGGATGTCCCGACCGGCCTGTTCGGCCTGCTTGGCCCGAACGGGGCCGGGAAAAGCTCGCTGATGCGAACGATCGCCACGCTGCAGGAGCCCGATGCGGGGCGCATCGACTTCAACGGCCTCGACGTGCTGACCGAAAAGGACGCCCTGCGTCGCCAGCTGGGCTATCTGCCGCAGGACTTCGGGGTCTACCCGAAAGTGAGTGCCGAAGAGCTGCTGAATCACTTCGCCGTACTGAAGGGCCTCACCCGCAGCGGCCCACGTCGCGAAACCGTCGAGGCGCTGCTGCACAAGGTCAACCTCTGGGATGCGCGCAAACGCAAACTCGGCACCTATTCAGGCGGCATGCGCCAGCGCTTCGGTATCGCCCAGGCCCTGATCGGCGATCCGAAGCTCGTGATCGTGGATGAACCCACTGCAGGGCTGGATCCGGAAGAGCGAAATCGCTTTCTCAACCTGTTGAGCGAGATCGGCGAGAAAGTCGTCGTGATTCTCTCGACCCATATCGTCGAGGATGTCACCGACCTCTGCGCCCGCATGGCGATCATCAATCGCGGGCAGGTGCTGCTGACAGGCGAGCCCCACACCACCATCCAGGCGCTTGCCGGCCAGGTCTGGCGCAAGCAGCTCGACAAGTCCGAACTCGCAGAGCACCAGTCGCGCTACCAGATCCTGTCCACCCGACTGGTGGGTGGCCGGCCACTGATTCACGTGTTCAGCGAGAGCGCGCCCGGCGACGGCTTCGTTGCGGTCGAGCCGGATCTGGAAGACGTCTACTTCCAGCGCCTGCGTCAGCACGCGCGCGCAGCCTGAGGCCGCCCGCATGATCCTTGAATTCTTCCGCTTCGAACTGCGCGAGCAACTGCGCTCGCCCCTGCTGTGGCTGATCGCCGGGCTGTTCGGCCTGATCGCCTTCACCGTCGCCAGCACGGACGCCGTGACGCTCGGCAGCGCCGTTGGCAACGTCAACCGCAACGCCCCGCTGGTGACCTTGCAGTTCCTGGTGATCGCCTCGGTGCTCGGCCTGTTCGTGATCTGCATCTTCATCGCCGGAGCGCTGCTCCGAGACTTCGAGGCCGGCACCGCTGACCTGCTGTTCTCGAACCCGATCCGCAAGCGTGACTACCTCGCGGGGCGATTCGGGGCCGGCCTGACAGCCAGTCTGATCGTCTACATCGCCTTCGCCCTGGGCCTCTTCATCGCGCCCTACATGCCCTGGATCGATCCGGCACGGATCGGACCGAACGCGCTCATGCCCTACGCGTGGGGAATGGGGGTGCTGGTCCTGCCGAACCTGCTGCTGACCGGCGCGCTGCTGGCGCTGCTCGCAGTCACCACCCGCAGTCTGCTGGCGGTCTATGTGGGTGTGATCGCCTTCTTCGTGCTGTACGTCGTGTCGGGCGTACTGCTGAGCGACCTCGACAACAGATGGCTGGCAGCGCTTTCCGATCCGTTCGGCGTGCGCGCGCTGGGACTCAGCACTCGCTACTGGTCCGCGCAGGACCGCAACACCCTGCTACCCGAACTCGGCGGTTACCTGATTGCCAATCGCGCGCTGTGGATAGGGGTCGGGCTGATGCTCGCGGCAGCGGCCTTTCGCCTGTTCAAGACCGAACGCAGCGGCACCGGTCGCGCCTGGTTCAAGCGCAGGGCTGCGCTTGTCAGCGCGAGCGTGCAGCGTGTGGTGCCTCTGCCTGTCACGAAGCCCGAAAGCGGTCTGCGCGTCTCTCTGCGGCAGTACCTGCAGATCCTGAAGTTCGATGCGCGCGGTGTTTTCACCAGTGTGCCTTTCCTGATCATGCTGCTGTTCGGCATGGTCAACTTCCTTGGCAGCGCCACCGATATCAGCTCGCTCTACGGGACGCCTTCGTATCCGGTGACCTCACTGATGCTGGAGACGCTGGAGGGCGCCTACGGCTGGCTGCTCTACATCATCGTCATGTTCTACGCCGGCGAGCTGGTCTGGCGCGAACGCCAGCTGCGCCTGAGTGATGTCACGGATGCGCTGCCCGTGCCTGACGCGGCCCCGCTGTTCGCGAAGTTCTCCGCGCTGGTGCTGGTGGTGTTCGCCTTTCTGGGCGCTGGCGTTCTCGCCTCCATGGGCGTGCAGCTGTCGAAGGGGTTCACCCAGCTCGAACCGCTGCTGTATCTGAAGGCGATCCTGGTCATGGCGGTGCCGGCGATTCTCGTCGCCGGCGCTGCGCTGGTGCTGCAGGTGCTCTCGAACAACAAGTTCATCGCCTATGGCCTGCTGATGGGCGGTATCGCCCTGCTCGTCGTACTGGACTACGTGGGCTACGAGAACAACCTCTACCGCTACTACGGCAGCCCCGACCTGCCCTACTCCGACTTGAACGGTTACGGCCACTTCTGGATCGCGTGGGCGTGGTTCAAGGGCTACTGGGCGCTGTTTCTGACTGCCCTGCTGCTGCTTGCCACGGCGCTGTGGGTACGTGGCACCGCCACAACCCGCCGCGAACGCCTGCGGCTCGCGCGTCAGCGCATGCGCGGCCCACTGGGAGCTGGCCTTGCGCTCGCCACGATGGCCTGGGTAGGCGTCGGCAGCTACATCTTCTACAACACGCACGTTCTCAATCGATACAGCAGTCGCGAGACCGTGATCGCAGACCAGATCCGCTACGAGGAGCTCTACAAGAAGTACGAAGGCCAGCCGCAACCGCTGATCACCGCGCAGGCCATCGAGGTCGATCTGGACCCGTACGCGCTCAAGCTGGAGGTACGGGGCGAGTACACCCTGCGCAATCCGCACTTCGTTCCGCTGCAGGAGATCCATGTCCAGCTGAATCCGCAGGCCGAGCATCCAAGCATGGACCTTGGCGCGGCCGAGCTCCGACATGATGACGTCGAGCTGGGCTACCGCATCTACCGGCTGGAGCAAGCCATGCAGCCGGGCGAGACCCGCCCGATGCGGTTCACCCTGCGTTCGCAGCAGCGCGGATTCGGCAACCGGCGCGGCTCGACCGACATTGTCTACAACGGCAGCTTCTTCAACAACTTCAGCTTTCCCTCCCTGGGTTACAGCCGGGGGCGCGCACTGGGCGACCGCAACGAAAGGCGCAAACGCGGCCTGCCCGAAGCGCCTCGCATGGCGGACCTCGACGACACCGAGGCGCACGCGCACACCTATGTGACCGACGACGGACACTGGATCGACTTCAGCGCGACCTTCTGCACGGCGACCGACCAGATCGGACTCGCGCCGGGCTATCTGAAGCGCGAGTTCGAGCGTGATGGCCGGCGCTGCTTCGAGTACGCGATGGACCGACCGATCCTGCCCTTCTACTCGTTCCTGTCCGCCCGCTGGCAGGTGACCCGCGGCGATTTCAATGGCCTGCCGATCGAGATCTACCACCACCCCGACCATGCCTGGAATGCGGAGCGCATGATCAAGTCGGTGCAGGATTCGCTCGACTACTTCGGCACCCACTTCAGCCCCTACCAGCACCGCCAGGTGCGGATCATCGAGTTCCCGGGCTACCAGAGTTTCGCGCAGGCGTTTCCGAACACCATTCCCTACTCCGAGGCGATCGGCTTCATCGCCGACCTGCGCGATCCCGAAGACATCGACTACGTCTACTACGTCACTGCACACGAGATCTCCCATCAGTGGTGGGCGCACCAGGTGATCGGGGCCGATGTGCAGGGTTCGACGGTGATGTCGGAATCGCTCGCGCAGTACTCCGCACTGATGGTGATGGAGCGCGAGTACGGACGGGAGCGGATGCGACGCTTCCTGCGCTACGAGCTGGATCGCTATCTCTCGGGTCGCGGCGGCGAAAGTCGCGAGGAGCAGCCGCTGTACCGTGTCGAGAACCAGCCCTATATCCACTACCAAAAAGGCTCGCTGGTGTTCTATCGGCTGCGCGAGGAAATCGGCGAGGAAGCGCTCAACCGCGCGCTCAGCCGCTACCTGGCGGACAAGGCCTTCCAGACCGCGCCGTTCACCACCAGCCGCGAGCTGCTGACCTATCTGCGCGCCGAGGCGGGAGCCGAGCACGAGCAGCTGATCACCGATCTCTTCGAGCGGATCGTCTTCTACGACAACCGGGTGGACGACGTGCAGGTGGAAGCCCTGCCCGGCGATCGCTACGCGTTGACGCTTACCTTGAACGCGGCGAAATTCAGCGCGGACGGCATCGGTCGCGAAACCCCGATGCCCATCAACGACTGGATTGAAGTCGGGGTGTTTGCGCGCGCGCCGGGCGCGAGCGAACGCGAGGAGACCGTGCTGTCGCTGGAGCGCCATCGCATCACGCAGGGGCAAACCGAACTGCGCATCGAAGTCGAAGAGAAGCCCTTCGAGGTGGGGTTCGACCCTTACAACAAACTCATCGATCGCGTCTCCGCGGACAACAGAAAGCGGGTGAGCGTGCCCTAGACGCGGAACGACGGAGCGGAGCGGCCGGCTGCGATCGAGGGCACGGCCGTGCCGCCCGCCGGTTGCATGGGGTGCAGAAGCAAGCGCTCTCGTTTCAGGGAGTGCGGTCTCCGAGGCCTATCCGCAGGTAGGTACCCGCGGTGGTGTTCGCCGCGGCAAGCAGCTCAACACAGCGGCAGCGCTGACGCGCACAGGTCGTCTGTCCTGCGCGCGGCACGGGCGGGCGGATCCGTAGACGAAGCGACCCGCAAACCCCATCGGGGTCGGCTCGATCCGGTGAAGACGGCTCGCTGCCAGGTCCTACATTCGTAGTACCGGCTCCGGGGTGCAGCGCTGCGCCTGGGCTCGCGCGGTTTCAGCCTCTTCGACATTGCCGCGGACTTCGCGGGCAAGCTGGATCGCGGCCCAGTTGCGACGGCACAGCGGCCCCATCCGCGGGCCGTTCTCGAAGGACGCGATGGCAAACTGCTCGGCGTCGTCCAGGAGATTGAGGCCGAGCGCCACCTCTGCCCGAAGCTGGAGCAGATCGGGCCGCCCCGGACGGATCTGCAGTGCCTGCGCAAGCGCCGCCGCGGCCTGTTTGAGCTCCCGCAGCGCCATGGAGCGGCTGGCCGCGGCGCGCAGATCCTCGATCTCCGGATCGGGCAGTGGCTCAACGACGATGGCGTCGTCAGCCTCGACCATGGCGTAGAGCTCGGCGATCAGATCGCGCGCCGGCGGAGTGGGCTCGGGCTGGACTACAGGCACCGGCGGCAGGGCAGCGCAGCCTGCGAGGACGAGGGCAAGGGCGGCCACAGCAATCGAACGCTTCATTCCGCGGAATCTCCTTGACCAAACCAGCCGCGGATTCGCGACACAGTGCAGCCTTCATGGGCTTCGGGGGTATAGCCCTGGATGAAGGCGAAGCGCCGGGCGTCGGGGCAACCTTCATCAGTGCGGGCGAAATTGTCCGGCGCAAGCCAGGCGAACTCCAGCCCTTCGTCGCCCACGTTCAGCGGCGAGCTGGGAAGCCGCTTGAAAAGGGCTGTCCAGACGCGCATCGCACCCGAGGCGCCATACAGGCCGGTCGACGCGTTGCCGTCGTTGCCCACCCACACCACCGCAAGATGCGAGCCGGTGTAGCCGGCAAACCAGCTGTCACGACTGTCGTTGCTGGTGCCGGTCTTGCCGGCCGGCGCGAGGTGCCCGAGCCCGTCGGCATACAGCCGCCGGCCCGTCCCGGTGCGCGCGGCGTCCTGCAGGGCGATGCCGATCAGCCGCGCGGCCAGCACATCACCCGGCTGCGCCGGGTCGGTGGCCTTGTCGTAGCGCGTCAGCAGACCTTCTTGCCCGTCCAGCACGCCGCGCACAGCCCGCAGTGGCTGCAAGCGTCCTCCCGAGGCTGCGAACTGGTAGAGCTGGGCGATTTGGTAGGGGCTCATGTCGACCGCGCCCAGCAGCAGCGAAGGATGCGCGGGCGGCTGCGTACCGGAGAGCACGCGTACGAGTTCGCTGACGCGCTCAACGCCAAGCTGCATCCCGAGCCGCACGGTGGCCTGGTTGTAGGACTGCGCCAGCGCCTGCTGCAGACTCACCGTGCCGTGACTCACCTCATCCGCGTTCGCGGGCGCCCACACCTGCCCGTTCGGAAGCCGCAGCTCGATCGGCTGGTCTTCGAGCGGCGTGGCGAGCGAAAAGCGCCCCGGCTGGGCCAGCGCCAGCAGGTAGACAAAGGGCTTGATGAGCGAGCCGACGGGACGCTGCGCGTCGAGGGCGCGGTTGAAGCCGCTGCCCTCGCCTCTGCGGTCGCCGACCAGCGCCAGCACCTCGCCGAGACCGCTGTCGGTCACCACCACCGCGGCCTGCAGCTCGGGTCGGCCCTCTGTCTGAAGCTCGGCCAGCTGTTCGCGAGCGGCCCGCTCAGCCAGCGACTGCGCCAGTGGTGACAGCGTGGTGTGGATGGTCAGGCCAGCACCGCGCAGATCCTCGGCCCTGTAGTCGCGCTCGAGCTGGGTGCGCACCAGGGCCAGGAAAGCCGGTGCGCGATTGCCGGCGAGGCCCACGCTGCGCTTGATGCCGAGCGGCAGCGCGGCCTCGCGCTCGGCGGCGGCGGCCTCGATCAGCCCCGTCTCGGCCATCTGGTTCAGTACGCGATTGCGCCGCGCCAGCGCCCGCTCGGGATTGCGGCGCGGGTCGTAGTACGAGGGGCCGCGGATCATGCCGACAATCAAGGCGATCTCGTGCGGCTTCAGCTGGGCCAGCTCACGCCCGAACCAGAAGTCCGCCGCTGCGGCAACGCCATGAATGGCCTGGCCGCCCTGCTGGCCCAGAAAGATCTCGTTGAGGTAGGCCTCCAGGATCTGCGACTTGGAGAAGCGCCGCTCCATGGCCAGCGCGTGCAGAGCCTCCTTGACCTTGCGCCACAGCGCCTGTTCGCGCGTGAGATACAGGTTGCGGGCCAGCTGCTGGGTCAGGGTGCTGGCGCCCTGGCGCACCTCGCCCTCGCGCAGGTTGACCCAGGCCGCGCGCACTATGCCGCTGAAATCGACGCCGATGTGATGCTTGAAGTCCCGGTCCTCGACCGCCTGCAGCGTCATCACGAACAGCGGCGGCACGTCCTCCAGCCGAACAAGCCGGCGCTCCTCGCGCTTCTCGCCGTACAGGGTGGCGATCCGGGCGGGGTCGACCCGAAGCTCACGCACCGCCGTGCCGGACGGATCGGTGAGCGCCCGCACCCGGCCCTGGGCGAGCTGCACGCGCACGCTGCGCGAGGGCTGCGCGGCATCCACGTCGACAAAGGCGCGCGTGGTCAACGCGACGGCACCACCGTTGACGCCGTAGCTGCCGGCCTCGCGGCCCTCGCCGTCTTCGCGGTAGCCGGCAGCGTCGAGTTCCGCGCGCAGACCGGCAAGGTCGATCGGCAGGCCGGGCGCAAGCCGCAGCGGCCGCGCCATCACTCGCGTCGGCACCTGCCAGCTGAGCGCCGCGAAGTCGGAGGCCACGCGCTGATCGATCACGTAGAAATACGGACCAAGAAAGCCGATGCCAAGGCCTGCGCCCAACAGCAGCAGCGGCTTGGCCAAGCGCCACAGCGCAGCCGTCCAAAGCCGTTCCGGCGGCAACACTGCCGTCTGGCGGGTAGTTTTCTGTCGACTCACGCGGGGGTCCGTATCCACGCAGGGGGGGGGAACGGAGCCAGTGTAGCTGCCCGCACCGACAACCCAGGCTGTCCACAGCCTGACCGATTCGGGCAAACCTGTGGCAGGCGCGGCTTGCAAGCGCGCTGCGGGCACCCGCGCTGGCGGGGCCCGCGCGCGGTTGCGATAATCGCGGACGCGGCCGCCACGGCCCTTTGTCTCCCGGATGTCTCTTGAGCCTCGCCACTCTTTCGGACGGTACCCATCCCGCCCTGCTGTGCCTGTACGCCCGTCACCTTGCTCCCGGCGAAACCACGCTCGATGCGCTGGGGCCGCAGCCCTGCCTTGCAGGTCTCGCCGCGACCACGTCCGTGCTGCAGGCCAACGATGCCGCGACCGCTCTGCAGCTGGCGCTGCTCGCGCATCCGGGCTGCCCTGTGGTGCTGCTCGACCTCGATGCCGAGCTACCGCCCTATGCGGCGCTTCGCCTGCTGCGCCTGCCGCGCAGCGAGAAACTGCTGGGTGTCCCCGATGCTCGCGATCTCGATGCGCTCGACGGCGCGGCTGGGGACCTTGACCGGCTGTGCTGGCTGATCGGTGAGCCGCAGCCGCTGCCGCACGATCGCGTCGACGCCCGTGCCTGCCGGATTCCGGCGCGGCGCATCGCGGAGTACCAGACCCTGCTCGCGGCCGGCGCTGCCCAGACGCTACCCGCGGACTGCGAGGCCGAGCTGTACACGCGGCTTTGCCTGCCGGCCTCGTCGGAGCGCGCAACCGAGCTGGACCGTGAGCCTGCGGGTCCGGCCCGCCCCGGCGCCGTCCTCGCGGGTCTGCGCGCGCGTCTGGCCTCGCTGCGCGCCGAGCCTGCTCCCGGCGGCTATCCCGGACTCGACGGCAAGCCGGTGCTGCTGCACGCCCTGCATGGCTGGGGGGGCGGCAGCGAGCGTTTTGTCGCCGACCTGATCCAAGCCGACACCGAAGCGCACCACCTGCTGCTGCAGGCGGTCAGCGCGCCCGACCAGAAGCGACCCGGCAGCGCCGTCGCGCTGCGCCTGCGACCAGGCGCGGGTGCGCTGCGCTTGCACGCTCTCGCCGTGCCGATCGCAGCGACGGCGATCAGCTCGACCGAGCTGGCCGAGTTGGTCGAGGACGTCTGCGCCGACTTCGGCGTCGGCGGCGTGCTGGTGTCTTCGCTGATCGGCCTGAGTCTTGATGTGCTACGAACGGGTCTGCCGACGTCTGTGGTCTGTCACGACTACCACCCGCTGTGGCCCAGCCTGCATGCCAACTTCGGCGCGCCGGATTTCGAGGCCTCGGAGGCCGCGCTGGGCGCCTGCCTTGCGGCGCAGGGCGGCGACTATCCGTTTGGCGAACGCCGACCGCAGGCCTGGCTGGCCCTGCGCGAGGCCTATGTCGCCGCGCTGTGCTCTGCGCGTGCAGCGCTGATCGCGCCGACACGGGCCGTGCTTTCCAACGTCGTCCGCCTGGCGCCGGCTCTGGCGGATCTGCCTCAGCACTGCATCGCGCACGGGCTCCCCCCCTGGCCCGAACCTCTGCCGCAGCCGGCGCCGCGCGGCCCGCGCGATACCCTGCGCGTGCTGGTGCCCGGCCGCATCAATGGCGGCAAAGGCGAACACCTGCTGGCGCAGCTGATTCCACAGCTGCCGCCAGGCGTCGAACTCGTGCTGCTCGGTTGCGGCGCCGCCGGCATGCGCTTCTTCGGCGCAGACCGCGTACACGTGGAGCTCGATTACGCCCGCGACGAGCTGCCCAGGAAGGTGGCGGAACTGGATCCCGACCTCGCCCTGCTGCCGGCCAGCGTGGCCGAGACCTTCAGCTACACCCTGAGCGAGCTGCGCCTGCTCGGCCTGCCGGTGCTGGCCACCCGCATCGGCAGCTACGTCGAGCGGATCCAGCATGGCCGCGACGGCCTGCTGGTCGAACCCGAAGCGGCCGCCATCGCGCGTGCGCTGCAGTTTCTCGCCCGCTCCCCGCAGGCGCTGCGCAGTCTGGTCAAGGGGCCCGTGCCGGTGCAGACGCTTGCGAGCATGGCTCGGGCCTATGCCGACGTGATCGGTGTGCAGGTGCGCTCGGCGCTCGCGCGGCCAGGTACGGCCTCGCTTTCGACGGTGCAGGGCCTCGCCTGCACCGCAACGCTCGCCGAAGCGCGGGTCGTTCAGCAGCAGCTCAAGGCCCAGAGCCTGCGCTGGGAAACCACCGCCGGTGAGCGCGCGCAGTGGGCGCGCGATCAGGAAAAGCTGGCGCAGGAGCGTACGGCCTGGGCGGAAGGCCTCGATGTTCAGATGGAGATGCTGCGCGATCGGCTGGAAGTACAGAGCGGTCAGATCGATGGACTCAAGCACGGCATCGAGCAGGCCCGGCAGTCTTTGGACGACGCCGTGGGAAGTATCGCGGCCGTGCTGCGGGCGGCGGGGGAAAGCCCGGATGCCCTGCCGGAGAACGCCGAATTCGCGATCGTCCTCACGGTGCTCGACGGACGCCTGCAGGCGCTGGACGAGGAGTCGCGTCGGCTCAACGGTCTGGTGACTGCTCTGGAACAGCAGCGCGACCACTTCGAGTCCGAGCGCAACCGCATCCTGCAGAGCCGTTCGTGGACACTCACCCGACCGCTGCGCGGCATCCGTCGCCTGCTGGAGCGTGGCCTGGCCAGCCTGGGCTTCCGACGCCAACGCGCGGGCTCACTGCTTGGCCGCGGGCTGCGCAGCCTGCGCACGCGCGGTGTGTCCGGCACCTTGGCGCGGATCCGCCAGGAGGTCCGACCCGAGCTGCCACAGACCGTGCTGGACGTGCCCGCCAGCGCGCCATTCGCGCCCTTTGCTCTGCCCTGTCCCGAGTCACCGCGGGTGAGCGTGGTGATTCCGGTCTACAACCATCTCGACCACAGCCTGACCTGCCTGCGTTCGATCGCGGCGCACCCCTCGCGGATCGCCGCCGAGATCCTCGTGGTCGACGACTGCTCGTCCGACGACACCGAAGCCACGCTGCCACAGATCGAGGGTCTGCGCTACCAGCGCAACCCGCAGAACCTCGGCTTCATCGGCGCCTGCAATGCCGGCGCGGCGGCCGCGCGCGGCGAGTACGTCGTGTTCCTCAACAACGACACTGCGGTGCAGCCGGGCTGGCTCGATGCGCTGATCGAGACCTTTGAGACCCAGGAGCGCGTCGGCCTGGTCGGCGCCAAGCTGATCTACCCTGACGGCCGCCTGCAGGAGGCCGGCGGTATCGTGTTCGATGACGCCTCGGGCTGGAACTACGGGCGCTTCGGCGACCCGGCCGCGCCAGAGTTCAACTACCTGCGCGAGGTCGACTACTGCTCGGGCGCGGCGATCGCGATCCGCGCCGATCTGTTCGCCGAATTCGGCGGCTTCGACCGCCACTACGCGCCGGCCTACTACGAGGACACCGACCTGGCGATGAAGGTCCGGGCCCACGGGCTGCGCGTGCTGTATCAGCCGAAGTCGGCGGTGGTGCATTTCGAAGGCGTGAGTTCGGGCACCGACACCTCGACCGGCGTCAAGGCCTACCAGATCGTCAACCAGCAGAAGTTTCTGGAGCGCTGGGGCGAGCAGCTCAAATCGCACCCCGCGCCGGGCACGCCGATCGAAGCCGCACGCCAGCATCGCGACACCCGCCGCGTGCTGATCATCGACGCCACCACGCCCACGCCCGATCAGGATTCCGGCTCGCTGCGCATGGTCAACCTGATGCGCGTGCTGCGCGCCGAAGGCGTGGCGGTGAGCTTCTTCGCCGACAATCGCGCCTTCGTCGAGCGCTACACCGAAGAGCTGCAGCAGCTGGGTGTGGAGGTGCTGTGGCACCCGTTCCTGGCCGACGTGCCGGGCTGGTTCGCCGAGCACGGCCGCCGCTTCGACCTGGTCATTCTGAGCCGGCATTACATCGCCATCCAGTATGTCGATCTGGTGCGACTGCATGCGCCGCAGGCGCGACTGGTATTCGACACCGTCGACCTGCACTACCTGCGCGAGCAGCGCGAGGCGGAACTCGCCGACCGCGACGACCTTCGTCGGCAGGCTGCACAGACACGCGACAAAGAGCTTGGCCTGATCCGCCGCAGCGACATCACCCTGGTGGTCAGCCCGGTTGAGCAGACGCTGCTCGCCAGCGAGGCGCCAGGGGCCCGCGTCGACATTCTTTCGAACGTGCACGAGGTGTTCGGCTGCCGCAAGCCCTTCGAGCAACGCCACGACATCGTCTTCATGGGCGGCTACCAGCACACGCCGAACGTCGATGCGGTGATGTGGTTCGCCGACGAAGTGCTGCCGCTGATCCGGGCCGAGGCACCGGAGATCACTTTCCACGTGGTCGGCAGCAAGGCACCGGATGCGGTGCGTGCACTGGGCGAGCGGCCGGGCATCATGTTCCAGGGCTTCGTGCCCGACGTGGCGCCCTTCATGGACAACTGCCGCCTGGCGGTCGCGCCCTTGCGCTACGGCGCCGGCGTCAAGGGCAAGGTCAACATGAGCATGAGTTACGGCCAGCCGGTGGTCGCCACGCCGATCGCGATCGAGGGCATGCACGCCGAACCCGGCCACGACGTGCTGGTCGCCGAATCACCGGAAGACTTCGCCGCGGCCGTGCTTCATGCCTACCGCGACCCGGAGCTGTGGCAGCAGCTGTCGGCCGGTGGCCTGGCCAACGTCGAGCGCCACTTCGGCTTCGAGAGCGCGCGTCAGGCCGTGCGGTCATTGTTCAAGCACTGAACCCAGCGCCGCGCACGTCGCGCGGCGCCGGGTGGGCTGGGCCTTGCTGCGCAATCTGCGCACTCCACGCTCGCAACCCCACAGTGCCCATGGAGTAGGCCCGGGCCTATCGGATGCGCCGATCCGCCGCGGTGCGACACCCAAGCGCCTACCCCACGGCGAGCGTGACCACGCAGGCGGCCACCAGCGCGGCTGTCTCCACGCGTTCGATCAGGCTGCCGGCAGCGTCGCCCGTAAAGCCCCCGAGGCGCGCCAGGCACTCCGCCCGCCAGCGCAGGAACACCGCGAGCGCGGCAGCCAGCATGGCGAGCCCCGTCCAGCCGATCAGCAGCGCCAGCGCCGCAGACGTCGCCAAGGCCAGCATCGCCCCTCTCCGCGGAGCCTCGACGAGGGCCGCACCCAAGCCGCCTGGGCGCACATAGGCGGTGCTCAGAAACAGGCCGACCGCCGCTGCGCGCCCCAGCATCGGCGCCAGCCACAGCCACGCCCAGGCCTCGCCGGTCAGCGAAGCCAGCGCTGCAAACTTGAGCAGCAGCACCAGCACTACGGCCACCACACCCATCGGCCCCGCAGCCGGGTCCTTGAGAATGCGGAGCGAGCGCGCGCGGTCCGCGTGGCCGCCGGCCCAGGCATCCGCGCAGTCGGCCAGACCGTCGAGATGCAGGGCGCCGCTGATCCACACCCACAGTGCAAGCAGCAGCGCAGCGAGCAGCAGCGGTGGCAGAACCAGCGCCTGCCCGAGAAACACGCCCAGCGACAACAGACCACCGATCAGCGCGCCCACCGCCGGATACCACACCAGCGCGCGGCCCTGGTTGTCGCGATCGGCGAAGTCCAACCGCGGCGTCGGCAGTCGGGTCAGGAAGGCCAGCGCGAACCAGAACGCCTTCATGTGGAGGCACCCAGCGTGACGGGCTGAACCTGCAGCAGGGCCGCATGCGCCACCTCGATTTCGCTCATCCGGGTGCGCGCCCAGCCACGCTGGCGGCACTGCAGCAGGCGCATCACGCCGCCGTGGGTGATGCACAGCACCTGCTGCCCTGCGTGCCGCGCATGCGCCCGGCGCAGCGCGCCAAGCACGCGGGCTTCAAAGTCGACGAGCCGTTCCGCGCCGGGCGGCGGATGGGCGTCCGGGTCTGCCCAGAAGCGCGCTAGTGCATCGGGCTGCTCTGCGTACAGGTCCGCGGGCGTGCATCCCGTCCATGCGCCGAAATCGTATTCGCGGAGCGCCTCCTCGACCTGCAGCGACACGCCCCATCGCTGCGCCAGCGCTTCGGCGAAGTGCCGGCAGCGCTGCAGCGGAGAACACAGAAGCTGTTGCCAGCAGCGACCGGCGATCGCGGACTCCATCTGCGCCCAGCCCAAGGGGCTCAGGGCATCGTCGAGCAGACCCCGAAAACCGCTGCGGCCAGTGTCGCCGTGGCGCAGCAGCTCAAGCATCGCTGGCCTCGCTCACGCCGGCTTCGGCGAAGCTCGCCATATGCGCGTGCAGGGCGCAGGCGAGCCGCAGCAGCGGCACTGCGACAGCGGCGCCGCTGGCCTCGCCCAGTCGCAGGCCGAGATCGAGCAAGGGCTGCGCGTGCAGCGCCTGCAGCAGGCGCGCATGGCCCAGCTCGTCGGAGCGATGGGCGAACAGCAGCCAGGGCCGCACGCCGGGATTGAGATGCACCGCGCACAGCGCCGCAGCGCTGGCGATAAATCCGTCCACCAGCACCGGCAGTCCGGCCTGGGCGGCGGCGATGTAGGCACCGCAGAGCGCAGCCACTTCGAAGCCGCCGAAAGCGCGCAGGATCTCCAGCGGCGAACGAGCATCGGCGTGGCGCAGCAGAGCGCGCCGCAGCAGCGCGCGCTTGCGCTCCACGCCGGCGACATCCAGCCCGGTGCCGCGACCCGCCATCCGTTCGGGTGATTCGCCCAGCAGAGCGCAGGCCAGCGCCGCGGCCGACGAGGAATTGCCGATCCCCATCTCTCCGCCGATGTAGAGCTCCGTATCGGCGCCGCGCGCGCGGGCGACGCTGGCCGCGCCCTCCGCGAGCGCCTGCTGCAGCTGCGCTTCGTCGAGGGCGGGCGCGATCAGAAAACTGGCCGTGCAGTCCGCGATCCGCGCGCGCCGTACGCCGGCAAGCTCGCCCGGGTCGTTGAGCGTGCCGAGATCGATCACTTCAAGCTCGGCGCCGAGCGCGCGCGCCAGCACGCAGATCGCCGCGCCGCCGTCGGCGAAGTTGCGCAGCATCTCGCCAGTCACTGCCTGCGGGTAGGCCGAGACGCCCTCGGCAGCGAAGCCGTGATCGCCTGCAAACACTGCGATCCAGACCCGATCCACCTGCGGCACCGCCCGGCCCTGCAGCTCTGCCAGGGAGATCGCCAGGGACTCCAGCTGCCCCAGCGAGCCACGCGGCTTGGTCAACTGCTGCTGGCGCGCCTGCGCGCGCTGCGCGGCCGCACGATCGGGCGCGGCGCAGCCCGCCGCCCACCAGCTCACGGCAGCCGGCCCTTGAGCGCCAGCGGCAAGCCGGCGGCGACGAAGACCACGCGTTCGCAGAGCGCGGCAAGCGCCTGGTGCAGACGCCCGCTTTCGTCGACGAAGCGACGGCTGATCGCACCGATCGGCACCACGCCGAGACCGACCTCGTTGCTGACCAGCAGCACCTCACCCGGCAGTGCAGGCAGCAGGTCCAGCAGTTCGGCGCGCTCGCGCTGCCATTCGGCTTCGCCTTCCTCGAACAGCAGGTTCGAAGCCCACAGCGTCAAGCAGTCGACCAGCAGGCAGCGACCGGGCGCAGCCGCGCTCCGCAGCGCCTGCGCAAGGCCGCGGGGGCACTCGATCGTGCGCCAGTGCGGTGGCCGGCGCTGCTGGTGATGGGCGATGCGCGCGGCCATCTCGCCATCGCCTGCGGTCGCCGTGGCGATGTAGACGACGTCGCGTCCACTGCCCTCGGCAAGCCGCTCCGCATAAGCGCTCTTGCCCGAACGCGCACCGCCGAGAATCAGCGTGCAGTCGGACGCGACAGCGGGTTGGGTCAACATGCTCACTCCATGAACAGGGCGCAGGCGGCGCGCGGGTTGGATGGGAAATAGAGGTGCAGGAAGCTGGCGGTCAGGCGCCGCTGGCGATAGACGGGCTCGGCGGTCGGCGCACCGTTGGGGTCCAGTGCGTGCGCGATCGCTCGCTGACCGATCTCGGCGCGGGCGTAGTGGAAGCTGTGCCCGCGCAGCCGCCCCTCGGGCAGATCGACCTGCTGCAGGCCAAGGCCGCACAGACGCTCACCAATGCGAGCGCTGCCCGGCACCAGCCCGGCCATCGCCGCGGCCTGGCCATCCGCGTCCTCCAGACGGGTCAGCAGGGCGAGCAGACCACCGCACTCGGCCAGCAGCGGACGGCCGGCTTCGACATGGAGATGCAGGGCCGACCACAGGTCGCGTCGCGCCGACAAGGTCGGCAGGTGCAGCTCGGGATAGCCGCCGGGCAACCAGATCGCATCGCAGTCGGGCAGCGGGTCGCCCGCGAGCGGCGAGAAATCAACCAGCTCGGCGCCGGCCGCGCGCAGCAGCGCTCGGTTTGCCGAATAGTCGAAGCAGAAAGCGGCATCCGCTGCGATCGCGATCCGCCGACCGCAGAGCAGCGGCGGCACGCATTCGACATCTGCCGCGGGAAACGACACCGGTGCGGGCAGCGGCGACAGCCCGTCCGCACACAGCGCCTGCGCCAGGGCATCGATGCGTGACTCCAGATCGCTGACCTCCGAGGCGGGCAGCAGGCCCAGATGGCGTTCAGGCAGACGACCCTGCGCGCACTCCCGCAGCGCGCCCCGCCATGCGATCTCCCTCGGCAGACTCTCGCGCAGCAGCCGCGCATGCCAGTCGCTGGCGACCCGGCTGGCGACCACACCTTCGAGACTCAGCCCCGGCCGGTATCGGGCAAGCCCGAGCGCCAACGCCCCGAAGGTCTGGGCCAGCGCGTTGGCGTCGATCACCGCCCGTACCGGCAGGCCCAGCGCCTGCGCGAGGTCAGCCGCTGACGGCGAACCGTCGAACAGACCCATCATGCCCTCGACCAGGATCAGGTCGGCTTCGCCAGCCGCCGCGTGCAGCTGCGCCCGCACCTCGCACTCGCCGCCCATCCACAGGTCGAGCGCGCCAACCGGCGCGCCGCCGGCGCGTTCGAGAATCATCGGGTCGAGAAAGTCCGGCCCGGTCTTGAACACCCGCACGCGCCTGCCGGCGCGTACATGCGCGCGCGCCAGCGCTGCGGTGTAGCTGGTCTTGCCCTGCCCCGAGGCCGGCGCTGCGATCAGCAGCGCCGGACAGGACCGTGTGCTCATGCCGGCGAAACCGCGTGCCGCCCGCGCTGCTGCAGCAGCGCCACCGCGCACAGACCGAGCACGATCCAGGCGCTGCCGGTCAGCGCGAAGCCCGGCGCGTAGCGGGCGAACTGGGCCGCAAAGCCGGCCAGGCTGAGTTCTCCGAACAGGCCGCTGAGCAGGTAGAAGGACCCGTTGGAGATCAGGAAAGACAGCGACGCCGCGACGCCGCCGGCGGCGGCGGCGAGCACCCATCCGCGGGCGTCACCGCGAGTGCGCGGTGCCAGCCAGCGTCCGCTGAACCAGAGCGCGCCATAGGCCGGAATCAGAAACCCGCAGGCCGGGCTCAGACAGAGGTGCAGCATGTCGGTACGCGCGAACACCACGGCGTCGATGCCGAACGCCAGCGCGATGAAACCGGCGAAGGCCAGCGGACTGCGCAACAGCAGACCGCCGATGAAGAACACCGCCATCGACGCATCGCGCAGGTGCAGCCATTGGCTGGCATCGGGCAGACGGGTAAGCAGCATCCACAGCGCAAGTGCGCAGAGGACAGGAACCACGGGGACAGTCAGATCGGACAGGCGCGGACGCATGGCGGGTCTCCTTGAAATCGAAAAGGCGTCGACGTTGGCGGACGTCGACGCGGAAGCACGCGGGCCGCTCTCAGCGCGGGCTGTAGCGCAGACCCAGCAGCCAGGTGCGACCGGGCTGGTTGTAGAAGGCCGCCGTTTCGTAGCGGCGATCGAAGAGGTTGTTGCCTGAGAGCTGCAGGCTCCAATCCGCGTTGAGCGCCCAGCCGAAGCGTAGATCGACCGTGGCGTAACCCGGCAGTCGCGTGGAGTTGCCGAGATCGTCGAAGCGCGCGCTGGCCGCGAACATGCTGGCGCCGAGGCTGAAACGGCCGTAGCTGCGGTCGGCGTCGATCTGCATCGAACGCGGCGGGCGACGCGGCAGCTCACGACCGTCGGCCGGACCCTCGACAACACTGCGTGCGTCGAGCACGGTCGCACTTGCGCGCAGCTGGGTGCCGGCGAGCTCGCCTTCCGCACTGAGTTCGAGGCCGTCGATGCGCGCGCGATTGATGTTCACCGGAATGAACTCGATCGGGTCGAAGGCGATGAGCTGCTCGACCTCGGTGCGGAACACCGACGCCGCCCAGCCGCCCCACGAGGGACTGCCACGCAGGCCGAGCTCCAGACTTTCCGAGGTCTCGGGCTTCAGATCCGGATTGCCGAAACCGGGAAAATAGAGGTCGTTGAAGCTCGGCGCGCGGAAGGCGGTGCCGGCGCTGGCGGTCAGCCGCAGGGTTTCGCTGAAGCTGAAGCCCCACAGCAGGCTGCCGGTGGCCTCATTGCCGAACTGACTGTCGTCATCGCGACGGCCGGCAAGCTGCAGCGAGGCCTTGCCAAGCGTCTGCTGCCACTGCGCGAACAGCGCCTTCTGCGTGCGCGCCTTGATGACGTAATCCGTGGTGCTGGTGACCTCATCGCGGTGCCAGTCGACGCCGGTGCTGAGCAGGCCGCTGCCGAGACTGATGTCGGCCTGCGCGCCGCCGGTGTTGCGGCGCGTGTCGAAGCTGCTGCGGTAGCGTCCTTCCAGGAAATTGTCGGCGAGATCCGCGTTGCGCCCCAGCCGGAACGCCAGCGCGACGCGCTCGCTGGGCGCGAGGTCGAGCTTGGCGCTGTAGACCTGCTGGCTGCCCTCCATTTCATTGCTGAAGCCACCGTCGAATTCGGTCTCGAAGTCCGCACGCAGCGCGCGCACTTCGAGCGCCGCCTGCGGCGAGAAGCGCCAGCCGCCGGCCAGCTGCAGGCTGCGATTGGTATAGCCGTCAGCATCGGGCTCGTTGGTGAAGCAGCCGCCGCTCAAGGAACCACGACAGGCGTTGTAGCCATCGGTTTCGTCGATGGCGGCATGGATGCGGTACCAGCCACGATCGCCGCGCGCATCGAAACCGGCGCTGCCGCGTGCGGTGCTGTTGCTGCCGAGGCCCAGATAGCCGCTGGCGCGCGGCTCAGCGCGCGCGTCACGGGTGAAGATCTGGATCACGCCGCCGAGAGCTTCGGAACCGTACAGGCTGGAGAACGGCCCGCGCACGATCTCGATGCGCTCGATCTGTTCCAGCGGAAGGTCCTGGAAGGCGGGCGTGCCGCTGGTGGCGGATCCGACGCGCACGCCATCGATCAGCAGCAGCACGTGACGCGCCTCGGTGCCACGGACGAATACGCCGCTGACCTTGCCGGCACCGCCGTTGTTCGTCAGCGCGATACCCGGCACGCCGCGCAGCAGGTCGAGCAGGGACTGCACCTGCAGGCGCTCGATGTCGGCGCGGTCGAAGACGGTGATGGCAGCCAGGCTTGCATCCTGGGTCTGCGCGGTGCGGGTCGCGGTGACCACGATCCGGTCCAGCGATTTGGCGGACTGGGCGTGCGCCGGGGGAAGAAACGAACAGGCGATGACGGCCGCCAGGACGGCGGGTCGAGGTGCTGCGATATGCATGGTGGTCTCCGGCCCGCGCCTACCCGCGCGGACTCTTGGGGCTGTAACCACCCGGAGCGCAGAGGGGAAAAAGCGACTTGCAGGCGACGACCGGGCGAATGCCGGCGGCACACCCCAAGACTGCGCCCTCCGCGCGTCGGGACATCCCTCAAGGCCGGTCTCCGGGCTCGCGAGCCAAGGCTGTACGCCTTCGATCCGGACACCTTCCCATGCAGTCGCACAGTGGTCTTCGCCCGGATCGGACGCGAGCGGTTTCGGCCGCTTCGCATCCACTCGCCTACCGTTGCGGGGGCAGCTCCAGCTTTGCGCTCGCGTGAGCGCGCACTGGCTTCCCGTTTAAACCGCGGACGCTGCGAACAGCACTGCGCGGTCACCGTGAGGCGGCGCGGACTCTAACAGACCCTTCACAGCTTGACCATCGCGAGCGCTGGCCGGCGCCCTCGCCCCAACACGCAGGCGGCGGGGCCCCGGAGGGGGGCGCCGCCCCTTCCCGCAAGCCTG
>JBIJCA010000122.1:0-12615 GCA_044344935.1 Aquimonas sp. | reverse complement strand
CCCGCGGGGGCCGGCGACCTGACGGTCCCCCCCGCCTCTTCCCTCAAGCCTTTCGCAGGGACCTTACGGGAACTGTCCGACCTGCTGCGAAACATTGGTCGGCCACGCGCCCAGTTCGGTCTGCACGTAGTTGCCGACCAGATTCTGCAGGGTAACGGTGCTGTGCGGCGCGCCCGCCGTCGCCCAGAACCAGTGCGCGCGAGGGCTGGGCGCCTGGGTGCCGAAGCCGCACTGGTAGTTGCGCGTCACCGCCGTCAGGTAGGCGGAGCTGTCGACATTCGCCCAGCTCTTGCTGTCGCCGCCGTAGCCACGGCCATACACCTTGGCCAGCGTGTCGAGCTCGAACAGATGGGTCTGGTTGGGCAGCAGGGCGATCGGCGCGCTGTTGGCGGTGTCCCAGGCCACGAACATGTCCTGATGGTGACTGCTCTGGTTGCCCTCGCGCTTCACCAGCCCGAACAGCGCAGTGATGGTGTCGTTGACGAGATCGCCTTCCAGCAGCGTACCGGCAGCGGAGCCATCGGTGGCCACGACCAATCCGACCTGGGCCGCCGTGGTCAGCACCTGGATGATCGCCTGCGAGTTCCAGTTGGTGGCGGTAAAGCCGGACACCGCCACGCCTTTCGAGAACAGGGTCGTCATCGGCGCCGCACCCGGCGGGTCGTACTTCAGCTGCGCCCAGTCGGACGCCACCGCGCGCGCCTCCTTCGACCACGGGCCACCGTAGGCGACCTGCTGCCCGACGCGGCTGCCGTAGGCGACGCGCACCGCGAGGTCGCCGCGGCAGGTGCCGCTGCCGCATTCCACGCCGCCGGGCTGGCCGTTCCTCGTACACAGCATGCGCACCCGCATATGGCTGTAGTTGGTGCCCTTGATGCGGTCGACTTCCCAGGTGTTGTGGCGGCTTCGGCGGTAGAAGTTGATGTCCTTGGCGGCGCCACGTGCGCCCACCGAGTAGTTCAGCTGCTGCACCTTTTCCGGCGCCCAACCCCAGTCGTGGTAGTAGTTTTCGTTGATCTCGGTCTGCCAGGGGTCGGGCTGGTGCGGGAAGGTCAGCACGGTGAAGCACTGGCAGTTCTGCCAGGGCCAGGGCTTGAGCGAGCCGATCAGACGCCGCGCTTCCGCCTCGACTTCGGGCTCGCGCAGCTCGGCGACGTGGTCGAGCAGGGCCACGCCGCGCGCCGCCGGGCTCGTCGCGCCGGCCTGCAGTTGCGCGATCACCTGCGGGAATTCGCGCGCGGCGAACTCCGCGAACACCAGCCCGCCTGCGCGCAGGCCCGGCTCCGACTGCAGCGCCTGCCACTCGACATCGCGCGCCGACATCAGCCAGGCCACCGCCTCTGCGTCGCTGTAGCGCTCGGTGGGAATCTCGCGGACGATTTCGGCGTGCGCCGCCGGGTAGGCCGCCGCCAGATGCGCCGAGAGGCCATTGCGATAGTGACGTCCCAGCAGCTGCGAGTAACGGTGGATCAGCTCGGGATGGCGCTCCAGCGCCGCGGCTTCGAGGGAATCGAGTGGATCAGACCAACCCTCGATCACATCCATCAGGGCAGCCGAGATGATGCGTTCACCGGCATCGCCGTCTTCGGAATCAGCCTTCGCGAAGGCGGTCGTGGTACCCAGCAGTGCAGTCAGACCGAGGCCCAGCAGCAGGCGGGCGGGCAGTCGAGATTTCGAACGGAGGCGGAACATGGCGGGTCTCCTGGACAGGGGCCGCAAACCGTGGCCAAAGGGCCTGGCAGCGACAGTGGCAAGCGCTGCGGGATCGCAGCGAGGCGGACCCTAGGAGGACCAAGCCGACGACGGAAGGAACAAGCCGGGAACACGAGGGGAAGCGGAGGCAAACTGCGCCTCCGGATGTCCGCGAACGTCCGATCCAACCCGCGCTGTCCCGCCGGCCCGTGCGCGCCGGCACGCATTCACGGGCGCTGGTGCCCGGGTTGATTGCGGGAACGACAGGCGAAGCTCGGGAAACAGACCCCCGGACCCGCCGTCGACCATCCGCGCATCGTGCTTGGCCGCGCGGGCGCGGATAATGCGCCATGCCCACCCTGCCCTATTGGCGGCTGTCAGCCGTCTACTTCGCCTACCACGCCGCGATCGGCGTCTTCACGCCCTACTTCGCGCGCTGGATGGAGGGCCTGGGCCACGGGGCGCTGGCGATCAGCAGCCTGTTCGCGTTGTGGTACGGCACCCGCATCTTCGGGCCGCCGCTGTTCGCACACTACGCGCGCGGATCGACGCGCCCGAAAGCCTGGCTGCTTGGTGGCCTCTGGGCTTCGGTGGTCTTCTTTCTCGGCTTTTTCGGCGCCGAGCATCTGTGGCTGCTGGCGCTGTCGATGGCCGCCTTCAGCCTCTGCTACAACGCGATCCTGCCCCAGCTGGAAGCCTTCACCCTGGCCGGGCTGGGCCCGCGCAAGCATGATTACGGTCGCGTCCGCCTGTGGGGCTCGCTCGGCTTCATCCTGCTGGCGGTGGGCTACGGCTGGCTGCTCCAGCACGGCGACGCGCCCGACCTGCCCTGGGTGATGGGGGCCGGCATTCTGGCCACTGCGCTGATCACCCATGCGCTGCCGGCGCAGAAGCGTCTCGACACCGACCCGCCACCCGGGCAGGCCGGACTGTGGGAACTGCTGCGCCGACCCGGGGTGCCCGCCTTCATCGCCATCGTGATGCTGACCCAGATCAGCTTCGGCACGTACTACCTGTTTTTCACCCTGCAGCTGGAGCGCCACGGCCACAGCACCGACGTGGTCGGCCAGCTCTGGGGCCTGGGCGTGGTCGCCGAGATCGTGCTGTTCATGTACGCCGGCAGCCTGCTGCGCCGGGTCAGCGCCCAGCGCACCCTGCAGATCGCACTCGTGGTCACCGCGCTGCGCTGGATCAGCATCGCCCTGCTGCCGCAGTCATTGACGGTGATGGTGCTGGTGCAGGTCGCGCATGCGATCGGCTTCGGTGCCTTCCATGTGGCCTGCATGCAGCGGGTGGTCGAACTGTTTCCGGAAGCCGACCGTCTCGGTGCGCAAAGCCTGATGTACAGCCTCGGTTCGGGACTCGGCGGCGTGCTGGGTGCCTTGCTGGCCGGCGCGCTGTGGAAGTCCGGCGGCGGCGCACTTGCCTTCGCCGTGACGTCGGTGGTTGCAGCCCTGGCACTCGTCCCCGCAATGCGCCGCTTCGGCGGTCGCGCCCCACACCACGAGGCTTGATCTCAGCCCGGCGCGTGTGCACAATGCGCGGCTTCGGGCGGTTAGCTCAGCGGTAGAGCATTGCCTTCACACGGCAAGGGTCGCAGGTTCGATCCCTGCACCGCCCACCAATAGAAACAACGACTTAGGCCACCTTTCCCGGTGGCCTTTTTCGTTTTCGCAGGTCTCGGTACGGATAAGAGCCCCTGCCGTCGCCGCAGCAGGCGCTCAGGTGCGCTCGATCCGCACCACCCGACCACCCCGCACGGTAATCAGCACCAAGCCGGTTTGTCGCTCGAACTCCCAGCGCTCGCCGACCGGCGCGCCCTGCGTGTTGACCAGGGTGACGATGCGCCAGGGCTCGCCGCAGGCTCGAAGCTTGTTGGCCGGAGCGCCAACAGTAATGACCGACTGCCCACAGGCTTCGGAATGCGAGGGGCTGGATTGCGCCTCCGCCGACGCACTCCAGGCCGCGAGCAGGATGAAGCTGGCGAGGAATCGTTTATCCATGGCGAATTCCTGCTGTCTGGGCCAGGCCGGGCTTGATCAGGGCGCGCGCAGCGCCATCAGGTAGACGTCGGCGTAGCGCCCAGCGCGGAACGCGTATCCCAGACTGGTGCCCTCGCGCTCGAAGCCATGGCGCAGAAACAGCGCCTGGGCGGCACGGTTGTCGGTGTAGACCTCGAGCTCGATCCTGCGCACCCCGAGCCAGCCGAAGCAAAGCTCGATGGCCCCGGTCATCAGCGCATGGCCGACGCCGCGACCGCGCGCGCTCTCGTCGACTGCCAGCCCGATATTGGTCGCATGGGCGCGACGGGGGTTTTCGAAGCGCTCGATGCCGATCTGCCCCAGCACGCGTCCGTCGACATCGGCGACCAGGCTGTGGAAATGGGTGTGCAGACGGCCCAGCCGCTGCTGCCAGAGCTCGGCGCTGGGAAACGGCAGCTGCAGGGTGTTGGCGTACACCGAGGGTTGCGCGTACAGAGCGCGGATCGCCTCGATGTCGCGAGGTTCACTGTGACGTATTTGCATGCCCCGGATCATGCGTGCGCTCTGGCGCAGGTTGCAAGCGTGGGCGCGGGCCTTGCATGCCTGCTCCCGGCGTGCGCGGGTGCGATTCGCGCGCGCAGGCTGACAGGTCGGGCGTAGGCGCCGGCCGTTTCCAACCGGGCGCCTTGGGCTCGCAGAGCCACCGGCCCCAAACGCGCGGAGCACCTGCACGGCATGTTCGAATTCATCAAGCGACTGTTTGGCGGCGCGCCCCGGAAGTCGGCGGGCGATCGCGATTTCGCGGCCTTGAACCGGCAGGCTCCGATCCGGCCCGAGCGAGGCCAGACCGCACCCGACAGCGCCGGCGAGGGCTTCGTCTGCCGCGAGACCATTCTCGGCCGCGATCAACGCGTGGCCGGCTACCACTTCCTGCTGCACCAGGCGACGCGCGCGCGGCTGGCCAGCCGCAGCCGGCGCATCCACCACGTCTACGCCGAAGTGCTGGTGCGCAATCTGATCAAGATCGATGTCGGCCGACTGCTGGGCCACCGCCTCGCCTTCTTCGAAGTGCCGGACTCGTTTCTTGACCACGAGGCGCTGACCCTGCTGCCGCCGGAGAATGCGGTGATGGCCCTGGTCGCCCTGCCCGATCCCGATGGGCCGACCCCTGCACAGGTGATCGAACAGGTGCGGGCTCTGCGCGCGCGCGGCTACCGCTTTGCGGTCAATGCGATGTCGCAGGAAGCCCCCGGCGCCTACCTGCTGGCCGAGGCGGATTTCGTCATCGTGCGCGCCGATCAGGCCGACCCGAAGCGGCTGCGCGACTTCACCGAAGCGCTTTCGCGGGCGGATCACAGGCGCCAGTGGCTCGCCCGCGAACTGCCCAGCCACGACGAGTTCAAGCTCTGCTTCAACCTGGGCGCCGAGCTGTTCCCGGGCCCTTTCGTCACGCGTCGGGAAGACTGGAGCAACAACACCCTCGGGCCGAACTCGGCGCGCATCGCGGATCTGCTGTCGCGGCTGCGTCGCGATGTCGACACGCGCGAGATCGCCGAAGTGCTGAAGCGCGATCCCGCGCTGTCGCTTCGTCTGATCCGCTATATCAACTCGGCGTCGATCGGACTGCGCGAGGAGATCACCAGCATCGAGCGTGCGCTCATGCAGCTGGGGCGCGAGAAGCTCTACCGCTGGCTGACCCTGCTGCTGTATGGCGCGGACAGCCGCAACCCGGCGTCATCGGCGCTGCTGGAGTCCGCCCTGGTGCGCGCACGCATGCTGGAGATTCTGGGTGAGGGGCGCCCGACCGAGGCGCGCGATGCGCTGTTCCTGGTTGGCCTGCTGTCGCTGGTGGACGCGGTGCTGCAGGTGCCGATGCAGGTGGCTCTGACCCAGCTGGCCGCATCGCCCGAGATCGAAGCCGCGGTGGCGCGGGGCGAGGGCGAAATGGCTCACCTGCTGGCGCTGGCGATCGCCTGCGAGGGCAACGACGCCGGCGCCGTGATGGCGGCCGCCGAACGCTGCGGCGTGGTGGCGGAAGCGGCCAATGCCGCCCACGTGCAGGCCTTGGCCTGGGCGCTCGAGGTCACCCGGCAGTAGGAGTCGCTTCGATAGGTCTGCGAATCATGCGTGCACCGGCCGCGGCTGTATCCTGCGGGCTGGTGGGGAAGCGAGCCGCTGCGGGGGCTCCGCCGCCTTCCCGAGAATGCACGCGCTCCCGAGGATTGCGGTCGGGAACGGCCCCGAAATCGCCGGAGACCACGCCCACTATGCCCTTGCAGACATCGATTCCGATCATGCGATGCGCGCTGTCAGCCTTGGCCGTATCGCTCCTGTTGAGTGCCAGCGGCTGCGCGTCCCCGGTGAAGCCACCGGAGACAGCGGACGACAGCGTGGCCAGCACGCAGAAGCACTCACGCTGGAACTGCGACGAGCCCATCGAGGTGACTTTCGCAGGCGAGCGCGCCTACCTGCAGCTGGACGGCGGTGAGCATGTTCTGCAGCGCGTGCCTGCCGCGTCCGGCACCCGCTACGCACACCCGGACCGGGCAAGCCGCGACGACGGTCCGAGCCTGTGGTCGAAAGGGCCTGAGCAACTGGCGTTCAGCGCGAACGGCAAGGCCTGGCAGGAATGCAGCCCGGCGTCGGAGGCGTTCTCGGCGAAGGGACAGGAGCCCCACTGGTGGCTGCGCATCGAAGGCGATCGCGGGCAGCTGATGCGCCCGGGCCTTGCGCAGCCGATCGCGTTCGAGCTGCGCACGCTGGGCAGCCAGGGCGCGAACACGGTGATTTCCGCCGCCGCGCCCGAGGCCACACTTGAGATCCGCCTGCGCGACAGCGTGTGCCGAGACGCGATGAGCGGCCTGCCGCATCCGCAGACCGTGACGATCGAACTGCCCGATCGTCAGCTGCGAGGCTGCGGAGGCGAGCCGATGCAGCTGCTCATCGCCCAGCCATGGCGGTTGGAACAGACCCTGCCCGGCCACGTCCAAGCGACCCTGCGCTTCGAGCAAGGGTCGCAACTGCGGATGGAAGGCCCCTGCCACCGGTATGTCGGCAGCTTCACACTCGACGGCGAGGGCCTGGAGCTGCGCTTGCCTCCGTCGTCGCAGGCTGCCTGCCCGGAGCCCGCCGCAGGCGAGGAGCGTCGCCTGCTGGACGCGCTGTCTGCCACGGTTCGCTTCGACATCGACGATCAGGGCGCACTCATCCTGATCGGGCCGAACGGACGCCTGCTGCGCGCATCAGCGCTCCCAGAGACCTGAACCGGCAAGGCCTGGCCTCGACGCCCACATCGTGTCCAGCGCGGAACGGGGGCCGAAGCGCATTCGTCGATGCCTCCGAGCGCCGCGCCTGAAAGCACGGCCGGCCCCGCGAAAAGCCATCACCTCCGGCGCTACTTCCGCCGGGAGATGCGCCTGCGTTTACCGGATCGGCCGCTGCAGGGGCGGCGCCGCCGAGAGCGGCTCATCGCGGGTGCTTTCGGCGCCGCGCGCCGGGCCGCGCTCCAGCACGTCGATCTTCGGCTCGTCCCAACCGCCTTCGACGCTGTACAGCGTGCGGTTCATCTGCTTCATCGGCTGCTGCAGCACCGCCTGCGCCACGGCGCCCACCGCGGCACCGGCCGGCCCCGCGGTGATCGCGCCAATCGCCGGCAGTACGCTGCCGGTGCGCGGCAGTACCTCCACCTGCAGGTCATAGTCGCGGCTGGCCATGCCGGTGCGACCGCGCAGGGTGATCTCCGCTGCCGGTCCTTCGATCCGCAGATCCTCGGTCAGGGCATCGCCGTCGACGAGCTGGAAGCTGCCCTCGATCGAGTTGAAGGCGAGGCCAGAACGGAAAAAGTCGCTGAAGTCCAAAGCCAACCTGCGCGGGATCTCGGCCAGGCTGAGCAGACCGAGGAAGCGACCAGCGCCCGGCTCGAGCTCGGGCACCCTGCCCTTGCCTACCGACAGCCGCAGCTGTCCGTCGGCACGCGCGAACGCGAAGTTGGCCGGGCCACCTTGCCAGCGCAGATCCATGTCCGCGCGAGTCTTGCCGCCCTGCACCAGCGGAGTGATCCCCAGCGCCCCCAGCATCCGGCCCAGGTCGTCACCACTGAAGCCGAGGGTGAAGCGGCTTTCGCTGCCGCTCAGGCTGCGGCTCCAGTCGCCACGGATGTCCACGGCCAGATCGGGCGAGCGGGTTTCGAGCGACTCGACCAGCTGTCCGTCCGGTCCACGACGGGTCAGCAGGACAAGTCGGCCGAGCTGCATCTTTCCGAACATCGCATCGTCGACCTGCAGATCGATGGGCGGCAGCGCGGTGGGGTCCGGCTCGCTGACCCGCGCCGGCGGTGCATCGGCAGGCGCATCCTCGGGGCCAGCAGGCCAGTGCAGCCGCTGGAAACGGGCGAGCACCGGCGCGGTTGCGTCCTTGGGCCACTCGATGCGTCCCTGCGCGGCTTCCCCATCCAGCAGGATTTCGCGCACCGCATCCTCACGCACCCGGAACCGCAGACGCTGATCGCTCAGACCGCGTTCGCCTATGCGCAGCTGACCCGCCACAAGATCGATGCTGTCCAGCGATACGCCCTCGCTCACCTGGCCCATCGCAAGCGCGATCCAGGCCGGAGCGTCGAGGACCGAGGTGCTGCCGCGTACGGCGAGACCGCTCTCCGGCAGATCGAAAGGGGGCTCACCGCCAAACGACGCCACGCCGCGAAACTGATCCAGCCGTTCACCCGATTCGCCGACCAGGCGCAGCAGGCGTCCGAGTCGCAGGTCGAGGCCACCGCCGGCCATTGGCAGATCAATCCTGAGGTCCAGCGGCAGCGCATCCGCAGCCGCCTTGCGCAGGGGGGCGGGCAGGCGCAGCTCGGTACCGGCGAGGTCGGAGCGCACCCGCAGCTGTGGCCGCGCCCGTGCGCCTGCGTCCACGCGTGCGGAAGAGTCGCCTGACGACGTCGCCGAGCCCGGCACCGCCACCGGCACGTGGAAGTCGACAGTCCAGGCGGACTGTCCGACCAGGTGCGGCTCCAGCCAGTGCAGTTCGCTTCGCAAAGCGATCAGCGACTCTGCGCTCAAGCTGCCGGCAAGGCTGGCCTCGAACTGGTGTCCCGGTTCTCCGCAGAAGCGACCCGCGGCCAGGCTGAGGCTGGCCGGCTGGCCGTCGAAGCGAACCCCGAGCGCATCCGCGCTGAATCCGTCGCGAGCGAAACGCAGGCGCCCACTGGCGCCGCCGAAACGCAGACCCCATTGGCTGTCGACGAGGTCAGCCTCGGCCAGATCCACCTGTCCTTCCAGCTTCAGCTCACCCAACTCGCGCTTGAGCGGGGCCTCGATCCGCACGCGCGCTTCGCCGTGCCCCCCGATGCTGAGCCCCCGCAGATGCGTACCGAAGCGCTGCCATACCGGCGTCTCGCGCAGCAGGGCCAAGAGCCGGCCGGACTCGGCGCCACCCTCAAGGTCGAGCAGCAGGACCGGGGCCTTGAAGTCGGCGATGCCGCCGGCCGCCCGCCGTACCGGCACGCCGAGCACCCGCGCCGAAATCTCGCCGTCGAGGCTGTTGTTGAGGAAACGCGCCCAGCCTTGGATGCGCGTGCCGATCGGCCAGCCCGGCAGATAGTCCATCACCACGTCACGCACTTCTGCGCGCGCGTCGAGCACGCCTTCGCGCTCGCGAAACGGCCAATCGTCGAGGTCTCCGCGGATCAGCGCAAAGCCAGACACGAGCTCGCCCTCGACCAGCGCGCGCTGCAGCCACTCGACGGTGCGCGGCGGCATGCGGTTGCGCACCCAGAACCGATGGGCAGCACTGATCGGCCCCGGGTCGAAGCGCGCACGCAGATCGAGACTGGGCCGGCGGCCACGGGCATCCAGCCAGGCCGAACCCTCGACGGTCGCACCGAAGTCCGGGCCCTGCACACGCAGTGGGCTGAACTCGATTCGCGGGCCCTCTTCGGCACGCCAGAGTGTGAGGCTGCCCGAAAGCGCCGCAGGAACCGGAGCGCGCAGGCTCTCGGGCGCATCGAACGCGAAATCCGGCGCGTCGAGGTCGATCGCAAGCACCCCGGCGGCACCGCGCACGCTGCCGCTGAGTCCACTGAAACCCGGGCGCGCTCCGACGGCATCCAGACCGAGGTCGGAAAGGCGGGCCTGAAGATCGAAGCCGCCATCGCCGTCCATCCCGAATTCGAGCGCCTGCAGGCGCCCGCGCGGATGTGCGGCATGCAGCCACGCCATGAGCTCCGGATCGACCGGAGTGAGCGCCGGCAGCAGTTCGGCGAAGGCCGCGAACTCCATCGCGTCCAGCCGCAGGGCGAGGCGATCGTCCTGCCAGCGCAGATCCAGACCCGACAGTGACCGGGCGTCATCCGAATGCAGCTCCAGGGTGGGCAGACTCAGTCGCCAGCCCGCGCCCTCACGTTGCGCCCAGGCCTGCACCTGCAGCGACTGCAGTTCGGCGGCAGGGGCATCGACCGCGCTGGAGGCCGCGCGGATGCGCAGCGCCTGCAGCGAGGCCAGGCTGTCGACTTCGGCGATCCGACCATCGAGAACGCGCAACCACAGGTCGAGATCGGCGCGTCCGGAGTCCAGACCGAGCCCGCCAAATCGACTGCCCTGCAGCCACGAGGGCAAGTCGAGCCCACGCGCGCCGAGGTGCAGGCGCCCGCTCTGCAGGCGGGTGTCCAGGGTTCCGGTCAGGCGCAGCGGCGGGCTGTCTTCCGCATGCACGCGCAGCGCGAACCGGAAAGTCCCACCGATCGTGCGCAGGCGCGCATCGATGCGATCCAGCCGCACGTCGAAGTCGGCATAGCGGTCTTCGATGACAAGCTCGGCATCGTAGAGCTCGATTTCGCCGATCCTCTCGATCTGCCCCAGCGCCTGTTCGATATCAAGGCCACTGCCACCGTAGAAGCCGCGCGCCTGCCACTCGCCCTCCAGCGAGCGCGCCAGCTCCAGCTTCAGCCCGTCGGCACGGAGACTGAGCAGCGGCTGTCCCGGCAGCAGCCCCGTGTAGACATTGACGCGGACCCGCGCCGAACCGATGTTGAGGCCGTCGACGGCGGCATCGGTTCCCCCGATCCGCAGATCCCTGAGGTCGAGCACGGGACCGCGTCGGCTCCAGCGCGCGCTGACTCCACTGATGCTGACCGGCTGCCCGATCCTGCGTTCCAGCCAGGCAGCCACTTCACGAGGATGCTGCTCCAACACCGGCAGCAGCTGATGCGCCAGCGCGACCAGTACGGCCGCGAGGATCAGCAGCACCGCCGCCGACAGCGCCAGCCATCGGCGGATGCGCCGAAACGCCCGGCGCAGCGGCTGGCTCACAGCAGAACCACGTCGTACTGCTCCTGGGCGTAGTTCTCATCCGGCTGGAAGCGGATCGTCTTGCCGATGAATTCCTCCAGCTCGGCCACGGCACTGGATTCCTCATCGAGAATGCGCGCGACCACCTTGGGTGAGGCGAGCACAAGCAGCTTCTGGGCATCGAACTGGCGTACCGCGCGGGTGATCTCGCGGAAGATCTCGTAGGTCACGGTCTCAGTCGTCTTGACGGTGCCACGACCGCCACAGGCAGTGCAGGGCTCGCAGAGCTGGCGCTCCAGGCTGTCGATGGTGCGCTTGCGGGTCATCTCGACCAGGCCCAGCGGGGAGAACTCGTAGACCGTGGTCTTGGCGTGGTCACGCGCCAGAGACTTCTCGAGCTGGCGCAGCACCTGACGACGGTGCTCGGCATCGCTCATGTCGATGAAGTCGATGATGATGATGCCGCCCAGATTGCGCAGGCGAAGCTGCCGGGCTACCGCCTGGGCAGCCTCCAGATTGGTGCGGTAGACGGTTTCTTCGAGGTTGCGGCTGCCGAGAAAGGCGCCGGTGTTGACGTCCACCGTGGTCATCGCCTCGGTCTGGTCGATCACCAGATGACCGCCCGACTTCAGCGGCACCTGCTTCTGCATCGCGCGCTGGATTTCGTCCTCGACGCCGTACAGATCGAAGATCGGCCGCTCGCCCGGGTAGTGCTCGATGCGAGCTGCGAGCTCCGGCATGAACTGGCTGGCGAAACGCTGGGTGCGCTCGAACGTTTCGCGTGAGTCCACGCGCACTTTCTCCACCTCGTCGTGCAGGAGATCGCGCAGGGCCCTCAGCGGCAGCGAAAGATCCTCATAGATGCAGCTGCCAACCTTGCTCTGCTGCGACCCGACCTGGATCGCATCCCACAGCTTCCCCAGATAGGCGAGATCCTGCGCCAGCGCCTCGGGCGCCTGACCGTCAGCGTTGGTGCGCACGATGTAGCCCAGGCTTGAATGCTCGGACAGCGCGACCATCGCAGCCTTTAGGCGTGCACGCTCGGCTTCGTCCTCGATCCGCGCCGAGACCCCCAGCACGCGGCTGTAGGGCAGCAGTACCAGATAGCGCGAGGGGATGCTCAGCTGGGTGGTCAGCCGCGCACCCTTGCTGCCGATGGGATCCTTGACCACCTGCACCACGACTTCTTGACCCTCGCGAACGAGTTCGGCAATCGGCGGGGTCGGCGCGGGGGCCGGCAGCTCTTCGCCATCGGCAGGCAGAGGCAGGGCGGTCGGCAGCCGCAGGATGTCGGAGGCGTGCAGAAAGGCCGCGCGCTGCAGGCCAACCTCGACGAAGGCGGCCTGCATCCCCGGCATGACCCGGATCACCTTGCCTTTGTAGATGTTGCCCACGTAGCCGCGGCGGGAGGCACGTTCAATGTGGACCTCCTGCAGCATGCCGTTCTCCACCACCGCGACCCGGGTTTCGCGCGGGGTGACATTGATGAGGATCTCTTCAGACAAGGGATGAGCCGCAGGCGTGATTCAGACCCCGGCACTTATAGCCGAGGACGCATGAACCGACCAGCGCGGCATGTGAATTGCATTCGATTTCCGGCTGACTGGCCGCCTCGAACCTCTCCACGCGCGAGTGTCCGAATGACCGCACCG
>JBIJCA010000141.1:0-11237 GCA_044344935.1 Aquimonas sp. | reverse complement strand
CCCTGGCCAGCCAGCCGTTGTGGTTCGCGATCGCTGCGCTCGCCTTCGCCCGCAGCGGCGCGCCGCCGGTGGAGCAGGTCGTGCTGGCCGGCGGCGTCGCTCTGTTCGCCGGCATCATCGCCACCGTGCTGTTCTTCGAGGCCACGGGTCGCGTGCAGAACCAGCCCGGCGCGCTGGGCGCAGTGGAGGCCATGCAGGCGGCCGAGATCGTGTTCGCCAGCGTGCTCGGGGCGTGGCTCTTCGCCGAGATCTGGCCCGGCACCACGGCCTGGACCGGCGCGGCGATCGTGATGGCTGGCATCGTCGCGCTGGGCCTCCTGGCGGGACGCGAGGCGGCGGGCCGCGAAGCAGCGCTGAAGGCCCTGCGCTCGGATCGCGGCGGCTGAACGCTGGCGACACACGTCAGCCTGCGGCGCTCGGCTAATCCACCAGCGAGACCATGACCCGATCGCGACCACCGCGCTTTGCCGCGTAGAGCGCCGCATCCGCGCGCACCAGCAGCTGCTCGTGGCGGTCAACGCCTTGCTCGGAGGCGAGTCCGATGCTGACCGTCAGCCGCAGCTGCGGGTCGATCGCGTCGAAACGCTCGGCGGCAAAGGCAACGCGCAGCCGTTCGCAGACACCCAGCGCATCCTGCAGGCGCGCCTGCGGAAGCAGCAGGGCGAACTCCTCGCCGCCCCAGCGCGCCACCACATCCATGCCGCGACTCTGGCGCTTCATCAGATGAGCAAGACGCACGATCACCTCGTCGCCGGCGGCGTGGCTGTAGGTGTCATTAACGTGCTTGAAGTGATCGATGTCGATCATGGCCAGACACAGCGGTGACTCCATGCGCCGCGCGCGACTGAACTCGCGGGCCACGGTTTCGTCGAAGGCGCGACGGTTGGCAAGGCCGGTCAGCGCGTCCTCGCGGGCCTGCCGCTCGAAGGACTCCGCCTGTTCCTGCAGTTGCGTCATCAGCCGCGTCTTTTCGGCATCCGCCGCCAGCAGGCGTTCGGTGGAGGCACGCAGCTCGGCGGTCTTGCGCTCGACCGCATCGGCAAGCCGAGCCGAACGTGCGCGCAGTGCCCGCACCCGCAGCCGATAGATCGCGAACATCGCTGCGAGCACGCACAGGCCGAACAGCACCTGGACCCAGGGCCGCTGCCAGGGCGCAGGCAGGATCTCGAACTCGAACACGGCCTCAGGTGACTCCCAGGCCATGCCGGCATAGGTGGCCTGGGCGCGCAGGCGATAGCTGCCAGGCGCAAGGTTGGTGTACTCCACCGCGTGCAGACGGCCACGCTCCACCCAGTCGCTGTCGAAACCCTCCAGCCGGTAGCGGTAGCTGATCCGCTCCGGCATCACGAATCCCAGGCCCGCTACGCTGAAGTCCACGCGACTGGTGCCGGACGGCAGACGCGCGGGACGATCCAGCGGCAGCTCCCGACCTTCGGCCGCAGCGCGCTCGAGCACGGTGGGCAGCGGCCTCGCAGTCCTCTCGGCCAGTCGCTCGCGGCGGATTCGCACCGCACCGATGGCGGTGCCGATCCAGACATTGCCCTCGGCGTCCACCGCGGCCGGGGGAGCGCCTGTGTTGCACTGGCTGCTGGCCATGCCATGGGATTCGTCGAACAGGTCAGCCGCAAGGCGCGGTTGGCGACCGCTCGTGACCGCGATCGCGTCGTCGCGACCGATGCGCACCGCGCCGCGATTGGTCGACAGCCAGAAGTGGCCCGCACCGTCGGCCAGCGCGTGGAATACCTTCTCCATGGGCAGTCCCTGCTGCGGTCCGATCAGCGCCAGCGAAGTGCGGTCAGGGCTGAGACGCATCAGGCCGCGATCGCTGGAAATCCACAGCGCGTCGTCTTCCGGGTCAGCGCTGATCGCGAACACCGAACGCGCCTTCGCGGGCAGTGCCGGCCCGGCCTTCACGGTGCCATCTTCAGCCACATAGTCGAGGCCTTGCGTCGTGCCCAGCCAGACGCGGCCGCTGCGATCGGCCTGGATCGTGCCGAAGAAGTCGCCGGCAGGCCCCGCTGGCAGCAGCCGCACCTGCGCTTGGCCCGGACGCCACACGGCCAGACCGCCGATGGTGCCGATCCACAGCTGCCCCTCGCGGTCGAAGGCGATCGCCCGGATCTGGTTGTAGGGCAGGCCACGCGAGGTGTCGATCGCCTCGACGACGCGACCGTCGCGCACACGCAGAACGCCGCGATCGAAGGTGCCGACCAGCAGACTGCCATCACGGTCTTCAGCGAGACTGAGCACCGAGACTTCGGCCAGCTGCGGATCTTCAGGCGTCTGCAGGCGGCCTTCGCGAAGGCGGTTCAAGCCGCGTCCGGTGCCGACCCAGAGTTCGCCTGCACGCGTGGTCAGAAGCGAGCGCACGAAGTTGTCGCTCAGGCCCTGCGCATCGGTAAAGGTGGAAAAAGGCGCCGCACCAAGGCGCATGAGACCGCCGTTGGTGGCCGTCCAGAGTGCTCCGTCCTGATCCAGCAGCAGCGACAGCACGCGGCTGTTCGGCAGGCCATCCGCGGTACCCAGCGTCTGCAGCTGGCCATCGAGCAGTCGCCCCAGACCGTCAACCGAGAGGCCCACCCACAGCGCGCCATCCTGCGCTTCGACCATCCGGAACACGCCGCGCCCCGACAGCTCTGGATGCAGTTCCTCGAAGCCGTCCGCATAGTCCGCGGTGCGGGTGCGGAATGCGCCGCGCGCGGTCGACAGAAGGATACGTCCACTCCGGTCGGTATTCAGACCCAGCACCGCGGGGTTGCCGCCGGCCTGCGTATAGCGGACCTCGATGGCGTGCTCGCCCTCGATCCGCACGAGTCCACCGGAACTGCCGGCGAACACGCGCCCGGCCGAATCCATCACCAGCTCGAACACGCTGTCGCCCAGCATGCCTTGCGCGCGGGCGTAGCGATGGCGACTGCCGTCCGGGTCGATGCGCAGCAGACCGCCGCCTTCCTGACCGACCCAGAGACGCCCCGCGCGGTCGTGAAGCAGCGCGTTGACGAAGGCGCCGGTGGGCTCAAGGCGGGTCCACCGCCCCCCGTGGTAGCGCAGCAGATCGCCGCGGACACCGCCCACCCACAGGCCGCCCTCGTAGTCGACATGCAGGCTGCGCATCGCCACATCCTCCAGCGGCGGCAGCTGCTCGCGCCCGAACAGCTGGAACTCGCGGCCGTTGTAGCGGGCCAGGCCCTCCCAGGTGGCCAGCCAGAGGTAGCCATCGGCGGTCTGCGCCAGGGCATTGATGGAGTTGTGCGGCAGCCCGTCGCGGGTGGTCCACACGCGCTTCGCCAGTTCGTGCAGTGAAGGCGCGGGGACAGTCGCTGCAAGCGCCGATCGGTCCGCTGCGTTCAGCGCCTCAGCAGGCACCGATCGCCCCGGCGCCAGGGCGAGAAGCAGGACGAGCAGTGCGGCGATGGTGGCTGGAAGTGGGCGCATGAGTTGCTAGCGTGCCTGCAAGCCGCAGGCCAGTGTGAGTTTCGTGTCCAAACCGCACAAGTGACGTCCGCGGCGGCGTGGACAGCCTGCCCCGTCCCCGCCGATCCGAGCCCGGGAGGGAATTGGCGAGTCCGGCGGCGTCACGATCCTAGCGGAATCGGTGCACCTGGCGGCTCAACGGCACCCAGCGGTGGCATCGCGGTGCTGATGCGTTCGAGGGCCGGCCTGACAGGCTGACTTGATCCAGCGCATCGACGCCCCTCGCCCCCGCCGGTAGCATGCGCGACCAGATGACCAGCCCCAGCCCAAACCCCTTCGACGCCGATCCGCACGCTCCGCCACCGCTGCTGCACGTGCGCGGCCTCGCCTTCGCCCGCAACGATGACCCGATCTTCGGCCCGCTCGACTTCCACGTCGATTCGGGCGAAGCGGTGCTCGTCCACGGTGCCAACGGCCGCGGCAAGACTACCCTGCTGCGCGTTCTTGCCGGCTTGCTGCCGGCACAAACCGGTGCCGTCAACATCGACGGCGCCGCGGCGGACCGCGACGCCGTCGCGCGAACCTGCGCCCTGCTTGGACATCTGCTTGGTCACAAGGGCGAGCTGACGGCGGAAGAAAACCTCCGTTTCGCCCGCGGCCTGTTCGGTCAGCGACCCGGCATTTCGCCGGTGACCGCGCTGGCGGCCGTGGGTCTGGCGGGGTTCGAGGACAGTCCGGCCCGTCAACTCTCCGCGGGACAGCGCAAACGCCTGGCGCTGGCCCGTCTGCTGCTGGTGCCGGCGCGGCTTTGGCTGCTCGACGAGCCCTACGCCAACCTCGATCTTGAAGGCATCGATCTGGTCAACCGACTGGTTGCCCATCATCTTGGCCGCGGCGGTGCAGCGCTGATCACCAGCCACGGCGCCTACGCCACCGGCGCGGTCCGCACGCGCACCCTGAGCCTCGACCCCGCGATCACGCGCGGCGGATCCGCCCTCAAGGAGGCCGCCCATGGCTGACTCGTCTGCGGCCGCCGCCTTCGGGGCACTGCTGCGCCGCGATCTGCTGCTGGTCTGGCGACGCCGGGGGGATGCACTCAATCCGGTGCTGTTCGCCCTGCTGGTAGCCACCCTGTTTCCGCTGGCGATCGGGCCCGAGAAGTCGACCCTGTCGCTGATCGCACCGGGCGTGGTCTGGGTCGCGCTTCTGCTTTCCGGCCTGCTGTCTCTGGACACCCTGTTCCGGGGTGATCTCGAAGATGGCAGCCTCGAAATGCTGCTGCTCGCGCCGCAGCCGCTGGCGCTGATGCTGTTCGGCAAGGTGCTTGTGCACTGGCTGACCACTGCGGTGCCCTTGCTGGTCGCGACGCCGCTTCTGGCCGAGCTGCTGTACCTCCCGCACGGCCTGCTGCCGGTGCTGATGGCTTCGCTGCTGCTGGGCACGCCCCTGCTCAGTCTGGTCGGCGGCATCATCGTTGCCTTGACTGTGGGAATGCGCCGCTCGGGTATGCTGCTCGCCCTGTTGGCCCTGCCGCTGTACGTGCCGATCCTGATTCTGGGCGCGGGCTGCGTGGCCGCCGCCGCGCAGGGTCTGCCCTACACCGGCGCGCTGCTGTTGCTTGGCGCCGGCCTGGCACTTCTCACCATTCTCGCGCCGCTGGCCACGGCCACCGCGCTCCGGATTGCGATGACATGAATCCCGTCCTGCTCTGGTTCCATCAGATGGGCTCTCCGCCCCGCTTTTACGGCTTCGCCGGCCGCTGCCTGCCGTGGATCTACGGCATCGCGATCCCGATGATTCTCTGGGGCTGCTGGGCTGGCCTTTACGAAGTGCCGGCGGATTACCAGCAGGGCGACACGTTCAGGATCATTTTTGTCCACGTGCCCGCCGCCTGGATGAGCCTGTTCATTTACGCCGTCATGGCGATCAACGCCTTCATCGCACTGGTCTGGCGGATCAAGCTGTCCGAGCAACTGGCCATGAACTGTGCGCCGATCGGCGCGGCATTCACTGCCATCACCCTGTTGACCGGAGCGATCTGGGGCAAGCCGATGTGGGGCACGTGGTGGACCTGGGATGCACGACTCACCTCCGAACTGGTGCTTCTGTTCCTCTATCTCGGTGTGATGGGCCTGTACGCCGCCATCGAAGACCGCCGCGCTGCCGCGCGCGCCGCCAGCTTCCTGGCCCTGATCGGCTTCGTGAACGTGCCGATCGTGCATTTTTCGGTGGACTGGTGGAACACGCTGCATCAGGGCGCCACCATCCGGCTGTTCGGAAAATCGGCCATGGACCCGAGCATGGTCGCGCCCCTGATCGCACTGGCATTCGGCACCAAACTCTGGTTCACAGCGTCATTGCTGGCCCGCACCCGCGTGGCCATCGCCGAAGCCGAACGCGGCAAGGAATGGGTACAGCGCACGCTCGGAGGCCGGCCATGAGTGACTGGTTCGATATGGGCGAGTACAGCGCCTACGTGTGGACCTGCTTCGCGCTGTTTCTGGCGTTCCTGGTGTGGGACCTCCTGATCCCCGCCTGGCGACTGCATCGCCTCAAACGCGAGATCGTCCTGCGTGCCCGCCGCGATGCCGCGCGCACCGCGAGCACTGCGGAAAACCCGATTCCCTGAAGGATCACCTCATGAACCCCGTGCGCAAGCGTCGCCTGATCGTCGCCAGCCTGATCTTGGGAGCCGGCATCGTCGCTGGCAGTCTGATCACATTGGCGCTGCAGTCCAACCTCAACTACCTGCACTCGCCCTCCGAGGTGATCGCCGGCGAGGCGCCGGAGTCGGGCGTGTTCCGCATCGGTGGCGTCGTGCTCGAGGACAGCATCCAGAGCGGTCGCGTCGAGGCGACCCGCGAGGTCGAATACCGGTTCGAAGTAACGGATCGCGAGGCCAACTACCCCGTGATCTACCGCGGCGTGCTGCCCGACCTGTTCCGCGAGGGCCAGAGCGTGATCGCCAAGGGGCGGATCGCCGAGGGCGTGTTTGTCGCCGATCAGGTACTGGCCAAGCACGACGAGACCTACATGCCCGCCGAAGTGGCGGACAAGATGACCCAGGCGCGCATCGCCCGGGCCCAGCAGCTCAAGCAGGAAGCGGAAGCCCTGCGCGCCGGTGAAGCCGAGCCGGCCGAGGATTCGAGCGCGCCTGCGCCGGCGCAGAACAGCGGCGCGTACTGAAACGCCGCGCGGGCTCCCTACGAGGCAGTATCCATGACACCCGAACTCGGCAATTTCGCCCTTGTGCTCGCCCTCGTGCTGGCCCTTGTGCAGTCCACGCTTCCGCTTTATGGAGCCTGGCGCGGCCACGCCGGAATGATGGCGGTGGCGCGATCCACCGCCTATGGCCAGTTCGCCTTCCTGCTGGTCAGCTACCTCGTCCTCACCGCCGCATTCGTGCAGATGGACTTCTCGGTCGCCTACGTGGCCAACAACAGCAACACCCTGCTGCCACTGATGTACCGCATCTCCGCGGTCTGGGGCGCGCACGAGGGGTCGCTGCTGCTGTGGGTGTTGATCCTCGCGGCGTGGACGGTCGCGGTGGCCGCGTTCTCGCGGAGCCTGCCGCTGCTGGTGGTCGCGCGCGTGCTCGGAGTGATGGGCTGGGTCAGCGTGGGCTTCCTGCTGTTCACCCTGCTCACTTCCAACCCCTTCGACCGGCTGCTGCCGGCGCCGCCGGAGGGCCGTGACCTGAACCCCCTGCTGCAGGACCCCGGCCTGATCATTCATCCGCCAATGCTGTACGCGGGGTACGTCGGCTTTGCAGTGGCTTTCGCCTTCGCCATCGCCGCCCTGCTGGGCGGCAAGATGGACGCCCAATGGGTGCGCTGGAGCCGCCCGTGGACCAATGTCGCCTGGGCCTTCCTCACCCTTGGCATCGGGCTGGGCAGCTGGTGGGCCTACTACGAACTGGGCTGGGGCGGCTGGTGGTTCTGGGACCCGGTGGAAAACGCCAGCTTCATGCCCTGGCTGGTCGGCACCGCGCTGATCCACTCGCAGGCCGTGACCGAGAAGCGCGGCAGCTTTGCCGGCTGGACCCTGCTGCTGGCGATCGCTGCCTTTTCGCTGTCCCTGCTGGGCACGTTCCTGGTTCGCTCGGGCGTGCTGACCTCGGTGCATGCCTTCGCTTCCGATCCGGAGCGCGGCGTGTTCATTCTCATGTTCCTGCTGGTCGTCGTCGGCGGCTCCCTGCTGCTCTACGCGCTGCGCGCAGGCAACATCGAGCGCGGCAAGCCGGCCGCACCGCTGTCGCGCGACACTTTGCTGCTGTTGAACAATTTGCTGTTCAGTGCGTCGGCGGCGATGGTACTCATCGGCACCCTCTACCCGCTGCTGGCGGATGCCCTCAACCTCGGCAAGATGTCGGTCGGCCCGCCCTACTTCAGTCTGCTGTTCACCGCACTGATGGTGCCGGTCATCCTGCTGATGCCGTTCGCGCCGTTCGCGCGCTGGCAGCAGGAGAACTGGGGGCGCTTCGTCCCCCTGCTCAAGTTCGCACTGACGCTGACGGTGCTGGCCACCGCTGCTGCGGTTCTGCTGATCGAGGACGGCACGCTGAAGACCTGGGCCGGCGTCGCCGGCGCCACCTGGGTGATGGCGGGCACCGCGCTGTACGCGTGGAAGCGCTGGCGTTCTGCCGCGCCCGGACGTCGCTTCACCGCCGAAATGAGCGGGATGCTGCTGGCCCATTTCGGCGTCGGCGTATTCGTCGCCGGCGTACTTCTGGTCGAGAGCACCAGCATTGAGCGCGATCTGGCCTTGAAGCCCGGCGAGACAACTGAGCTGCGCGGCTTCCGCTTCGAGTTCGAGGGTGTGGCGCACCGCGATGGCCCGAATTTCGATGCCGACCGCGGCACGGTGAGGGTGTTCGAAGGCGAGCGGCTGGTCACCACCCTGCATCCCGAAAAGCGCGCCTACAAGAGCGGCGGCCAGATCATGACCGAAGCCGGCATCCATCCCGGGCTCACGCGTGACCTGTACGTCGCCTTGGGTGAGCCTATCGGTGACGGCGAAGCCTGGGCCGTCCGTGTCTACGTCAAGCCCTTCATCCGCTGGATCTGGGGCGGCGCGCTGCTGATGACCATTGCCGGCTTCGTGGTCGCGTTCGACCGTCGCTTCCGGCGCGTGCCAGCGGCAGAGTCCACAGGCGAGGCCTCAGACGCGGGCACGATCGCCCATCCTGCAGGCGCCGGAGCCCAGGCATGATCCAGCGCCTCCTGCCGCTGGTGGTGTTCCTGTTGCTGGCCTGCCTGCTCGGTGCCGGCATCTGGCTGGCTGCGGTCCGCGACCCCAATGCCATACCCTCGCCGCTGGTCGGAAAGCCGGCTCCAGCCTTCGAACTCCCCAGCCTGCACGAGCCCTCGCGCATGGTGCGCAGCGAGGAGCTGCTTGGTCAGCCCTATCTGTTGAACGTCTTCGGCAGCTGGTGTCCCGGTTGCCGTGACGAGCATCCGGTGATCGAACGACTGGCGCGCAGCGGGCGTCTGCCGGTGGTCGGTTTCAACTGGAAGGATGAGCGCGAGGACGCGCTGCGCTGGCTGGCCCAGTTCGGCGACCCCTACGCGCTGATCGTGGTCGACTTCGAGGGCCGGACCGCGATCGATTTCGGGGTCTACGGTGCGCCTGAGAGTTTCCTGATCGGCGCCGACGGCCGCGTGCTGTACAAGCACATCGGGCCGATCACCTGGGCCGATATCGAGCAGGAAATCCTGCCCCGACTGCCGACCGGGTCGAACGGAGCAGGCCCATGAACCGTGCGCTCGCGCTGGTGCTGGGACTGCTGTTCAGCCTGTCCGCGCTCGCCATCGACCCTCTGCCCTTTCGCGACCAGGCGGAAGAGGACCGTTTCCGCAAGCTCGCCGCGGAGCTTCGCTGCGTGATGTGCCAGAACCAGTCACTGGCGGATTCCAACGCGATGATCGCGCAGGACCTGCGGCGCGAGGTCTTTGAGCTGATGCGCGAAGGCAAGTCGGACCAGGAGATCAAGGATTTCCTCTCCGAGCGCTATACGGATTTCGTTCTCTACCGGCCGCCGATGCAAGGCGCCAATCTGGTGCTGTGGTTCGCTCCGGCAGGCGTGCTGCTGGCGGGTGCCATCGCGCTCGCCTTCATCGTGCGCCGCCGCAGCGCAGGCCTGAAAGACGCGCCCGCCACGCGCGAGTCCAACACCGACGAGGAGTGGTAAACCCGATGTTCTGGATTCTGGCCGCGATGCTCGGCATCGCTGCGCTGGCCTTTGTGCTGCGCCCTCTGCTGAAGCCTCCTCTGCTCGACGAGCACGCCGACAAACGGCGCGCACTGCGGGCCGCCGCGGAAGCGGGCGCGCTGCAGCCCGAAGAACTGCGCCAGCGTCTGGCCGCCCTGCCCCCCGAGCCGGCGCGGGTCAAGTCGCCCACGCCGCTGGTTCTCGCCCTCGCGGTGCTGGTGCCGGGCCTGGGCTTCGGCTTGTATCTGTGGGTGGGGAGCCCGCAGGCGCTGGACCCGGCAAGCCGGGTCGCCGCCGCGCCTCCTGCCAGCATGGAAGACGCCATTGCCGCGCTTGAGGCACGCCTGGAGGCCCGACCCAGCGACGTCGAGGGTTGGGTGCTGCTGGGACGCTCGCGGCGGTCGCAGGAGGATTTCGCGGCCGCCGAAGCCGCGCTCGCCCGGGCCTATCAGCTGGCGCCTGACAACAACGAGGTGCTGCTCGACTACGCCGAGGCCAAGGCCCTGGCCACGCCAACGCGACGTTTCGCCGGCGAGTCACTGGCGCTGCTTGAGCAGGCGTACCAGCGCGAGCCGGACAACGCCCGGGCCGGCTGGCTGCTCGGCATCGCTGCCGTGCAGGATGGCCGCCCGGCGGATGCCGCGACACTGTGGCAACCGATCCTTGAGCAGATGCCGGCCGATGCGCCCGCGCGGCCGGCGCTTACCCAGCAGATCAACGAAGCACGTCGCCAGGCGGGGCTTGCGGCGCTGCCGGAAGCACCGGCGCCCGCGACGACCGCTCAACCCGAGCCGACGAGCGCCGCAAGCGCCGGCGCGGACGGAGGCGCTCGCCTTGTCGTCGAGGTCGAGCTCGCGCCCGAGCTGGCGGCGCAGGTGCCCGCCGACGCGATCGTGTTTGTTTTCGCGCGCGCCGCCGAGGGCCCACGTGCGCCGCTTGCCATCCAGCGGCTCGCCGCCGCGTCGCTGCCGACCACCGTGGTGCTGGACCAGAGCATGGGCATGATCGAGGGCATGAACCTGGGCGCCTTCACCGAGGTCGTGGTCGGCGCACGGATCTCGGCCAGCGGCAACGCCACGCCCCAGAGCGGCGATCTCGAAGGTTTGACCGATCCCCTGCAGGTCAGTGCGGGTCAGGCCCGGGTGCGTATCAACCGGGTCGTGCCGTGACCGAGTTCATTCCGCCCGGCACGCGCTGGCACGCGCTGCCGTCACCCTTTCTGATGAAACGCGGCGGCTGCCTCAACGGCGCGCGCCTCGCTTACGAGACCTGGGGCGAACTCAACGCCGAGCGCAGCAATGCCGTGCTGATCCTGACCGGCCTGTCGCCGAGCGCGCACGCCGCAAGCAGCGTGGAAAACCCCGAGCCCGGCTGGTGGGAGGCGATGATCGGCACGGGCAAACCGATCGACACCTCGCGCTGGTTCGTCGTCTGCGTGAACTCGCTGGGCAGCTGCCGCGGCAGCAGCGGGCCGGCTTCGGACAATCCGGCCACGGGCCGGCCCTGGCGACTGGAGTTTCCCGAGCTGTCGATCGAAGACGGCGCGCGTGCCGCCTATGCCCTCGTGCGCGGACTCGGCATCGAGCAACTCGACACCGTGGTGGGCTGCTCG
>JBIJCA010000140.1:0-11252 GCA_044344935.1 Aquimonas sp. | reverse complement strand
GGTCAATCGGAGCCCACCATGTCCGCCCTGCCTCAGCTGTTGATGTGCGACCCCCGCCACTACGCGGTCCGCTACGCGATCAACCCGTGGATGCGGGCCAGCCTCGGCCAGGTCGATCCGGCGCGGGCGCGACGCCAGTGGCTGTCGCTGCGACGCGCGCTGGCAGCCGAAGCCGAGGTGCAGGTCATGAGCCCTCGCCCCGATCTGCCAGATATGGTCTTCACTGCCAACGGCGCGCTGCTCTGGGGGCGACATGCGGTGTCCGCGCGCTTCCGTCACGCCGAGCGCCAGCCCGAACAGGCGCACTACGAGTCCTGGCTGCGCGCCGCCGGCTTCCAGGTGATCGCGCCGCCGCCGGGCCTCTGTTTCGAGGGGGCAGGCGACGCCCTGTTCGAATGCGAGAGCCCGCGGCTCTGGTTGGGCAGCGGACCGCGCAGCGACGCCGGCATCGCGCCGTGGCTTGAGCAGACCCTTGGCGTCGAAGTACAGCCGGTGAGGCTGGTCGATCCCCGCTTCTATCACCTCGACACCTGCTTCTGTCCGCTGCCACGCGGCGGCTTGCTGTGGTTCCCGAGCGCCTTCGATGAGGAATCGAGGCTGCGGATCGCGGCGGCATTTCCGGCCGAACGTCGGGTGTCGGTGATCGAGAGCGAAGCCGCGCGGTTCTCCTGCAATGCGGTCTGCCTCGGCGATACCGTGTTCGGCGATGGCATCGGCGACGCGACCGAGGCGCGGCTGTCGCATCTCGGCCTCGACGTGGTGCGGGTGCAGCTGGACGAGTTCCAGAAAGCCGGGGGCTCGGCCAAGTGCCTTACCCTCAGGCTCGACGTGCCGGCGACGAGTGCTCGGCGCACTCAGCCACGCGCCGCCAGCCACGCCAGGGCGCCCTCGGCGGCGCATAAACCGCTGGCAAAGCAGGCGCTGAGCAGGTAGCCGCCGGTAGGGGCTTCCCAGTCGAGCATCTCGCCGGCGCAGAACACGCCGGGCAGCGCCCTGAGCATCAGGCCCGGATCGAGCGCGTCGCGCTCGACCCCCCCTGCGCTGCTGATCGCCTCATCGAGCGGTCGGGTGCCGCGCAGGGTGAGCGGCAGGGCCTTGAGGGCCGGCAGCAAGGCCGCGGCATCGCCCATCGTGGACTTCGGCATGCACTCGTAGACCAGCGCGAGCCGCGCACCGTCCAGGCCCAGCCGCTTGCGCAGACGTGAACCCACGCTCTCGCCCGGGCGGGCACGCCGCCAGGCGGCTTCGAGCTGATCCAGCGAACGCTCGGGAAACAGGTCGAGGCTCAGTTCGGCCCTTCCGTGCCGCTCGATCTGCCGCCGCAGGTCGGCGGAAAGCGCATAGATGAGGCTGCCTTCGATGCCGTGCTCGGTCAGCACGAACTCGCCCTGCCGGCGCTGGCGTACACCGTCCGCATCGATCCACGCGGCCGCCACCGGCTTGACCGGCAGCCCGGCGGCGCGGGCGCGGAAGTCCGCCGACCAAGCGCACTCGAAACCGCAGTTGCTGGGGCTGAGATTGCGCACCTGTACGTCGCGTTCGCGCAGCCAGTCCACCCAGGCGCCGTCGCTGCCGAGCTTGGCCCAGGAGCCGCCGCCGAGCGCGAGCACCACGGCGTCCGGCTGCTGATCCGCGCTGCCCGTGGGCGTCTCGAAACGCAGGCGCAGCCCGTCGATACCCGTGAGCCGGTGTTGCACGTGGAAGTGGACCCCGCTTTCGCGCAGTCGCCGCACCCAGCCGCGCAGCAGTGGAGCCGCTTTCAGATCGCGCGGAAACACCCGCCCCGAACTGCCGACGAAGGTCTCCACGCCCAGCGCGCGCACGAACGCGCGAAGGGCATCGGCGTCGAAGCGCTGCAGCCAGGGCCTCACCCATTCGGCGGCCTCGCGATAGCGCCCGACGAAGGGCTCGAACGCTTCGGAATGGGTGAGATTCAGGCCGCCCTTGCCGGCGATCAGGATTTTGCGGCCGACCGAGCCCATGCGGTCGTACAGATCGACTTCGACACCCGCCTCGCGCAGCCGCTGCGCCGCCATCAGCCCTGCCGGACCGCCGCCGACGACAGCGACGCGCACGCCGGATTTCAAGAGCGGGGTCCTTGCGCCTCGATCCGGGTGATCAACTGTGCCACCTGCTCACGCAGTTCGCGCACTTCGCGAACCAGCGGCTCTTCGCCCTTCGCCACCGCCTGTTCCACCACGCGCTCGCGGTCGGAATCGATCTCGGCCTGCATCGCCGACACCACTACGCCGATGAACAGGTTCAAGGCGGTGAAGCTGGTGGCCAGGATGAAAGGAATGAAGAACAGCCAGGCGTAGGGAAACACCTCCATCACTGGCCGTACGATGCCCATCGACCAGCTCTCCAGCGTCATCACCTGGAACAGGGTGTAGAACGACGCCGCCACGCTGCCGAACCACTCCGGGAAGGCTTCGCCAAACAGTTTGGTCGACATCACCGCGCCGACGTAGAAGATCAGGGTCAGCAGCATCACGATCGAGGCCATGCCGGGCATCGCCCCCAGCAGCGCGCCGACCACGCGCTTCAGCGATGGCACGATGGTGACCAGGCGCAGCACGCGCAGGATGCGCAGGGCGCGCAGCACGGTCAGCGGGCCCGAGGCCGGCAGCAGTGCGATCGCCACGACGACGAAGTCGAAAACGCTCCATGGGTCGCGGAAGAACTGCAGCCTGCGCACGTAAAGCTTGGCGGCGAGCTCCACGCAGAACACCGCAAGCGCCGCCTTGTCGAGCAGCAGCAGCCACTGCCCGAACCGCGCCATGACCCGCGCATCGGTCTCAAGTCCAAGGGTGATCGCATTGATCAGGATCACCGCGAGCACGAAGCGCTCGGTGAAAGGGTGGGCAAGCGCGCGTTCGAGCAGGGCCTTCATGGTGGGCGGGACGGTCGGGGAGGGGAGCGCATTCTAGGGCTGCGCTGCGCGCTGCGCGCGCGGGATTGGGGATTCGGGATTCGACCGAAGGTCGATGTGTCTGGGCACGCATCTGGGAGAAGGACATTTGCCGCCTCGTCACATGCTGGAGTGGGCAGCAGCTCAGAGGCTCGCGAGCGCCTCCCCACGAATCCCGAATCCCGAATCCCCAATCCCGGCTTCAAACGAATCCCGAATCCCGAATCCCCAATCCCGGCTCTTTCAGACATCAAACTGCTGGCCCACGTCCGGCACCCGCACGTCGCAGCGATACTGCTCGGCCAGCCGCTGCCGCAGGCCCTCGCGGGCAGTGTCCTCGCCGTGCACCAGCAGCACGCGCGGGTGCTGCGGGATCTGCCCGTACCACTGGCTCAGCCCGTTCTGGTCGGCATGTGCCGACAGCCCGCCGATGGTGTGCCGACGCGCCTTGACGCGGATCCGTTCGCCGTAGATCTCGACGAATTCGGCGCCGTCGACCAGTTTCCGCCCCAGCGTGCCGCGCGCCTGGTAGCCGACGAACACGACGTGGGCGTTCTCGCGCCAGAGGTTGTGGCGGAGGTGATGGCGAATGCGGCCGCCGTTGCACATGCCGCTGCCGGCGATGATGACGCAACCGCCGCCGCGCTGGTTCAGCGCCTGCGAGTCCTGAACGCTGCTGACCAGACACAGGTTGGGCAGACCGAACGGGTTGCCACCGCCGTTCCAGGCTGCCCGGCCCGGCGCATCGAACAGCGCCTTGTGGCGCCCGTAGACGTCGGTGACCTTGAGCGCCATCGGCGAGTCCAGATAGATCTGCCAGCGATCGAGATGCCAGCGCTCGTAGTGCTCCGCGAGCCAGTACAGAAGCTCCTGGCTGCGTCCCACGGCGAAGGCCGGGATCAGGATGTTGCCGCGTTCGTGGGCCGCGACATCGAAGACCTCACCCAGTTCGTCGATCGTCGAGTCGCGCGGGCGATGCAGCCGATCGCCATAGGTGCTTTCCAACAGCACGAGATCCGCGTTCGGCACCGCTGCGGGGTCGCGCATGATCGGCGTGCCGCGCGGGCCGATGTCACCCGAGAACACCAGCGTGCGCGGCCCCTGTGGTGTCTCGCCGGTCAGGCTGATCGATGCGGAGCCGAGGATGTGGCCGGCATCGCGCAAGGTCAGGCTGAGCCCGGGCAGGATCTCGGTGGGCGCGTCGTAGTCGAGGGGCTGCAGCAGGCGAAGCGCGTCGGAAACGTCTCCGAGCGAGTACAGCGGCTCGGCATCGGGCTCATCGCCGGCACGCAGTTTGCGGCGGTTGTCGCGCTCGGCGTCAGCCGCGGCCAGGCTCGCGGAATCCTCCAGCATGATCCGCGCCAGATCCGCGGTGGCGCGATGGGTGTAGACCGGGCCCGAGTAGCCGCGCTTGACCAGCAGGGGCAGGCGACCGAGATGATCGATATGGGCGTGGCTGATGATCACGGCGTCCAGGCGCTTGGGGTCGAAACCGAACGCGTCGCGGTTGCGCTGGCTCTCTTCATGTCCGCCCTGGATCATGCCGATGTCGAGCAGTACCTGGGCGCGGCCGAACTCAAGCAGGTGGCATGAACCCGTGACTTCGCCGGCGGCGCCGTGAATGGTGATGCGCATGCGAACCTCGGGGCTGGGGGCGTTCCGCGATCATAGCGCTGGCGGATCCGGGCGCTGCGGTAGCGCGCGCCGGTACACTGTGTGCCCCTCGGTTCTGCAGGTTGCACATGGTTCTCCGACGTAGCGCCCGTTTGCTGTCGATCGCCCTGCTGGGCGTGTTTCCGTTTGCGAGCGGCCAGGCCGCAGATGGCCTGGACGCGCGCGATCGCGATGCGACCACCGCGGCCTGCATGGATTTCTATCAGCACGCCAATGGCGGCTGGCTGTCCACCACGCCGGTTCCGAACGGCCAGGCCAGTATCGGCTATACGGATGAGGTGCGTGCGCGGGTTGCCCTGCAGCAGCGCGCGCTGCTGGAGGGCTTCAGCAGGACCCCCGCGAACCCCCTCGACGCCAGCATCGCGCGGCTGTACGCGCTGGGCATGGACACCGCTGCGATCGATGCGCTCGGCCTCGGCCCGGCGGCGCCCTTCCTGAGCCGGATCGATGCGCTCGCCAAGCCGCGCGAACTGCCCGCGTTGGTCGCGGAACTGCATGGCTGGGGCGCGCCCGTGCTGTTCGCCTTCTCTGTAGCGCCCGACCTCGACAAGCCCGAGCAGCGCGTCGCCTACGCCAACCAGGGCGGCCTCGGTCTGCCGGACCGCGACTACTACCTGCGCGAGGACGCGCCCGCGCTCGAGCTGCGCGAGGCCTATCGCGCCTACGTCGAACGTCTGCTGGGTCTGGCCGGACGCGCCGATGCCGCGGCTGAGGCGCAGCGCGTGCTCGCGGTCGAGCTTGAATTGGCGCGGGCCTCGCTGTCGCTGGAGCAGCTGCGCGATCCGCGCAACAGCTACCTCGACCGAGCTCAGCCCGAGCTGCGCTGGCGCGACTACCTGCGCGCGCAGGGACTGCGCAAGCTCGACCGTCTTTCGCAGGCGCACGCGAGTTACTTCGCAGCGATCAACGCCCGCTTCGCTTCGCAGCCCCTCGCGGACTGGCAGGCCTACCTGCGCTTCCATGTGCTGCACGCAGCAGCGCCTTATCTGGGGCAGCCCTTCAGCGAAGCGCATGACCGTCTGTTCGTCGAGACCCTGTCTGGCCAGACCCCGCCCGCGCGGGAAGCGCGGGTGCTGCAGTTTCTGCAGGCCAGCCTGGGCGAGGCCCTGGGACAGCGCTATGCGCGCGCCCATTTCGACGCGGGCCGCCGCGAGGCGGCGCTGGCGCTGACGGAAGGTCTGCGCGCGCAGCTGCGGGCCTGGGTGGAAGGCTCGACCTGGCTGCAGCCCGAGGGCCGGCTGGCACTGCTGGCCGAGATAGACCGCCTGAGCTTCGCACTGGGCGGGCCGGCCGAGACCGAATGGGAGGGGTTCGAGCTCGAGGCCGAGAGCTGGCCGGAGGCCGTCCTCGCGGTCGCACGCGCGCGCCATCAGCGCGAACTCGCTGGGCTGGGCAAGCCGCCGCGCGCAGGTTGGCCGCTGCCAGCCTCCAGTCTGCAGGTGAGCTACCAGGCCGCGACGCACACGCTGTACGTGCCTGCAGCTCTTCTGCAGTCGCCGCTGTTCGAGCCGGGGGGCGATGTCGCACTGAACTTCGGCGCGGCAGGCGTGCTGCTGGCGCGGGGTTTGATGGGGGTTTTCGACCCGGCCTCGGGCGCGCGCCGCGGCGTTCTCAGCGAAGCCGATCGCAACGCCTACGCTGAGCGCGCGCGCGGTCTGGTCAACCAGTACTCGGGCTTCGCGGCGCTGGGCCCCCTGCGCGTCGACGGTGCAGCCACCTGGAACGAGAACGTGCTCGACCTGGGCGGGCTGCAGTTGGCCTACACCGGCTTTCTCGCCGCTGGCGGCGAGCGCGGTGAGCGCATCGATGGACTGAGCCCTGCGCAGCGCTTCTTCCACGGCTGGGCCCGGCTGATGCGTCGCAACTACCAGGACGAGACGCTTCGCCTGCTGCTGGCCGCTGACACCCGCGCGCCCGCACGCTTCCGCGTCAACGGCCCCTTGCCGCACCTGTCCTCGTTCCTTGCGGCTTTCGAGTGCCGCGACGGTCAGCCGATGCATCTGCCGGAGCCGGCGCGGTCGCGGACGTTCTGATTGGAACCGAGATTCGGGATTGGGGATTCGGGATTCGTCAGAGCGAGCCCGCGGCTGGCTTGGAGCTGAGAGCGATCCGTCGGGCTTCGGGGTTGAACGACTCGCTTCTATCGAATCCCGAATCCCAGCCTATGCGCATAGCGCTCCGGCGCTCATTGGCGCGCGGACCCGCGGTCCGAGAACGCGCCTCTTCGCTCCCGAATCCCCGCTCATGACCACAGGCAGGGTGCCCTGACTCTCACCGCGCCTATGATGCGGCGATGCTTGCCCGCCTGAATCCCATGCAGCTGCTGCGCTTCGCCGGCCTCTTCACCTGGGGCTGCATGGGCGTGCCGCTATTGATTGATTTCGTCCGCGAGGGTCTGACCAACGCGGACCTGCAGTGGTGGCGCATCAGCTACATCGTCTTTGGCGTCTGCTATCTGCTGCTGACCCGCTCGCCGGGGGCGCGGCCGCGGGCGCGGTCCGTGCATCTGCTGCTGCTGGCGGCACTGACCCTGTCGGCGCTCGGTATCGGTCACTTTTCCGCCAGCGGTCTGTCCGGCGCGTTCCTGATGGTGATCGCAGGCTTGCTGCCTTGGTTTCTGGGCCTGGGCTGGGGTCTGGCCTGGCTGATCGGTCAGCACCTCGCGCTGGTGCCGGTCTTTCTGGTGCAGCCGGACTTCGACCTGCTCGCGGCCTCCCTGCAGGCGATGCTTCTGTTCGGCTACTCGAGCTTCGTGTTCCTGACCAGCGTCGTCGCGCGTCGGCAGATGGACGCGCGCGAGGAGCAGCGGCGCCTGAATTCCGAGCTGCGCGCCACCCGCGCGCTGCTCGCGGAAAGCTCGCGCCTGAATGAGCGCTCACGGATCTCGCGCGAACTGCATGACCTGCTGGGCCATCACCTGACCGCGCTCAGCCTCAATCTCGAGGTGGCCACCCACCTGTCCGAGGGCAAGCCGCGCGAGCACATCAAGCAGGCGCAGTCGCTTGCCAAGCTGCTGCTGTCGGATGTGCGCGAGGCCGTCAGCCAGCTGCGCCACGATGACGCCATCGATCTGCGCGAAGCCCTGTTCAGCCTGGTGGACGGCGTTCCCTCGCTGGAGGTCCGGCTGGATGTGCCGCCGGACTTCCGCATCAGCGATCCCCACCGCGCGCAGATGCTGCTGCGCGCGACCCAGGAGATCATCACCAATGCCGCGCGCCATTCCGGTGCCGCCCGCCTCGATCTGCGCATCGCTGCGGGGCAGGCGGGCGTCGTCCTCGAAGCGCGCGACGACGGCCGTGGCGCCGACGCAGTGCAGGCCGGCAACGGTCTGCAGGGCATGCGCGAGCGCGTCGCCGAGTTCGCCGGCACACTTGAGATCGAAACTTCGCCGGGGCAGGGCTTCGCCCTGCGCCTGCACCTTCCTGTGGAGACACCCGCATGATCCGCGTCTGCCTGGTCGACGACCAAACCCTGGTTCGCCAGGGCATCCGCTCGCTGCTCGAGCTGTCCGACAATATCCGGGTGGTGGCCGAGGCCAGCGACGGCAAGCAGGGCCTGGAGAAGATCGACGAGGTCAAGCCCGACGTCGTGCTGCTCGACATGCGCATGCCGGTCATGTCGGGCATCGAAACCCTGCAGCACCTGCATGAGCGGGGCTCGGTGCCGGCCACGATCATCCTGACCACCTTCGACGACGATCAACTGGTGCTGCAGGGCATCAAGCTGGGTGCCCGCGGCTATCTGCTGAAGGACGTCTCGCTGGAGCAACTGGTCGACGCCGTGCAGACCGTGGCTGCTGGCGGCTCGCTGGTGCAGCCGGTGGTGACCCAGCGCCTGCTGTCGGGCCTGGAGCGCATGCAGAACGACTTCACCAGCCTTGACCGTCCGGACCCGCTGACCGACCGCGAGACCGAGATCCTGCGGCTGATGGCGGGCGGCTACAGCAACAAGGAAATCGCCAATTCGCTGGGCGTGGCGGAAGGCACGGTCAAGAACCACGTCTCCAACATCCTCAGCAAGCTCGGCGTGCGCGACCGCACGCGCGCGGTGCTGAAGGCGTTCGAGCTGAAGCTCGTCTGATCCACCCGGTGGCGCGGGCTTGGACTGGGTTCAGCCGATGTCCTTGGCCTCGCCGACCGCCGCGTTCTCCGCATGCGCTGGCGAGCGCGGCCTGCGCAGCAGCGGCTGGGCGAACACAGCCAGCAGCAGGATCGCAACGCCGCCGTAAAAGCTGGCATCCAGCTCGCGCTGCTCGTTGAACAACACCATCGCCAGCAGGATCGCGTAGACCGGCTCCAGGTTGATCGCCATCTGCGCCGAGAACGCGCTCATGTGACGGAGCGCCACCAGGCTCAGTGCGAACGGCAGCAGGGTGCAGCCCAGCGACAGCGCCAGCAGGTAGATGAAGTCGGTGGTGTCGGGCAGAAAGCCGCCCTCTGCCGGCAGCGGAAAGGCGAGCAGCAGCAGCGGTGCCAGCACCGTCAGGGTCAGGGTGCCCGCACCGAGCTCGATCGCAGTCACCGTCAGCGGCTCGCCGTCTTCGACATAGCGCTTGTTGAGCGCCGAGAACAGGGCCACGATGAAGGCCGAGACCGCGCCCATCGCGATGCCGGCACGCATCTCCACCGGTACACCGCCGACCACCAGTGCCACGCCCGGCAGCACGGCGATGCCCAGCGCCAGCTCACCGCGCGAGAAGGGACGCTTCGCGATCCAGGGTTCGATGAAGGCCAGGAACACCGGCCCCAGCGCCATGCAGGTCGCGCCGACCGAGGCGTTGGACAACTTGATCGAGCCGTAGAAGGTCAGCCAGTGCAGAGACACCAGCGCGCCAATGCCGGCATAGATCCACACCTGCCGCGCGCGCATCCTGCGCAGGCTGCGCCAGACGGCCGGCACCAGCGCCAGCGCCGCCGTGACCAGCAGCATCCGCCACCACACCAGCGGCAGGGCGGTCAGGGTGATCAACTTGCCGAGAATGGCGGTGAAGCCCCAGAGCATCACGCAGAAGTGGATCTGCAGCTGGGCGCGGGTCGCAGGCGTCATGGCCACGGCGTGGGTTCAATCGAAGGCCGCGGGCGCGGCGAAGCCGCATAGGCTGGGCACGCGGGGTAGGGCGCGCAATAGGCCTCAAGGCGAAGGTCCGTCGATGTCATGGGTCGCTGGGTTGCTGAGCCGGATCCGGGCTGGAGGCTCACGCGGGCGTTTCGCGCAAAGGGGCCCGGCTGGCCGATGAGGTGAGGCTCAAGCGGATGAGCCCTTCCGGCATCTTCCTCCGTGGATCCGGTGAGGCGCGTCAATGTCGCCTTGATCGAGCCCTGGAAGGAACGTCCGATGCGCCTCGAATCCAACCTTGTTTCTGCAGCGACGCGCGCCTTGGCACTGCGCGCTTTGATGCTTCTGGCGATCACACGCAGGTGGGATACGCCCAGATCGACTGCAGTACAGGCTTCGAATGCGGGCGAGTGGCCTTCGGGGAGTACTTCCTCGATGGTCCTGTCAGCCATCGGCTGTGGACGCAGAACCTCGATGGCTCGCAGCGCACCTTGCTGGCGGAGCCGTCATTCAGCACCGGCACCTTCATCACGGACCTGCAGTTCGACGCCGGCGCGCGCAAGCTGTATTTCTCGGCCAGCCCCGGCACCTTCTCGTCGATGATCTATTCGATCGACGTCGACGGCACGGACCTGACCAACCTCACCGGCGGCAGCTGCCGCAACGACCAGTACTCGATCAGCCCAGACGGCACCCGGATCGTGTTCCGCCGCAACTGCGGGCCGACCGACCTCGACGACAAGATCTGGCTGATGGATATCGACGGCAGCGACCAGCGCCTGCTCACGTCCGCACCGCCCGTCAGCAACGATCCCACCGGCAACGAGCACGGCGCGCCTGCATTCAGCCCCGATGGCCAGTCCGTGGTGTTCACCTCGCAGGACGCGGCGTTTGGATCGCGTCAGGTGTATCGCTCGTCGCTGGACGGCACTACCGTCGTCGCGCTGACCGATCCCGACATCGACAGCCGCTTCAACGATGAACCGGTGTATCTGCCCGACGGACGCATCGTGTACGCCTCCGGTCGCGCCGCGACCCAGGGCCCGCACTACAACGATCTGTATCGCATGGATGGCAACGGCGGCAGCGGGCTGCGCCTGACCGACATCGTCGGTGGCAAGCGCGATCTGGTGGTCAGCCCCGACGGCAGCCGCGTGCTGTTCATCAACCGGCCCGACCCGGTGGGCTTCACCGTGCCGCCGGCGCTGTACCTCGCGCGCACCGACGGCAGTGGCGTGGTCGCGCTCTACGACGACCCGGCGGCCGACCGCGTGTTCGTCAGCACAGCCCGCTTCAGCCCGGACGGCAGCCAGGTCGCGTTCGAGCTGTGTTACTCGACCGCCGGCGACTGCATCTACGCCACGCGGGTGATGGACCTCGACGGGGGGAATGCGGTCACCTATGGCGGACCCACGAACAACGTGCCGTTCCGCGGCTTCGGCCGGCCCGACGTGGATGGTGATGGCGTGATCGATGGCGCGGACTCGTGCCCGGCTGTGCCCAACGGCTATCGCATCGCCGTGGAACTGGCGCCGCTCGACGTGTGGACGATGAACTACGACGGCTCGCAGCAGGTCCGCGTCACGCTCAGTTCCGCCAACGACGTGCAACC
>JBIJCA010000420.1:0-3009 GCA_044344935.1 Aquimonas sp. | reverse complement strand
TCGATCCGGACAACCTGATCATCGTCGGCACGCCGCGCTGGTCGCAGGACGTCGACGCCGCCGCCAACGACCCGATCCGCAACCAGCGCAACATCGCCTACACCCTGCACTTCTATGCGGGCACGCATCGGCAGGAGCTGCGCAACAAGGCGCAGTACGCGCTGGATCGCGGCATCCCGCTGTTCGTCACCGAGTGGGGCACGGTCAACGCCAACGGCGACGGCGGCGTCGATGTGGCCGAGACGAATGCCTGGATCAACTTCCTGCGCGCCAACCAGATCAGCCACGCCAACTGGGCGCTCAACGACAAGAACGAAGGCGCCTCGGCGCTGCGCCCCGGCGCCAACCCGAACGGCGGCTGGACGGCGGCCGACTACACCGCCTCGGGCAACCTGGTGCGCGGCATCGTCCGTGACTGGCCGGCGCTTGGCGGCACCCCGGGCCCGAACCCGACGCCCTGCGCCAGCCGCGCTGTACCGGGCACGATCCAGGCCGAAGACTTCTGCAACATGAGCGGCATCCAGACGCAGCCGACCACCGATGCCGGCGGCGGCCGCAATGTCGGCTGGATCGATGCCGGCGACTGGATGACCTACCGCATCAATGTGCCCACCGCCGGCCGCTACAAGGTGACCTACCGCGTGGCCTCGCAGGCCAGCACTGGCCGCTTGCGGCTGGAGCGCGCCGGCGGATCACCGGTCTTCGGCGACCTCACCGTGCCGAACACCGGCGGCTGGCAGAACTGGGCGGACATCTCGCACGAAGTCAGCCTGAGCGCGGGCGAACAGGACATCGCGGTTTCCGCACTTGGCCGCAGCTGGAACCTCAACTGGTTCCGCATCGAAAGCATCGCGCCGACGCCGCCCCCGCCCAACGCCGTGATCGCCACGATCCAGGCCGAGGACTACAGTTACATGAGCGGTGTGCAGACCGGCGGCACCTCGGATACCGGCGGTGGCCGCGTGGTCGGCTACATCGATGCCGGCGACTGGATGTCGTACTACAACACCCCGGTCAGCATCCCGGTCAGCGGCACCTACGAAGTCAGTTATCGCGTCTCCAGCGGCGCCAACGGCGGCAGCTTCAAGCTGGAGGAAGCCGGCGGCTCGCCGGTGTACGGCAGCATCAGCTTCCCCGCCACCGGCGGCTGGGAGACATGGACCACGGTCAGCCACCGCATCCAGCTGCCGGCAGGCACCCGTCGTCTCGCCATCGCTGCGACGTCAGGCGGCTGGAACATCAACTGGTTCCGCATCAGCCGCGTCAACTGAGGCAGGCGGCGTGACTAACGCGCCCGCGTCGGCAGGCCTCTCAACGGGAGCGACGCAGCGTGCGGCAGGGCCAGCCTGAACGAAGGCCACAAGGTTTTCCTTGTGGCCTTCGCCATCGCCTCCATATACTCCCCCGACGCGCGGCACAGGCTGATCGAAAGCCCGCCGCGCAGCGGCAAACCCCGGGGGCGACCAGGCTTCGACGGGGGTGTGAAACCGGAGGTGCGTGTCGAGGGGGCAGCTTTCCTCGTTAATCCAGCGGCAAACAAGCTAGTTGCGAACGACGACAACTACGCACTCGCCGCCTAAATAGGCGAGTCCGACTCCCATCGGTGCCTGTAACGGTGGATCAGTCGGTCATATTTACGGGATCGTCCGAAGGCTGCTGTCTGACAGCCAAGGCCTAAAACTTCCAGACTGGTTCCAGGGTGTTCTTCGTGCGCTGTGTTGCCCTGAAACGAGACCTGACAACGCACTACACACGTAGATCCAAAGATGTAATGCCTTCGGACGGGGGTTCGATTCCCCCCGCCTCCACCAACACCAGAAGGGCCCGGATGACCTCCGGGCCCTTTTTCTTGCGCGAATCCCCGCGCGGCGCGGGCTTGTGGACTTCGGCCTTGCGGGTGGCCCTCGGCCCATACAACCAAAATCGCCGAGCTTCCGGGCCAGGTCATTCCCTTTCCTCTGTTTCGCTTTCATGTGAGCAAAGGCGCACTGCCCGCCAGAGCAGCCACGTATGCGACCAGGTTCGCCATCAACGATGGTCACCAGAGACCTCGGAGGTGTGAATACTCTCGCCGGGGGTGATCCATGGCTATGGGGATGAGGATGATCACGAGGGAAGATCCCTACGCGTTGGTTTGGTCGACACCGACGATAAGGGTGGCCGAAAAGTTCGAAGTGTCAGGAATCTACCTCGCACGGGTGTGCTTTGAGCTGCGGGTGCCCCGCCCAGAGCGTGGCTACTGGGCCAAGCTGGCGGTGGGACAGTCGCCACTACCGCCGGCGCTTCCAGAACCGCTGCCGGGTGATCCAGTTGTGTGGTCTCGCACCGGGGAGCTTCCGGCCAAGGCGGTGCCAAGCGCCGTGTAGCTGCCGCCGGCGCCACCTGATAGATTCCGACCACTACGATTGACTGCGACTTTGTGCCGAAAGACCTGCCACCGATGGAGCACGCGATGACCGAGCGCTGGGTGTCCGTGGAGCAGATCGCCGAGCATCTCGGCGTCACCCGCGATTCCATCTACCGCTGGATCGACCGCAAGCGCCTGCCCGCGCATCGGGTGGGGCGGCTGTGGAAGTTCAAGGCCTCAGAGGTCGATGACTGGGTGCGTGCCGGTGGCGCGGTTGAAGACGCCAACACCGTTCCGCGAGCAAGCCAGGGAGCGAAGGCCTGATGGTTTTCAGTGAGGACTCCCGGGTCAAGATCCCCTGCATCCTGCATCTGGTGCGGCTCGGCTATCGGTATCTCTCACTGAAGGGCGCGGCCTGGGATGAGGAGACCAATATCTTCCCCGCGCTTTTCAGCGAAGCCATCGCACGCATCAACCCTGAACTGGCAGCAGATGACATCCCCCGGCTGCTGGCCGACGTCAAACTGCTCCTGGACAACGAAGACCTTGGAAAGGCCTTCTACGACCGCCTTACCGAGCGCTCGGGCACTCGGCTGATCGACTTCGAGCACTTCGACAACAACAGCTTTCATGTCGTCACCGAGCTGACCTGCAAGAACGGC
>JBIJCA010000418.1:0-3026 GCA_044344935.1 Aquimonas sp. | reverse complement strand
CGCGCTTCGCTTAGCCCTACCTGCAAGAGCAGCAGCGCAGCGTTTGGGCCGGCCTGCGCCAGCTGAGAAGACCGGCTCCTGTAGGTTGGGCCAAGCCGAAGGCGCGGCCCAACATCGGGTGCTTCGAGGCGCGGCGCGCTACTCGCTGAGCAGATGCTTCTGCCAGAACAGCATGCTGGCAGCGCTGAAGTAGTCGTTGTTGGTCTTCTTGGCGAAGCCGTGGCCCTCGTCCTTGAACACCAGATACCAGACGTCGCCGCCGTTGCCCTGCACGGCGTCGACGATCTGGTCGGCCTCGGAGAGCGGCACGCGCGGGTCGTTGGCGCCCTGGGCGACGAACAGCGGCGAGCGAATCTTCGCCGCATTGTTCAGCGGCGCGATCTCCTCGAAGAACTGGGCGATCTCGGGGTCGCGCTCGTCGCCGTACTCGGCGCGGCGGAGGTCGCGGCGGTAGCTCTCGGTGTTCTTCAGGAAAGTGCTGAAGTGCGAGATGCCGACCACGTTGATGCCGGCGGCGAGGCGGTCGGCATAGTCGACCAAGGTCGCCAGCACCATGTAGCCGCCGTAGCTGCCGCCCGACACGCCGACCTTTTCGGCATCCAGGCCCGGCTGCTGGGCGATCCAGTCGAGCAGGGCGCCGATGTCCTTGACCGAGTCCTTGCGCTTGACCCCGTTGTCGAGGTCGAGAAAGGTCTTGCCGTAGCCGGCCGAGCCGCGCACGTTCGGCACCAGCACCGCCACCTGCAGCTCGTCGAGCATGAACTGGATGGCCGGGCTGAACACCGGCAGGGCCTGGGCCTCCGGGCCGCCGTGGATGTTGATCACCACCGGCAGCTTGCGATCGGCGGGCACGCCGGCCGGACGGTAGTAGAAGGCCGGAATCGACAGGCCGTCGAAGCTCTCATAGCGGATCAGGGTAGGCGCGATGAAGCGCGAGGCGTCGAGGCCGCCGACTTCGCCTTCGGTCCAGCGGGTCAGGCTGCGCGCGGCCAAGTCGACCACATAGACATCGCTGGGCGTGATCGCGCTGTTCAGCGTCAGCGCAATGCGGCCGCCGTCCGGCGAGAAGCCCATGCCGCCGATCACGCCGACCGGCAGTTCGGGCAGGGCCACTGGCTGATGGTCGGGCAGGGACAGCACATGCAGTCGGAAGATGCCGTCCTCGTTGCTGGCGTAGGCCAGATGACGGCCGTCGGAGGCGATGTCGAAGGCCACCACGTTCCAGTTGAGATCGGCCGTGAGCACCTGCACCGGCTGGCCGGGGCGGTGATAGCGCAGGCGGCGGAACTCGCTGTTCTCGTCGGAGATGAAGTAGATGCCCTCGCCATCGGGCGCGTAGCGCAGGCCGCCGAAGGCCGCCTTGCCGCCGTCGACCGGGAAGCGTTCAAGCGTGCCGGTCGCAAGATCGACCTCACCGGGGTAGGCCTCGTTGATCGACACATACTGCTGCACCAGCAGGCGCTTGCCGTCGGCCGAGAAGTCGCTGGCATACCAGGTGCCGCCCTCGGTCAGCACGGCGCGCGCTTCGCCGTCCAGCGCACGCACCCAGATGTCGCTGTCGCGGCCGTTGCGGGCCGTGCTCGACCACGCGATCAGTCGACCGTCGGGCGACCAGATTGGCTGTTCGTTGCGGCTGCGGCCGCCGTCGGTGAGCAGGCGCGTGCCGCGGCTCTCCAGGTCGTAGTGGTAGAGCTGCCAGAACTCGGAGCCGCCGACGTCCTTGCCGAACACGAAGCCGCGGCCGTTGCTGCCGGGCTGGGCGCGCACCGCCGAGACCGGCTCCTTGTGGAAGGTCAGCTGCTCGCGCATGCCCAGCGGCGCGCGCACGCGGTGCACCTGATTGGTTTCGCCGAAGCGCGTGCCGATGAGCAGCTCGCTGCCGCTGGCCCAGCCGGCGAAAGTGGCCGGCCGCGTGTTCTGGTAGCGGTCGAGGCGCTCGATGAGATCGGCCGGCAGCTCCGGCACGCCTTCGGTCACGCGGTTGCCGACTTCGGCGCGATCCGCTGCGACCGCAGGCAGTACGAGGTTGAGCGAGAGCGCAGCGAGCGCCGCGAGGCGCTTCAGGGGCTTCAGCAGGGTCATGAGCGGCAGGCTTGATGGTTGTACGAGCCTACAAAGGTGCCTACTGTGCTGCTCTGGCGCGGGTGCCAGAAGGCAGGGCACACCCGCTTGCCCAGCGTTTTGGACATCGCGCGCGGTGATTGGTCGTCGTGTCGTGCGTGATCGGTCAGCGCGTGATTCTCAGCGCAGATCGACGTCGACGTAGGCCTGTTCGATGGCGCGTTCGAGTGCGGCGAAGACCTCTCGCGCGGTTTCGAACTCGCGACGCAGACCGGGCAGGATGCGGATCAGCTCCTGCTCCTCCGGCGTGCCGATCTTCGCGGACGAAAGGCGCATGCCGGCGGTGAGGTAGCGGGCGCGATGCTCGGCCACCACGGTGGCAAGTTCCACCACGTGCTTGCGCTCGATCTTGGGAATGTCGCGATGGATCACTTCGCGATTGATCTTGCGGATCTCGCGCTCGATCTCCTGCAGCGCGTAGCGGTGCCGCTTCATCAGTGCGTCTTCGTCGTCCTGGGGCAGCATGTGGGCCTCCGCGCGGGGTGTGCTGGCCGGCGGCATGCAAGTTCCGCGCTTGGGAGGGCGTCAAGCCTGTGCTGCGCCTTTCCGCAGGGGTCGAACGGCCGCTGCGCGGCTATGCTTTGCGTGATTTCGGCAGGAGTAGCGCGATGGGACCGAGTGCTACCCACGGACCGAGTGCTACCCAGCCCGTCGATGCCCGAAGTGGAGCCCCTCTCCCCTTGTGGGAGAGGGGTTGGGGAGAGGGGGCGAACCTTGCGCCAGCTCCGCCCTCTGCCCCGACCTGCCGTTGCTTCGCTCGGGCTCCGAAGATGGTCGGCTGCCGGTGGCAGTCGACACTGTCAGGGTCGAGCGAAGCGACAGCAGCTTGGGGCGGTGGAACATGCTTTGCGCAAGCCTTCCCCCCTCTCCCCCGCCCCCCTCCCACAAGGGGAGAGGGGAGTCCC
>JBIJCA010000417.1:0-3031 GCA_044344935.1 Aquimonas sp. | reverse complement strand
TCTGGACGCGGTCGGCAACACCACCAAGGCGGTGACCAAGGGCTACGCGATCGGCTCGGCGGGCCTCGCCGCGCTGGTGCTGTTCGCCGACTTCACCCACAACCTGGAAGCCGCCGGCAAGGCGACCGTGTTCGAGTTGAACGATCCGGCGGTGATCATCGGCCTGTTCATCGGCGGCCTCGTGCCCTACCTGTTCGGCGCGATGGCGATGGAAGCCGTCGGCCGCGCGGCCGGCGCAGTGGTCGAGGAAGTGCGCCGCCAGTTCCGCGAGATCAAGGGCATCATGGAAGGCACCGCCAAGCCCGACTACTCGCGCGCGGTCGACATGCTGACCAAGTCGGCGATCAAGGAAATGATCATTCCCTCGCTGCTGCCGGTGCTGGTGCCGGTGGTGATCGCGGTGGTGATGGAGTTCGCGATGGGCGAAGGCGCCGGCATCCGCGCACTCGGCGGCCTGCTGATCGGCACCATCGTCACCGGCCTGTTCGTGGCGATCAGCATGACCACCGGCGGCGGCGCCTGGGACAACGCCAAGAAGTACATCGAAGACGGCCACCACGGCGGCAAGGGCTCCGACGCCCACAAGGCGGCGGTCACCGGCGACACCGTGGGTGACCCCTACAAGGACACCGCCGGCCCGGCCGTGAACCCGCTGATCAAGATCATCAACATCGTCGCCCTGCTGATGGTGCCACTGCTGTAATCGCTGCTGTCAGCGCTTGAACTCCACGCGGCCCGCCCAAGTGCGGGCCGCGTGCGTTGGCGATCGAAGAAATCCCGCGCTCGCGTGTAAGACAGAACGAACCCACCACTGGAAGCACGCCATGCGATATGCCCGTTGGACCCTTGCCCTGATCGTCGCCCTTCCTGCGCTTGCCCTCACGGGCTGCGGCAAACAGAACGCGGAGGTCTCCAAGGCCGACCCGGCCCTGGAGGTGCGCTACCTCGAGGTTTCGCCCGACCGCACGGAGGCCCTGGTGGAAGCGCTGAATCAGCTGCTGACATCGAGTGAAGCCGGCAGCGCCAGCGTGGCGGGGCCCGGTCAGATCCTGCTCCGCACTGACGCCAGGACGCAGCAGCAGATCGAGACCAGCCTGGAAGGCATGACGGCTGCCTTGAAGTCACAGCCTCAGCGTGACCCTACCCATCGGGTCCAAGTTCAGGTCTGGTCACTCAGGGCGGGGGAGGGCCTGGAGTCGTTACCACCAGTGTCGGCCGAGCTCAAACAGGCGCTGGTCGGGCTGCCGTACGCGGACTGGCGGCAACTTGAAGCCTCGGTGCAGACCCGGACAACTGATGGTCGCGCCAGCAACAGCTCTGGCCGGATCCTGAGCGTGCACGCAACCCTGTTCCGATTGAACGACGGATATCTGGCCGACCTGTCGCTATTGTCGAGCAGCAGGCGGGGGTCACCCTCTGACAGCACTTCGCCGATCAGCACCAATGCCCTCGTGGGCATGCGGCCGGGCGAATACGTGCTGCTCAGCTTTCGAGACGAGAACGAAGGTGGGGAGGCGCTGGTAGTTCGTCTGCAGCCAATCGATTCAGAGCCGGCGCAGTGAGCGCCGGCAATGCCCATCACCGAGGCCGACCTGAGCGGCGCGTATCGACGGCTCGAACGGCCGCTCTACAATGTGCTGCTGCGACTGCTGTGGGACCCGCGCGAATGCCAGGACATCCAGCACGAGGCCTTCATGAAGGTGTGGGCGGCGCGCGAACGCGTGCGGGCGGACGAGCTGGACCAGCTCATCTACGCCAGCGCGCTCAACCTGGCGCGCAATCAGCTGCGCTGGCGCGGACTGCGGCGCTTCCTGAGCATCGACAGCGAGCCCGATGCCGGCGAGTGGGACCTGCTGGCGACGGTGCGTTCGCCGGAGCTGCTGGCCGAGCACGCTGCGCTGCGTCGCGCCCTGGGCGCGCTGTCGCTGGCGCTGCGGGAGGTGCTGCTGCTGTCGGAGTTCAGCGGCTTCGACACACGCGAGATCGCGGCCCTGCTGGGCATCGCTGAGGGCACCGTCGGCTCGCGCAAGCACGAAGCCCTGCGCCAGCTTCGGCGGCAGCTGGGCGAGGAGAAACCGCATGAGAAGTTCTGAGCTGAAGTTGCCGGTACTGACGCCCCCTCCGGGAGGACTGCAGCGACTGCAGCACGCGCTGCACGCGCCCCCGCGTTCGCGCTCAATGCGACCCGCCTGGGCCCTCGCCGCGACGGCATGTGCAGTGCTGCTGGTCGCGCCCGCGGCCTACCGGGCTTTGCAGGAGCACGCCTTCCAGCAGCGCCTGGAGGCAGCGATCGACAAGGCTGCACGATCCGCCCCCATCCGTGCCGAGGGCTTCGTGCTGAGTTCCGATCGGCGGCTCGACAACGGCACGCGCGTCATCGAACTGCAGCGCACGCGCGCCCCTGCAGCCGAGCGGACGTAAGCGTCTCGTCGGGGCCTCGCTGCTGCCGGTGCGGGTGCCGGCTCTGGATCGTCGCCCTGCTGATGGTGCCGCTGCTGTGTTCGCTGCTGTCAGCGCTTGAACTCCACGCGGCCCGCCCAAGTGCGGGCCGCGTGCGTTGACGATCGATGCGAATCAGTCTTGCCGCAGAAGTTCGTTTACCCGCTCGAACAGCCCGTAGACGTAGGGGCGATCGGTCTCGACGCCTCGCCAGAGAAACCAGCCCTGCGCCAGCAGATGCGTTCCGGTGTTGCGCCGGCTCACTACGACGACGCGAGTGGCGGGGTCGATGATGATGTACTGCCCGCCCCAGCCGTCGGCGCACAGCAGCCTGCGACCGTTCTGCTCGCGGCTCCACCACAGATAGCCATAGCCGTCGAAGAAGCCGCCGCCGAAGGCCTCTTTCGGATCGCTCTCTAGGGACGAGTGCGCCGCGGTCATCTCTCGGATCCACTCCGCTGAAACAATGCTCACACCCTGCCAGCGGCCCTCGGCGGCTACGAGCATTCCCACCCGCATCAGGTCGTCCGCACTCATGTAGATCACGTACTGCCGCACGCTCGATCCATCGATGCTGTCCCAGTCGACATCG